>NZ_JBEXGX010000006.1:0-333126 GCF_040607495.1 Streptomyces sp. NPDC005281 | reverse complement strand
GCTGACGGTCGGCGGCGGTGTCCGCACCGCCGAGGACGTCGACAAGCTGCTGCGGGCCGTGTTTCGTGCGTGGGGGCGTGGTTGGCCAAGGCCGGTGATTCTGCCGATGTACGGGGCGGGTCCTGGGCGGACAGTTGCCACCGCAACCATTGAGACGGACCCCCGCCGTCGCGTGGCGCGCGTCCTCCGGTTCCCCATGCCGGTGCGGTGCCTCGACCGCGGCGCGGGCCCGTCCTCCCTCACCGAGAGGACGCACCCACCGTGACCGTGCAGCAGCTGAACCGCGTACTCCCCGCCACGCCCGGCGGACCCGAACCGTCCCCCCGTCGACCGCACCGGCTCACGAGCCGGCTGGTGCGGGCCGGCCTCGCGGTGCTCCTGGCCGCGGGCGGCCTCGTCGCCGCCCAGGCCACCGGGGCGCGGGCCGTCGCCGGAACACGGGCGCTCTCGGCGCAGGCCGCCACGAATCCGTACGAGCGCGGCCCCGCCCCCTCGAACGCGAGCATCGAGGCGGCCACCGGGCCCTACGCCGTCTCCACGGCCACCGTCTCCGCCCTGTCCGTGAGCGGCTTCGGCGGCGGCACGGTCTACTACCCGACCTCGACCGCCGACGGCACGTTCGGCGCGGTCGCCGTCGCCCCCGGGTACACCGCCTACCAGTCGTCCATCGCCTGGCTCGGGCCCCGGCTCGCCTCCCAGGGTTTCGTGGTGTTCACCATCGACACCCTCACCACTCTCGACCAGCCCGACAGCCGCGGCCGGCAGTTGCTGGCCGCGCTCGACTACCTGACCCGGAGCAGTTCCGTGCGGACCAGGATCGACAGCGGCCGGCTCGGTGTCATGGGCCACTCGATGGGCGGCGGCGGCACACTGGAGGCCGCGAAGAGCCGTCCCTCGCTCCAGGCGGCGATCCCGCTCACCGCCTGGAACCTGGACACCACCTGGCCGGAGATCAAGACGCCGACCCTGATCGTGGGCGCCGACGGTGACACGATCGCGCCGGTCGCCACGCACTCCGAGCCCTTCTACGCGAGTCTGCCGAGCTCGCTCGACAAGGCGTACCTGGAACTCAGGGGCGCCACCCACTTCACGCCCAACAGCGCGAACACGACGATCGCGAAGTACAGCATCGCGTGGCTGAAGCGGTTCATCGACGACGACACCCGGTACGAGCAGTTCCTCTGCCCGCTGCCGCAGACCTCCCCGACGATCGCCCAGTACCAGGGCAACTGCCCGCACACCTCCTGACCCGCCCGCACGGTCCGACCCGTGCGCGGGTGACGGCCGCCGCTTTCGGCGGCCGTCACCCGCAGGTGTGTCCGGGGGCGCGCCGCCGCGCTTGTGCGGGCGCACAAGCCTTGCCCCGCGGCCCTGGGAGCCTGCCCAGCCGCCGTCCCGGCGAAGGCCTTGTCCGCCCAGGTCAGACAGGGTTTCCGGGTCCGTCGGCGCAAGTGAACGCGGGGCTTCCGCCGTCGTTTACGCGGAAGTAACGTGACGGTCGTGACGGGAAACTCGACCGCGCGAAGCCTCCTCCGGACAGCGGCCCGGAGTTCATTGCCGTCGCCCGTGAGGGGCACGCCGAACGAGCCGGACCCGGGCCGCGTCCCCGGCCGGCCGCCCGCCCCCGGGCACGAGCCGCAACCGGACGCGCCACGCCCGGCCCGCACCCTCTACGCCACCGTCGCACCGGCCCGCCGCCGCGCGCGGCGGGCCGGCTGCCGGCTGCCGGCTGATCCCCATACCGGGGAACCGCGCGCACTGCCGGTCCTCTTCCACCGGGCTTCGGCCGCTCGCGCCGCCACACCGGGCCTCGGTGACGCGCTCGCGGCGGAGGCGGAGCCGACGAACGGCGGACTCACACACGCGGAGCGTTCGGCGGCCCGGGAGCGGTCGGCCGAACTCACCGCCGACGCGGGACTGCGCGCCGTGCGCCTGGTCGACGCCGCCGAACAGGCCCGGCTGGCCGGACTGCCGCACCGCGCACGGGAGTTGCTCGCGCGCGCGGATCGCGAGGGCCCGCACGGCACCGTGCGCGGCGCGGCTCAGCTGGTGAGCGGACGGCTCGCGCTCCAGGACGGCCCGGTCGCCGACGCCCGCGAAGCGCTGCTCCTGGCCGCCGAGTTGCTGGCGCCCGCCGACGCCCACCGCGCCCTGGCCGCCCGGCTCGCCGCCGTCGAGGCGTCCTGGGCGATGGGCGACGCGGCGGCCTGTGCGGAAGCCCTGGGCCAGGGCCCGGCGCAGCCGCGGTCCGACCGGCTGCTCACGGCCTACCGGACGGGCCTGTCCGCGGTGATGCGCGGCCGCCCGGACAGCGGACGGCAGCCGTTGCGGGAGGTGGTGGCCGGAGCGGGGACGGCGGCCGGAGCCCTCGACGGCCCGGAGGCCCTGCTGCGGGCCGGCGGCGCCGCCCTCGTCGTCGGCGACCTCACCGCCGCGGCTCGCGCCAACTCCCGTGCCCTCGCCGTCGCCAGGGCCCGGGGCCCGTACATCCTGGTCGCCCAGGCGCTGGAACGGCTGGCCTACGGAGAGCTGCGCGCGGGCCGCCACGCCCGTGCTCGCGCCCATGCCGAGGACGGCCTGCGCACGGCTCTCGGCGCAGGTCAGGACAACCTCGCGTCGCACCACCACGCGATTCTCGCGCTGGTGGCGTCCGTCGAGGGTTCTCCGGAGTCCGTCGCGGAACACGCCGCGGCTGCCGAACGCGTCGCCGCGGCCCATGGGCTCGCGCAGGCGGCCACGCTGGCCCAGTGGGCGCGGGCCCGCGCCGACCTGGCCTGCGGCCGGCTCCCCGAGGCCGCGGCGCGGCTCGGCCCCCTGGTCGCGGCCGGCCCGCGCCGTGGCCATTTCGCGGTACGGATGCTCGCCGTCCCCTGCTTCGTCGAAGCCGCGGCCCGCACGGGACGGACGGATGCCGCCCGGTCGGCCGTGGCCGAGTTCGCCCACTGGTCCGATCAGGGCTCGGATCCCCAGGCCCGGGCCCAACTGGCCCGCTGCCGTGCACTGTTGAGCGACCCGGAGGAATGCGAGGCGCTGTTCCGCGCCGCGCTGGCCCAACACGACCGAGCGGCCGGGGACTTCGAACGCGGACGTACCCAACTCCTCTACGGCGCCTGGCTGCGACGGCGGCGCAGACCCGGTGAGGCCCGCCTTCGGCTGCGGGACGCGCTGGTGTCCTTCGAGCGCGGCGGGGCGCTCGGCTGGGCCGCCCAGGCGAGGGCCGAACTGCGGGCCACCGGAGACGCGGGACCGGGCGAACCGGCGGGCCCGCTCGGCCTTCTGACGCCCCAGCAGCTACGGATCGCGCGCTGCGTGGCGGAGGGGGCCACCAATCGCGAGGTGGCGCTGCGCCTGTCCGTGAGCCCCCGCACCGTGGACCACCACCTGCGCAATGTCTTCGCCGCGCTGGGGGTCCGCTCCCGGGTCGAGCTCTCCCGATGGGTGGACCGGGCCGAGAAGACCGTCGCACACCCCTAGGTACCGACCGGGCGGTATGTCATCCTGCGGGATCAGGAGGTGCGGAGCACCCGTGTGCCGCGTGTCGGCCCGGGCAGCCCGGCCGAGCCGACCCGGTGGAGGACAGCGATGCAGCACCTCGTACCCGACCACGTCCGGTACCGGCCCGGGCCGCGGCCCCCGGCACCGGACGCCCGCCCGGCTCTCGACGCGGAGGCGCTCCCGGTGCTGCACCGCGCCGCCCGGGCGCTGATGGCGGGGCTGCCCGAACTCTCCGAACGCCTGGTGGACCTCTTGGTGGCGCGTGAACCCGCGTACCGCGCGGCCATGGAGGCGGACGCGGAGAGCGTCCGCGACGAGGTGCGGCGCTCGCTGAAGCTCAACGTCGGATCCCTGATCCGGCCGGGTGAACTGCGCGAGGCCGCCCACCGCTGTTCCTGGGCCATCGGCAGGGCCCGCGCCGAACGCGGCTTTCCCCTGGACGCCCTGCTGCGGGCCTTCCGGCTGGGCGGCGGCATGATCTGGCAGGAGCTCGTCGACGAGACGACCCGCAGCCATCCCTCCGACGCGCGCCTGCTCGTGCACGTGGCCGCCGACGTCTGGAACTTCGTCGACGACCACTGCGCCGTCGCCGCCGACGCCTACCGCCAGACCGAGCGCGAGCTGATGTGGCGCAGGGAGAACCGGCTGCGGCTGATGACGGCCGCCCTCCTCGACGGCACCGCCCGGATCGCCGATCTGCCGGCCACCGCCGCCGCCCTCGGCCTTCCCGAACAGGGCCGGTACGCGGTGCTGCTGGTCCGCCTGCCGGCCGGCCGGGCGTTCACGGACGTACGCGGCCAGGTGTGCCTTCCGGGCCTGCGGATCCTCTGGTACCGCGACCGCGACCGTGACGGCGGGGGCTGCTACGGCATCGTCCTGCTCGGCGGCCGTTCACCTGACGGGGAGCGGCCCGGCCGAGGTCACGACGGCGGCCCCTTCGAGGCGGGCCCCGGGCCGGTGCCCGCCTCGGCGGCCGAGGCGGCTCCGGACGTCGCCGGCGGCCCGAGCGGGAAGCGACCGGGGACGCGCGGACCCGTGATGGACGCCGGGGAGATCGCCCGCCGGCTGACCGCACCGCAGGTCGCCCGGGTCGGAGTGAGCCCGGTCGTGGAGGGGCTCGCGGCGATCGGTGACGCCCGCCGGCTGGCCGACACCGCCCTGCGGGCCTGTCCGCGCTCCGGCGGAACCGTCGTCCTGGAGGAGCATCTGCCCGCCGCGCTCGTCGTCTCCGCGCCGGTCCTCGGCGCGGCGCTGTCGGAGCGGGTTCTCGGGCCGCTGCTTCGGCTGGACCCGTCCGAGCGGGACGTCATGCTGGACACGCTGAGGGTCTGGCTCGACTGCGACGGCTCCGCCCAGCGGGCCGCGGGGCGCCTCTACTGCCACCGCAACACCGTCCTGAACAGGCTGCGCCGCTGCGAACAGCTCACCGGCCGCGCTCTGACCCGGCCGGCGGACGTCGTGGAGTTGTTCCTGGCCCTGGAGGCACACTCCCTGCTCGATCCATGAGGTCCCTCCCGCGCCCCGGTCCCCCCGACCCGGTCCCTCCCGCGATCCCGGTACGGAGGTGAAAGTCCCGCCGACCGCGGCGTGCGGAACGGGACCGGTGGCGCAGGTCGGGAGCGACGGCGGGGCAGGCCGGGCGGGCCGGTGGGGCAGGTCGGGTGGGCCGCCGGCCGGGCCGTACCGACGCGTCCGGGCACGGCAGGTCCGGGCGCGCCGCCCGGACCGGTCCGCGCCCGGGCGATCCGGACAACGCCCCTGGAGCCCGGAGGCCCCGCTGCTCCTAGATTCCCAGCTGCTTCGCCTCGTGGAGCTTGGTGATCGCGTCCTTGTCGCCGTCCAGCTCGACGTCCGCCACGGCCTGCCGGCCGAACGCGAACAGCAGCAGCTCGGACGGCTCACCGGTCACCGTCACCACCGGCGTCGCCTTGTTCAGCACCGCCGTCTGGCCGTTCGGGCGGCGCAGGACCACGCCCGTCGGAGCGCCGCGGCCCATCAGCCGGGCCGTCCGCTCCAGGCGCGACCACAGGGCCTCCTGGAACACCGGGTCCAGCTCGCGCGGCGTCCAGTCCGGCTGCGCCCGCCGTACGTCCTCGGTGTGGACGTAGAACTCCACCACGTTCGACGCCTCGTCCACCTGCTTCAGGGAGAACGGGGAGAACCGCGGCGGACCCGTACGGAGCAGCTGGATCAGCTCCTCGTACGGCTTCTCGGCGAACTCCGCCATCACCCGCTCCAGCCGGGACGCGAGCTGTTTGACGACGACACCGCCGGCGGCGTCGAGGCGCCGCTCGCGCACCACCACGTGCGCGGCGAGGTCCCGGCTGCTCCAGCCCTCGCACAGGGTCGGGGCGTCCGGTCCCACCGCGTCCAACAGATCGGCCAGGAGGAGCCGTTCGCGCTTCGCATGGGTCGACATGCCAGCCAGCCTACGGCCGGGCACCCGCTCCGCCCACCGGAGAGCGCGGCGGATCCGGCCGGGCACGGCCTGTGGAAGACCGCACAGGTCCGGCCTGTGGACAACGGCCGGGAGGGACGGCCCGGCGCGGCACAATGGCACCCATGACCAGCACGCCCCCCGCCAGCAGCCTGGACCCCGAGATCGCCGCCCGCCTCAAGCGCAGCGCCGACGGACTCGTCCCCGCCATCGCCCAGCAGTACGACACCGGTGAGGTGCTGATGCTCGGCTGGATGGACGACGAGGCACTGCACCGCACGCTCACCACGGGCCGCTGCACCTACTGGTCCCGCAGCCGCCAGGAGTACTGGGTCAAGGGCGACACCTCCGGCCACTTCCAGCACGTCCGGTCGGTGGCCCTGGACTGCGACGCGGACACCCTGCTGGTGCGCGTCGACCAGGTGGGCGCCGCCTGCCACACCGGCGACCGCACCTGCTTCGACGCCGACGTGCTCCTGAAGGACTCCGGCGACCGGGCCGAGAGCGCCGATTCCGGTGCCCCGGCCGGGAATCAGTAAGGTCAGCCGCCATGGACCTCGAGACGTTCCGCAAGCTGGCCACCGACCGCCGTGTCATCCCCGTCAGCCGCAAACTGCTCGCGGACGGCGACACGCCGGTCGCGCTGTACCGCAAGCTGGCCGCCGAGCGCCCCGGCACGTTCCTGCTCGAATCCGCCGAGAACGGCCGCACCTCCCTGTCCTGGTCCCGCTACTCGTTCGTGGGTGTCCGCTCCGCCGCGACGCTCACCGAGCGCGACGGACAGGCGCACTGGCTCGGCACCCCGCCCGTCGGCGTCCCCGTCGACGGCGACCCGCTCGCGGCCCTGCGCGCCACCATCGAGGCGCTGCACACCCCGCAGGGCGAGGGACTGCCGCCCTTCACCGGCGGCATGGTCGGCTATCTGGGTTACGACATCGTGCGCCGCCTGGAGAAGATCGGCCCCGGCGAGCGGGACGACCTGAAGCTGCCCGAGCTGACCATGCTGCTCACCAGCGACCTCGCCGTCCTCGACCACTGGGACGGCTCGGTCCAGCTGATCGCCAACGCGATCAACCACAACGACCTGGACACCGGTGTCGACGAGGCGTACGCGGACGCCGTCGCCCGCCTCGACGCCATGGAGGCCGACCTCTCGCGCGCGGTGTCCCAGCCGCCCGCCGCGCTCCCGCCCTCCGAACTCCCCGAGTACACCGCGCTCTGGGGCGGCCCCGACTTCCAGGACGCCGTCGAGGACATCAAGGAGCGCATCCGGGCCGGCGAGGCCTTCCAGGTCGTCCCCTCCCAGCGCTTCGAAACGCCGTGCACGGCCAGCGCGTTGGACGTCTACCGGGTCCTGCGGGCGACCAACCCCTCGCCGTACATGTACCTGTTCCGCTTCGACGGGTTCGATGTCGTCGGCTCCTCCCCGGAGGCGCTGGTCAAGGTCGAGGGCGGACAGGCCATGGTGCATCCCATCGCGGGCACCCGGCCGCGCGGCGCGACCGTCCAGGACGACCAGGCCCTCGCCGACGAACTGATCGCCGACCCCAAGGAGCGCGCCGAGCACCTCATGCTCGTCGACCTGGGGCGCAACGACCTCGGACGGGTCTGCGAGCCCGGTTCCGTCGAGGTCGTCGACTTCATGTCCATCGAGCGGTACTCGCACGTGATGCACATCGTGTCCACGGTGACCGGCCGGGTCGCCGCCGGCCGTACGGCCTTCGACGTGCTCACCGCCTGCTTCCCCGCCGGAACGCTTTCCGGCGCACCCAAGCCGCGCGCGATGCAGATCATCGACGAACTGGAGCCGTCCCGGCGCGGGCTGTACGGCGGCTGCGTCGGTTACCTCGACTTCGCCGGCGACTCCGACACCGCCATCGCCATCCGTACGGCCCTGCTGCGCGACGGCACGGCCTACGTACAGGCCGGCGCCGGCATCGTCGCCGACTCCGTCCCGCAGGCGGAGGACGACGAGTGCCGCAACAAGGCGGCCGCGGTCCTGCGCGCGGTCCACACGGCGAACCGCCTCGGGCGGTAGCGCGACGCTCCGGCGGGCGGCCGCCGTACGGCCCGGCTGTGTCCGGGCTGTACGACGACTGTCCCCCGGCTGTGTCCAGGGTGTGCGCGACGGCGGCGGAACGCGGCCGATAGGACGAGGGTCACGCAACCCCGAATGACGGTTCGCCCGGGGTTCAGGCGATAGTGGGGTCTGTGACTGCTGTTCCTCACCCACGAACCGAAGCCGCGGGACCCGCCCGGTCCGGCCGCCGCAGCCTTGCCGTGACCCTGCTGAGCGGCGCGCTCGGCGCGGCCGTCGTCCTGCTCGCCACCCGGCAGAGCTGGGCGCGGGGGACCGCGACCGTGGCCGGCGGCGACTTCCCGCTGACCGCCAAGGGCAGCGACATCACGGGTGTGCCCGCGGCGCTCGCGATAGTCGGCCTCGCCGCGCTCGTCGCCGTCTTCGCCGTCCGCCGCTCCGGCCGCCTCCTGGTCTCCGCGCTGCTCGCGCTCTCCGGCGCGGGCATCGCCGTCGCCGCCGTCCTCGGCGTGAGCGACAGCTCCGCCCTCGACGAGCGGGCCGCCGCCGCCTCCGGCAACACCGCCGCCACCGCGGCCGGGCTCAGCCACACCCTGTGGCCGTACGTGGCCGCTGCGGGCGGCGCGCTCATCCTGCTGGCCGGGCTGCTCGCGCTGCGCCACGGCCGCTCCTGGCCCGTCATGTCCGGCCGCTACGAGCGGGACGGCACGCCCCGGCCCCGCAAGGCCAAGCCGGTCGACCCGGACCGCCCCGAGGACCTCTGGAAGGCGCTCGACCGCGGCGAGGACCCCACCGGCCCGGACCCGGCCGGGACGTAGGTCCCCGGCCCCCGGGGCCCCGGCCCCGGGCCCTTCGTCGTGACCCGGCCCGACCGGCGCGCATGGGGTGACCCCCCGCTCACACCGGACCCGTGCGTACGGGACAATGGGCGGTGAGCGTCCGACTCACACACGCATACAGCAACGAGGAGCAAGTCATGGCGGGCAGCAGCCACGGTCACACCCCGGCCGCCTGGACCGGTGTCATCATCGCCTTCATCGGTTTCTGCGTCGCGGGTGCCTTCATGGTCAAGGCCGAACCGCTGGGCTTCTGGGCCGGCATGGTCATCGTCGTCCTCGGCGGTGTCGTGGGCATGGTCATGCGGAGCATGGGTCTCGGCCAGCCGAAGACCGCCGCCACGCACTCCGTGAACACGGCCGGCTCCACCGTGGGCGCCGACGCCTGACCCACTGAGGCTTCACGGAAGGCGGCCCCGGCACCCTGCCGGGGCCGCCTTCCGCATGTCCGGGCGTCGCCCCCCGCAGACGCGCGCGTCTGCCTCCCGGGTACGCGCGTGACGCCTTCCGGGTGCGTGCGTGACGCCTCCCGCCTACGCACGTGACGACCTCCGCGGGTCCGGGCGTGACGTCTTCCGCGTACGCGCGTGACGCCTTCCGCGGGTGCGGGCGTGACGCCTTCCGGGTACGCGGGCGAGCGCCCGCCACCCGTGCGAGGCAGAATGCGTCGCGTGAACGCCGAAACCCAGAGGGTGACGCGGACCGGGCCGGACGCGGGCGTCCTGCGACGGCTCGCCGTTCCCGGCGCGCTGCTCGCGACCGTCGCCGGAGCCTTCGCGTACGTCGGGACCGTCGACCCCGACGAGCCCGGCCACTACCCCGTCTGCCCGCTCTTCCGCCTCACCGGCCTGTACTGCCCCGGCTGCGGCGGTCTGCGCAGCGCGCACGCCTTCGTGCACGGCGACCTCGCCACGGCGCTCACGGACAACGCGCTCGCTGTCGGCGGCTACCTGGTCTTCGCCCTCGTGTGGTCCTTCTGGGTGATCCGCGCGGCACGCGGACGGCCGGCCCGGCTCGATCTGGGACCGGTGCACCTGTGGAGCGTCGGCGCGTTGGTGCTGGTCTTCACGGTTGTCCGGAACCTGCCCTCCGGCGGCTGGCTGCATCCTTGATCGAACGGTAAATGTCCAGGTAGTGGGACCGGCGTCAACCGGATGCGAGGGCTACGCCTTCCTCCGGATACCATCGCAGTGACCCGACTTATCCGTCAGGACGGTGAACCCGGGTCCACTGCCCCACCGCTTCAACCGTCCACCGCAGGGAAGGGGGCCGCTCGCGTGAGTGTGCTCGACGAGATCATCGACGGAGTCCGTGCCGACCTCGCGGAACGGCAGGCGCGCGTCAGCCTCGACGAGCTCAAGGAGCGCGCGGCGAAGGCTCCGGCGGCCAAGGACGGCGTGGCCGCCCTCCGCGGCGACAGCGTCAAGGTCATCTGCGAGGTCAAGCGGTCCAGCCCGTCCAAGGGCGCGCTCGCCGCGATCGCCGACCCGGCGGCCCTGGCCGCCGACTACGAGGCGGGCGGCGCGGCCGTCATCTCCGTCCTCACCGAACAGCGCCGCTTCGGCGGCTCGCTCGCCGACCTGGAGGCCGTCCGCGCCCGCGTGGACATCCCGGTGCTGCGCAAGGACTTCATCGTCACGTCGTACCAGCTGTGGGAGGCCCGCGCGTACGGTGCCGACCTGGCGCTGCTCATCGTCGCGGCCCTCGAACAGCCCGCCCTCGAGTCCCTCATCGAGCGCGCCGAGTCCATCGGGCTCACGCCGCTGGTCGAGGTGCACAACGAGGACGAGGTCGAGCGGGCGGTCGACGCCGGGGCGAAGATCATCGGTGTCAACGCGCGCGACCTGAAGACTCTGAAGGTCGACCGTACGACCTTCGAGCGGGTCGCCCCCGAGATCCCCGACACCATCGTCAAGATCGCCGAGTCCGGTGTCCGCGGACCGCACGACCTCATCGCGTACGCCAACGCGGGCGCCGACGCGGTCCTGGTCGGCGAGTCCCTCGTCACCGGCCGCGACCCGAAGACCGCGGTCTCCGACCTCGTCGCCGCGGGCGCCCACCCGGCCCTGCGGCACGGACGGGACTGACCCGCCGGTGCCCGCCCCGACCCTCGCCCCCGCCGTACCCCGTCCGGGCCTTCGCCCCGACGGCGTACCGGCGCGCGCGGGGTCGGCCGCACCACGTCGGGCCGCACCACGTCAGGCCGTACCCCGGCAGGGTTCACCTCGTCCGGCCGTACCGCGCCCGACAGCCTCCACTGCGGGCGCTCCGCTCTCGGCCGCGCTTCGTCCGGTCGTACCGCACGTCTCCCTCTCCAGGGATCCGTACCCCAAGTGCGCCCGGGTGCGGTCCGCCGTCGTGCTCCCGGTTCCCTCGGCGGCCCGTGACCCCTACGCCCGTCTCGCCCGCGGCTGCCGGCCGCGCGGCTGCCGGGCGCCCGCCCGCCGTGTGCACGGGCGCCGGGTCCGTTACGTCATCGGCGACGAGCCGGGGCAGGTCAACGGCATGCGATGGCCCGAGCGCGTACGCGCGCTCACGCCCTCCTCGGCCTGATCACCTTCACGGGTGAACCGGGCCCCGTCCCCCTCCGCCGCGAGCCGGGCCGGCCCCACCGCAAGCGTGGACCGGTCCGAGTCCGCGGCACGGGCGGACCGGGCCGCGTCCACCCCGCACAGGGACCGAGCCGGAATCCGGCACCCCCGGTCCTCGCGACGGCACGTCCGTCGGCTGCGCGGGCGGACCTGCGGCAGGAGCGGCATCGTCACCGGCGGAGCAGCCGGTGACGGTCGGAGCGCGCGTGCGTCCGGTTCCCGTGACCCTGTCCGATCCCTGACCGGGGCTGTCGCCCCTGCGAGGTATCCGCATGCCCAGCGAGTTCTTCATTCCCGACCCCGACGGTCAAGTCCCCAGCGCCGAAGGCTACTTCGGCGCCTTCGGCGGCAAGTTCATCCCGGAGGCGCTGGTCGCCGCCGTGGACGAGGTCGCCGTCGAGTACGACAAGGCGAAGGCCGACCCCGAGTTCGCCCGCGAGCTCGACGACCTGCTCGTCCACTACACCGGACGCCCGAGCTCCCTCACCGAGGTGCCCCGCTTCGCCGAACACGCCGGCGGCGCGCGGATCTTCCTCAAGCGCGAGGACCTCAACCACACCGGCTCGCACAAGATCAACAATGTGCTCGGCCAGGCCCTGCTGACCCGGCGCATGGGCAAGACCCGCGTCATCGCGGAGACCGGCGCCGGCCAGCACGGCGTCGCCACGGCCACCGCGTGCGCGCTCTTCGGCCTCGAATGCACCATCTACATGGGCGAGATCGACACCCGGCGCCAGGCACTGAACGTGGCCCGGATGCGCATGCTCGGCGCCGAGGTCATCGCCGTGAAGTCCGGCTCCCGCACCCTGAAGGACGCCATCAACGAGGCGTTCCGCGACTGGGTCGCCAACGTCGACCGCACGCACTACCTCTTCGGGACCGTCGCCGGCCCGCACCCCTTCCCCGCCATGGTCCGCGACTTCCACCGGGTCATCGGCGTCGAGGCCCGCCGGCAGATCCTGGAGCGCGCCGGACGGCTGCCCGACGCCGCCGTCGCCTGCGTCGGCGGCGGCTCCAACGCCATCGGCCTCTTCCACGCCTTCATCCCCGACAGCGGGGTACGCCTGATCGGCTGCGAGCCGGCCGGTCACGGCCTGGAGACCGGCGAACACGCGGCGACCCTGACCGCGGGCGAGCCCGGCATCCTGCACGGATCGCGGTCGTACGTCCTCCAGGACGACGAGGGCCAGATCACCGAGCCCTACTCGATCTCGGCCGGACTGGACTACCCCGGCATCGGCCCCGAGCACTCCTACCTCAAGGACAGCGGCCGCGCCGAGTACCGCGCGGTCACCGACGACGCGGCGATGCAGGCCCTGCGGCTGCTCTCCCGCACCGAGGGCATCATCCCGGCCATCGAGAGCGCCCACGCGCTCGCCGGGGCCCTGGAGGTCGGCAAGGAGCTGGGCAGGGACGGGCTGATCGTCGTCAACCTGTCCGGGCGCGGCGACAAGGACATGGACACCGCCGCCCGCTACTTCGGCCTGTACGACGAGGGCGCCGACGGCGTCGTCGCGGCGGACGCCGACACCGAGAACGCCGAGATCGAGGGGGACGTCAAGTGAGCGGCAACATCCGGCTGTTGAGCGACACCCTCGCCGGCGCGAAGGCCCAGGGGCGGTCCGCCCTCATCGCCTACCTGCCCGCCGGCTTCCCGACCGTCGACGGCGGCATCGCGGCGATCAAGGCGGTCTTCGACGGCGGCGCCGACGTCGTCGAGGTCGGACTGCCGCACAGCGACCCCGTCCTCGACGGCCCCGTCATCCAGACCGCCGACGACATCGCCCTGCGCGGCGGCGTCAGGATCGCGGACGTGATGCGGACCGTCCGGGAGGCGTTCGAGGCCACCGGCAAGCCCGTCCTCGTCATGACGTACTGGAACCCGATCGACCGCTACGGGATCGAGCGCTTCACCGCCGAGCTCGCCGATGCGGGCGGCGCGGGCTGCATCCTGCCCGACCTGCCGGTCCAGGAGTCGGCGCTGTGGAGGGAGCACGCCGACAAGCACGGTCTCGCGACCGTCTTCGTCGTCGCGCCCAGCAGCAAGGACGCCCGGCTCGCCGAGATCACCGCGGCCGGCAGCGGCTTCGTGTACGCGGCCTCGCTGATGGGGGTCACCGGGACCCGGGAGTCGGTCGGGAACCAGGCCCAGGACCTGGTCGCACGCACCAAGGCGACCACCGGTCTGCCCGTCTGCGTCGGCCTGGGCGTCTCCAGCGCCGCGCAGGCCGCCGAGGTGGCCCGCTTCGCCGACGGTGTGATCGTCGGCTCGGCGTTCGTGAAGCGGATGCTGGACGCGCCCGACGAGGCGGCCGGCCTCGAAGCGGTACGGGAACTCGCGGCCGACCTCGCCAAGGGTGTGCGCGGAACGGCGTAACGCGACGGAGCCGATCCGCACGCGGCAGATCTGCGTGTAACGGACAATCCGCTCACTCGAACGAGTGGACCTTGGACCGGGGAGGCGCGCTGCGCCTCCCCGGTTCGTTCTGCCGGATGTGAGCGAGAAGAACCGTGACGGAAAGCGCAACGCCCGCGAGCGGCTGGCGGCCGAGCGAGAGAAGCAGAAGGCCGCGGACAAGCGCCGCCGCGCGCTGATCGTGGGGGCGTCGGTGATCTGCGTCCTCGGCCTGGCCGCCGTGATCGGCGTGGTGGCCGCCAACTCGGGCAAGGACAAGAAGAGCGACACCTCGGGCCCGGTCGTGTCGCCCTCGGGCGCCACCGGCAAGGACAGTCTCGCGATCCCCGTCGGCAAGGACGGCGCCAAGTCGACCCTCACGGTGTGGGAGGACTTCCGCTGCCCGGCCTGCCAGGCCTTCGAGACGGCCTACCGCCCGACCATCCACGAACTGGTCGACGCCGGTCAGCTGAAGGTCGAGTATCACCTCGTCACCCTGATCGACGGCAACATGGGCGGCAGCGGCTCCCGCAAGGCCGCCAACGCCGCGGCCTGTGCCCAGGACGCCGGGAAGTTCCGCGAGTACCACGACGTGCTGTACGAGAACCAGCCCAAGGAGACCGACGACGCCTTCGCCGACAACGCCAAGCTCATCGAGCTGGCCGGCAAGGTGGGCGGTCTGGACACCCCGGCCTTCCGCACGTGCGTGAACGACGGCACCCACGACAGCTGGGTCCAGAAGTCGAACGCCGCGTTCCAGGCCGGCGGCTTCACGGGCACCCCGACCGTGCTCCTGGGCGGCAAGAACATCTACGCGGACCAGTCGATGACCCCCGCCAAGCTCAAGCAGATGGTGGAGGCGGCCAACAAGGGCTGAGCCGTCCGCACGCTCCGGCGCCCCCCGCCTTCCGCGGGCCGGGGGCGCCGCACGTTATGGACCCGTTGCGGGCCTGCCCGTCGCGGGTGGCGTCCGGCACGGTAGCGTCGACCTTGCCATGGAACTTGCCTACATTCCCAGCCCGTCGCACGGTGTGCTGCATCTCGGCCCCATTCCGCTGCGCGGCTACGCGTTCTGCATCATCATCGGCGTCTTCCTAGCCGTCTGGCTGGGCAACAAGCGCTGGATCGCCCGTGGAGGGCGGGCCGGCACGGTGGCCGACATCGCGGTCTGGGCCGTGCCCTTCGGCCTCGTCGGCGGCCGGCTCTACCACGTGATCACGGACTACGAGCTGTACTTCAGCGAGGGCCGCGACTGGGTGGACGCCTTCAAGATCTGGCAGGGCGGGCTCGGCATCTGGGGCGCCATCGCCCTCGGTGCGCTGGGCGCCTGGATCGGGTGCCGCCGCCGCGGTATCCCGCTGCCGGCCTGGGCCGACGCCGTGGCACCCGGCATCGCCTTCGCCCAGGCGTGCGGGCGCTGGGGCAACTGGTTCAACCAGGAGCTGTACGGCAAGCCGACGGACGTTCCGTGGGCGCTGCACATCACGTCCTCCACGGACGGGCGCGTCCCCGGCTACTACCACCCGACATTCCTGTACGAGTCCCTGTGGTGCGTCGGCGTCGGCCTCCTGGTCATCTGGGCCGACCGCCGCTTCAAGATGGGCCACGGGCGGGCCTTCGCCCTGTACGTCGCCGCGTACTGCGTCGGCCGGGGCTGGATCGAGTACATGCGTGTCGACGACGCCCACCACATCCTGGGCCTGCGTCTCAACGACTGGACCGCGATGGTGGTCTTCGTCCTCGCGGTGCTCTACATCGTGATCTCGTCCCGGCTGCGCCCGGGCCGGGAGGAGATCGTCGAGCCCCACGCCGACGAGGACGCGCCGGCCGAGGACGACGCGACGGCCTCCGCCGAGGACAAGGCCGACGACAAGGCCGCGGACAAGGCCGACGACAAGGCCGCGGACAAGTCCGAGGGCGAGGCCGGGACGGACGGCAGGAGCGGGGACGGGGACGAGGACGGGACCGACGGCGGCTCCGTCGACCTCGGCAAGGAGACCGTCACCGGGTCCGACACGTCCTCGGTGAACGCTGGTTCCGCCTCCGGGACGGAGTCCGAGAAGGAGACCGAGACCGAGACCGAGGCACAGCCCGTGGCGCGGGACGAGGCCGGGTCGGCCAAGAAGAGCTGAGTTCTCCCCGTACACATGAAGGGGGCGCCGCGTCCGGGACGCGGCGCCCCCTTCATGTGTACGGCCCGTTGTCCCGGCACCCCGTCCCGCACCCGTCGTCGCGCACGCGGCGTCCCGGTGGCCTGTGGTCTCAGACCCGGCGCTGAGCGAGGGCGAGGGTGCGGCGGGCGCCCGTGACCACCGCCGCGTCGATGAAACGGCCGTCCGGCAGGGCCTGCGCGCCCGGGTCGGCGGCGGCCGCCCTGATGACGGCCTCGGCGGAATCGACCTCGGCCGGGGTGGGGAGGTAGGCCCGCTCGATGATCGGGAGCTGGCGGGGGTGGATCGCCGCCCGCCCGAGGAAGCCGAGGGCGCGACCACGCGCGCAGGACGCGGCCAGGCCCTCCACATCGCGGATGTCGGGATAGACCGACTGGGCCGGTGGGGGCAGCCCCGCCGCCCGCGCGGCCACGACCAGGCGGGCCCGGGACCAGTCGAGGCCCGCCTCGTCACGGACACCCAGATCGGCCCGCAGATCGCTCTCGCCGAGCGAGATGCCGCGCAGCGCGCGATGGGACGACGCGATGGAGTACGCCTGCTCGATGCCCAGAGCCGTCTCCAGCAGGGCGTAGAGCGGGATCGTCTCACCCGCGTCGGGGGTCGCGTTCTCCGCCACCCGTATGACGTCGGAGCGCGAGGTCACCTTCGGCAGCCGCAGGCCGGACAGCCCGCGCAGCGGCGAGAGCGTCTTCAGGTCGGCGTCGCAGAACGGGCCGTCGAGGGCGTTGACCCGGACGTGAACCGGGACGGGCGGTGCCTCGGCGAGCAGGTCGGCGGTGGCGGAGCGGGCGTACTCCTTGCGGTGCGGCGCGACCGCGTCCTCCAGATCGACGAGGACGACGTCCGCGCCCGAGACCAGCGCCTTGGCCACCACCTCGGGACGGTCTCCCGGAGCGTAGAGCCAGGTCAGCGGCAGGAGGTCCGCGGTCACAGCGCCCCCTCCGCCCTCAGTTCCTCGATCTCGGGCGCCGTCAGGCCGAGTTCGGCGAGTACGGCGTCGGTGTCCGCGCCGTGCGGACGGCCCGCCCAGTGGATGGCGCCGGGGGTCTCGGAGAGCCGGAAGAGGACGTTCTGCATGCGCAGCGGCCCGAGCTCGGGGTCGTCGACGCTGGTGACGGTGTCCAGGGCCTGGTACTGGGGGTCGCTCATGACGTCCCGGACGTCCTGGACCGGCGCGATCGCCGCTTCCGCCTTCTCGAAGGCGGCGAGGACCTCGTCCCGGGTGCGTTCGGCGATCCACGCGCCGACGGCACCGTCCAGGATGTCGGCGTGGCGGGCCCGGTCCGCGCCGGTCGCGAACCACGGCTCGTCGATCACGTCGGGGCGGCCGACCAGGCGCATCACCCGCTCGGCGATCGACTGCGCCGACGTCGAGACCGCGACCCAGGAGCCGTCCGCCGTGCGATAGGTGTTGCGGGGCGCGTTGTTCGCCGAGCGGTTTCCGGTGCGGGGCTGGACATGGCCCAGCTGGTCGTACCAGATCGGCTGCGGGCCGAGGACGGTCAGGATCGGCTCGATGATCGCCATGTCGATCACCTGACCCTCGCCGGTGCGGTCGCGGGCCCGCAGCGCGGTCAGCACGGCGTACGCGGTCGCGAGGCCGGCGATCGAGTCGGCCAGACCGAACGGGGGGAGGGTCGGCGGCGCGTCCGGCTCGCCGGTGATCGCCGCGAAGCCGCTCATCGCCTCCGCGAGCGTGCCGAAGCCGGGGCGGTGGGCGTAGGGGCCGAACTGGCCGAAGGCGGTGACCCGGGCGAGGATCAGCCGGGGGTTGGCCGCGGACAGCTCCGCCCAGCCGAGGTCCCACTTCTCCAGGGTGCCCGGACGGAAGTTCTCGATGATCACGTCGGCGTCGGCGGCGAGCCGGAGCAGGGTCTCACGGCCGCCCCGCTTGGACAGGTCGAGTGTGATCGTGCGCTTGTTGCGGCCGAGGAGCTTCCACCACAGGCCGATACCGTCCTTCGAGGGTCCGTGTCCCCGGGACGGGTCCGGCCGGCGGGGGTGTTCGACCTTCACGACCTCCGCGCCGAAGTCGCCGAGCATCGTGGCGGCGAGCGGCCCGGCGAACAGGGTCGCGAGGTCGAGGACGCGCAGGCCGCCGAGGGGGCCGCCCCCGGTGGGGCCGTTCATCCGCCGGCCTGCGTGTCGATCTCGGAGCGGTAGGGCATCGAGGACGTCGCCCCGTGCCGCTGCACCGACACCGAGGCGGCCGCCGACGCCCACACGAGGGCCTCCGACATCTCCCGGCCCTCGGCGAGCGCCACCGCCAGGGTGCCGACGAAGGTGTCGCCCGCTCCGGTGGAGTCGACGGCGGTCACCCTCGGGGCGGGCACTGTGATGGGGTCGGCGCCCCTGGTCGCGTACAGGCTGCCCTCCGCGCCCAGGGTGACGACGACCTCCGGGACCTGTTCGAGCAGGGCGGCGGCGGCTCCGCGCGGGTCGGTGAAGCCGGTGAGCGCGGCGGCCTCGTGCTGGTTGGGCACCAAGAGGTCGATGGACGCGAGCAGTTGGGGCGGCAGGAACTGTGCGGGGGCCGGTGTCAGGATGGTGCGGACGCCGTGTCTGCGCGCGGCCTCCGCGCCGGAGAGCACGGCCTCCATCGGGATCTCGAGCTGGAGGAGAAGCGCGTCGGCGCTGGCGATGAGGCCCTCGTCGCCGGGGGCCAGGGAGGTGACGGTGCCGTTGGCGCCGGGGATGACGACGATCGCGTTGCCGCCCTCGTCGTCCACCACGATGTGCGCGGTGCCCGACGGTCCCTCGGTGGTGCGCAGATGGTCGGTGTTCACGCCGAAGTGCTCGAGCGTGGAACGGAGTTGGCTGCCGAAGGAGTCGGCGCCCACGGCGCCGACCAGGGAGACGTCGGCGCCCGCGTGCGCGGCGGCCACCGCCTGGTTCGCGCCCTTGCCGCCGGGGACCGTGCGGAACTCCCGTCCCGTCACGGTCTCTCCGCGCTGCGGGGCTTTGGCGACATACGCGACGAGGTCCATGTTCGTGCTGCCGAGCACGGCGATATGGGTCATGGGCGAACGGTCTCCCGTTGTGTGAGGTGGGCGAGGGCGTCGAAGCCGATGCCGTCGAAGTCGGCGACGGAGGTGGCGAGCCGGTTCTTGAGGGGGGCCGTCCAGTGGGCGGGCAGGGCGGCGGGGTCGCCCGCGAGCAGGCCGGCGATGCTTCCGGCCGTCGCGCCGTTCGAGTCGGTGTCGAGACCGCCGGACACCGCCCGGCAGACAGAGCCGCCGAAGTCGCCGTCCGCGTGGGTGAGCGCGGCGGCGATCAGCGCGGTGTTCGGGACGGCGTGGACCCAGTGGCAGTCGCGGTGGGTGGCGTGCAGTTCGTCGACGACCGCGTCGAAGTCCGGTGTCGTACGGGCGAGGTGGACGGCGTGGCGGACGGCCCGGGCCAGCCGGGAGCCGGGCGGGACGACTCTCAGTCCGGTGCGCAGGCACGAGTGGACGTCACTGGTCCCGGTGGCGGCCTCGGCGACGGCGGCGGCCGTGAACATCGCCGCGTAGACGCCGTTGGCCGTGTGGGTGAGGGCCGCGTCGCGGTGGGCCTGTTCGGCGGCCCTGGCCGGGTCGCCCGGGTTGGTCCAGCCGTGCACGTCCGCGCGGATCAGCGCGCCGATCCACTCACGGAACGGGTTGTGCCGGAGGGCGGTCTCCGGGGGCTCGATGCCGCCGAGGAGGTTGCGGTAGGCGACGCGTTCCGCGGTGAAGGCGCGCCCCGCGGGGAGTTCGTCGAGCCAGAGGCGGGCCACGTCGGCGGTGGTGAAGTCCCGGCCGTACCGCTGGAGCAGCAGAAGGTTCAGGAGCGGGTAGTTGAGGTCGTCGTCCTCGGGCATCCCGTCGATGTTCTCGGCCAGCGAAGTGGCGGCCGAGCGCCGGTTCCAGGGGTGTGCGGCCAGCAGGTCCGGGGGTACGCCCCTCGCGGTGAACCAGGTGCGCAGGGGCCAGTTGCCGGAGGCTCGCGCGAGGGCCCGGATCGCTTCGAGGGGGAGCTTCTCCACGGGTTTGCCGAGCAGGCAGCCCACGGCCCGCCCGAGCCAGGCCGCTTCCAGGCGGGCCGGGCCGGGGGAGGGCACGGGCGCGTACCGCGGGGGCGGCCAGTCGGGGCACTGTGCCTTGATCAGTGCCGGATCCGTCGGTTCGTCGTCCGCCAACCTGCCCGGCAGGGCGGCGAGTTCGTCGAGGAGGACGGCCGCCAGCCGGCGCAGGGACGGCGAGGCCGGGGTCGCCGAGGCGCCCGCGCGCAGCGGGGCGGGGCGTCCGCCCGCCGCGTACCAGCGGGCGGCGACGCGGGAGGGATCCCGGCCGTCCTGCACGGCCTGGTGGATCTCGTGGCCGAGGAGGTCCTCGGGCTGGACCCAGGTCAGCCGGAGCACGGTGCTCCCGCCAGCGCGGCGTACGCCGTCTCGTGGGCCCGGCGGCGGTGGACGTCACGGTCGAAGATCTCCCGGGTCACCTCGGCGAGCGTACGCGCCGGGGCGTCCAGGTCGAGGCGGCTGGACTCGGCCACCGTCTTGGCCCAGTCGTGCGGGACCTCGGCGCCCAGCGCGCCGGCGAGGGCGCCGGCCATGGTGGCGATGGAGTCGCAGTCCCGGCCGTAGTTGACCGAACCGAGGACCGCGTGCCGGAAGTCGCCGCCCGACACCAGCAACATGCCGAGCGCGATGGGTAGTTCCTCGATGGAGTGGAGCCGGGAGGGGCGCCGGGCGCCGAGGGAGGGGGACCGGTAGTCGGGGCCGACCGTGTCGAAGGGGGCCACCGCCCGGCGCAGCGGGGCGAGCGCCGACTCGAAGTCCGTGTGCCGGGAGGCCACTTCGCAGACCGCCTCGACGGCGGCGCGGGTGCCGTCCTTGGCCAGCGCGAGGCACGCGGCGACGACCGAGCCCGGGGTCGCGCCGGGGGAGCAGGCCGCCGCCACGGCCGCCGCGAAGACGCCCGCGGCCTCGCGCCCGTACGAGGACTGGTGGGCGCCCGCGATGTCGAGCGCCTCGGCGTACGCGCCCGCCGGGTTCGCCGCGTTGACGAGGCCGACCGGGGCCATGTACATCGCGGCACCGCAGTTGACGATGTTGCCCGTGCCGGCCTCCCGGGGGTCCACATGGCCGTAGTGGAGGCGGGCGACCATCCACTTCTCGGCGAGGAAGATCCGCTGGAGGGGGAGGGCCTCGGCCTCCAGCTCCGGGATCCAGCGGGGTGTCGTCATCAGGTCCGGGACCAGGTGCTCGGCCACCGCGTAGGCGTCGAGGTGGTCGCGGACGGTGGCGTACACCCGTACCAGCGCATGGGTCATCAAGGTGTCGTCGGTGACATGTCCGTCGCCCTTGTGGTAGGGGGCGATGGGGCGGGCGGTGGGCCAGGCGTCGCCGTTCCAGGGGCCGACGACGCCGTGCACGCGGCCGCCGTGACGTTCGGCGATCTGCTCGGGGGAGTACCCCTCGACGGGGCCGCCGAGCGCGTCGCCGACGGCGGCTCCGACCAGGGCTCCGCCGATCCGTTCGTCGAGGGTTCCTGTTCCTTCTCCTTTGGGCGTCATGCCCGAATCATCCCTCTGGGGCGGTCAGTTCCGGGGAATCGAGCGGGTCGGCGAGTCCTGTCGCCTCCAGGAGTTCGGCGAGCCCGATGAGATCCGTGCCGGTCAGCCGGGGCAGCGCGCAGCCTGACAGGGTGCGGCAGGCGTCACGCCAGGACGCGGGGATCGCGGCGCCGCCGCCGAGTGCGCCGGTCAGCGCTCCGGTCAGGGCGGGGGCCGAGTCGGCGACCCGCGACAGACACGCGGCGGCCGGTACGGCCTCGGCGACCCGGCCGCGCGCGGCCAGCGCCAGGGCCAGGGCGACGGGGACGGTCTCGGCGGCCGCGATCCCGTAGCTGTAGACGTGGTCGACGATCTGGTGCTCCAGCAGCGGGACCAGGGCGAAGGTGCTCTCGCTGTCCCGGGCCAGCTCGAGGGCGTGCCGGGCGTTGCGGCCGATCTCCGTGGCGGCGGGCAGTTCGGTGAGGGCCGCCTCCACGCAGGTGCCGACGTCGTGCCCGGCGAGGGCGAGCGACACGGCGGCGGCCATGGCGCGGGCGCCGTGCACACCGTCGCCGTCCTGGGTGTACCGGGCGTCGAACTCGGCGAGTTCCGCGGCGAGTCGGGGGTCTCCCGGGTGTGCCACGGCGAGCACGCAGGCCCTTACGCAGGCCGCGTCGTCGAAGTAGTGGGGGTTGTCGTGGCCGGTGGCGGGCGGGCGCAGTCCGGTGGCGAGGTTGCCGAGTCCGGCCCGCACCGAGATCCGGGCGCGCAGCGGGAGCAGGGCCGACTCCACCTCGGGGGCGCGGTCCGCGGCGGCGGCGACCTCGCTGGCCACGGCGTTCCAGGACAGGTCGATGGACGCGCGCATCCTGCGGCCGAGGCTCAGGTCGCCGAGCGCCGTGGTCTCCCCGGCCCGCAGGACGGCCTCCGCCGCGAACGCCGCCCACTCCGCGTCGTCCGAGGGACCGAGCCGCAGCGGTTCCGGCGGCTGGTTCAGCGCGATCGGCACGGGCAGGGTGGTGGTCGCGTTCTGCTCCGCGAAGGTATCCAGCTCGCGGGTCAGCCGCCGGGTCCACTCGGGCATCCGGGCGGCCCGGTGGCGCGCGGCGGGCCAGCCGGCGGCGTCCCCGGCGGCCAGCCCGAGCAGCAGCCCCTCGATCCGCCGGACACCCGGCCCCCCGACCGTCTCCTCCGGAACCCCCCTCGGCTCCCGCCCCGCCCCACCACTGCCCCGGCCCCCCACCTCGAGCAGGACCACCCGGTACGACATCCCCGGTTCCGGGGCCGGTACGGGCGTCCCGGGCTCCGGGGCCGGTGGGGGCGATCCCGGCTTCGCCCCGGTGCCGGGCGGTCCCGGCTTCGCGGTCGGTGCGGGCGTCCTCGTGTGCGCGGTCGGTACAGGCGTCCCCGGTTCCGTTCCGGTTCCGGGCACCCTCGGCTCCGTTCCCGTGCCGGGTACCCCCCGCTCCGTCCCCCCGGCGGGCGGTCCCGGTTCGGTGGTCGTGCCGGGGTGAGGCGCGTCGGTCTTCGTTTCGAGGTGGGTCGGCGCGAGGGGTGTCGCGGAGGTGGCGCCCTCGCCCGTCCGTTCGCCGGGCTCGTCGCCGGCCAGGCCGGGGCTCACCGGTGGGCCCCGGCGTCACCGGCGGGCGTCCCGTACGGCTCGGGCGGAGGATCCGTCTTCCCGCCGGCGTCCGGGGGCGGCGGGGCGAGCGTCTCGGGGGCCGGCGGCACGTGCCCCCCGGCGCCCCACTTCTCCTCGTTCTCCGGGGCCAGGAGTTCCGCCACGTCCAGGATGTGGTGGCCCTCCATCGAGGGGAGGCAGCTGCCGCGGGCCGGTCCGATGGCCGCGGCCCACTCGGCCGGGATCGAGGACATGCCCCGGGTCGCCCCCGCCAGCGCTCCGGCCACCGCCGCCGTCGTGTCGGCGTCGCGGCCCATGTTCACCGCGGTGAGCACCGACTCGGTGAACTCCCCGTCCGCCGCCGCGTACGCGCCGAAGGCGAGGGCCACGGCCTCGGGCGCCAGGTCGGTCCACGGATAGCCGCCGATCACGACCGCGGAACGCACCGCGCGTTCGCCGCGGTGCGCCACCGCGACGGCGCGGCGCAGCGAGCGGGCCGTCCAGGAGTCGTCCGGGACGACGGCCAGGGCGGAGGCGACGACGGCGGCGGTGGAGGCGCCCGCCATCGCCGCCGCGATGGCGGCCGCGACCGCCTGGCCGCCGTAGATGCCCTCGCCCTCGTGGCTCACCGAGCCGTCGATCGCCACGAGCCGGGCCGCCTCGGCGGGCCGCCCGGCCGCGAAGACGCCGAAGGGCGCCGCGCGCATGGCCAGACCGTCGCTCCAGGCGTGCCGGTGCTGGGCCGAGATCGGCGCCGCGAGCCCCCGGCGGAGGTTCTCCAGCGTGCCGCGCTCGCTGAATCCGGCGCCGCGGAACGGCCCCTCGTCGCGGTCCGCGATCCACTGGTGCCAGGCCGATTCGACGTGCGCCACGGTCAGCGCCGAGCCGTGCCTGGCCAGCAGCAGCCCCGAGAAGATCGCGTACTCGGTGTCGTCCGTCCCGGCGGGATGCTCGGCGACGTACCCGGTGATCCGCCCCCACCGGGCGCGGATCTCCGACGGCTTCATGTTCTCGGCGGGCGCGCCCAGCGCGTCCCCGACGGCGAGTCCGAGCAGTGCGCCGCGTGCCCGGTCACGGAGATCCGCGGCGCCCCCGGATGCCGGGGTCGAGGGAATGCAGGCGATGGAAGCCATACGTGCCTCTCTCTCAGGGTCCCTGCCGGCGCGCGGAATGCGGCGGGCGGAGCCCCTTGCGGATCTGTGCCACGTTGGCGGTTGACAGGAGCCTCGGGGGCTCCGTTGTCACCCGGTCGACATATGTGCATGACATGCCACGGATGAGCGCTGAGAGGTAAAAGCGCAGGTTAGCCCAGCCTTTCCTTGCTGGCGGCAGGGAAATTCGCCGCGTACTTTTAGTGTTGTCGAAAAGTGGAAGCAGTCCAAAAAAGCACTCTGGGGGACCGGTATGGCGATCATCGAGACCGAGGCGGCGCTGCATGTGGCGCACCGGGACAACCACACCCACCGCGACGTCAACGGCGGATGGCTGCGCCCGGCCGTGTTCGGCGCCATGGACGGCCTGGTCTCCAACCTCGCCCTGATGACCGGCGTCGCGGGCGGCGCCGTCTCCCAGCAGACGATCGTCATCACCGGACTCGCGGGGCTCGCCGCCGGAGCCTTCTCCATGGCCGCCGGCGAGTACACCTCCGTCGCCTCCCAGCGTGAGCTCGTCGAGGCGGAACTCGCCGTCGAGCGGCGCGAACTGCGCAAGCACCCCAAGGACGAGGAGCGCGAGCTCGCCTCGCTGTACGAGGCCCGCGGCGTCGAGCCCGAGCTGGCCCGCGAGGTCGCCCGGCAGCTCTCCCAGGATCCCGAGCAGGCCCTGGAGATCCACGCGCGCGAGGAGCTCGGCATAGACCCCGGCGACCTGCCCTCCCCGGCCGTCGCCGCGGTGTCCAGCTTCGGCTCGTTCGCGCTCGGCGCCCTGCTGCCCGTACTGCCGTACCTGCTGGGCGCGACCGTGCTGTGGCCCGCGCTGGTGCTCGCCGTGATCGGGCTCTTCGCCTGCGGTGCCGTCGTGGCCAAGGTGACCGCGCGGTCCTGGTGGTTCAGCGGGCTGCGGCAGCTCGCCCTCGGTGGTGCCGCGGCCGGTGTGACGTACGCCCTGGGCAGTCTGTTCGGCGCGGCCGTAGGATGAGGCCTCGATCACCTATGCACGGGACTGCATAAGTAATTGTTACCCGGCGGTTTCGATTCCGTGGCCACTGGGAATGAGCCGTAAGCGCCGCGGGCAATGACGCCCGCGCCGCATCTCTCGCGGCGGATCACGACCTCCTCCGCGAACCGGACCGATGGTCATCGATCTGTCCGCTCAGGTCCCGTACCTTCCACCGCTGAAGCGCGTCACACCTGCCGCGGCTCCTGTGGTGTCCGCATGTTGGAACGAAGTATCCGGTTCACGAGAACCACTCCATCATGTAACCTGCACGAAATTTTGCACCCAGCAGAGGGCCAGAGTCGTCCCTCGGCAGATGTCTCCCCAGTGCCCGAGAGCCAGGGAGACCCCCCGCCCCGACGACGACGGGAGAGCCGATGCGTACTCCGCGCCAGCCGTCCCAGCACTCCACGAACGACCAGAAGTGGTCCTTCATGGATGCTCGCCCTGCTGCGCAGGGTATGTACGACCCCCGCAACGAGCACGACGCCTGCGGCGTCGGCTTCGTGGCCACCCTCACCGGCGAGGCGAGCCATGCGCTGGTCGAGCAGGCGCTCACTGTTCTGCGCAACCTGGAGCACCGCGGTGCCACCGGCTCCGAGCCCGACTCGGGTGACGGCGCCGGCATCCTCTCCCAGGTCCCGGACGCCTTCTTCCGCGAAGTGGCCGGATTCGAACTTCCCGCAGCCGGTGCGTACGCGGTAGGCATCGCCTTCCTCCCCGAGGACGGCACCGCCGACACCGTCTCACGCATCGAGACGATCGCCGCCGAAGAGGGCCTCACCGTCCTCGGCTGGCGCGAGGTCCCGGTCGCCCCCGAACTCCTCGGTGCCACCGCCCGCTCGACGATGCCGGCCTTCCGCCAGATCTTCGTCACGGACAACGCCAGTGAGGGCATCGCCCTCGACCGCACCGCGTTCGTGCTGCGCAAGCGCGCCGAGCGCGAGGCCGGGGTCTACTTCCCCTCGCTGTCCGCGCGGACCATCGTCTACAAGGGCATGCTGACCACCGGCCAGCTGGAGCCCTTCTTCCCGGACCTGTCCGACCGCCGCTTCGCCTCCGCGATCGCGCTCGTGCACTCCCGGTTCTCCACCAACACCTTCCCGAGCTGGCCGCTCGCCCACCCGTACCGCTTCGTCGCGCACAACGGCGAGATCAACACGGTCAAGGGCAACCGCAACTGGATGGTCGCCCGCGAATCCCAGCTCGCCTCCGACCTGTTCGGCTCCGCCGGCAACGGGAACGACAAGGGCCTGGAGCGGATCTTCCCCGTCTGCACCCCGGACGCCTCCGACTCGGCCTCCTTCGACGAGGTGCTCGAACTCCTGCACCTCGGCGGCCGTTCGCTCCCGCACTCCGTGCTCATGATGATCCCGGAGGCGTGGGAGAACCACGACTCCATGGACCCGGCCCGGCGCGCCTTCTACCAGTTCCACTCCACGATGATGGAGCCCTGGGACGGCCCGGCCTGTGTCACCTTCACCGACGGCACCCAGGTCGGCGCGGTCCTCGACCGCAACGGCCTGCGCCCCGGCCGCTACTGGGTCACCGACGAGGGCCTCGTCGTCCTCGGCTCCGAGGTCGGCGTCCTCGACATCGATCCCGCCAAGGTCGTCCGCAAGGGCCGCCTCCAGCCCGGCAGGATGTTCCTCGTCGACACCGCCGAGCACCGCATCATCGAGGACGACGAGATCAAGGCCGCCCTCGCCGCCGAGATGCCCTACGCGGAGTGGCTGGAAGCCGGCGAGATCGAGCTCTCCGACCTGCCCGAGCGTGAGCACATCGTGCACACCCACGCCTCGGTCACCCGCCGCCAGCAGACCTTCGGCTACACCGAGGAAGAGCTGCGGATCATCCTCGCGCCGATGGCCAAGGCCGCCGCCGAGCCGATCGGCTCGATGGGCACCGACTCGCCGATCGCCGCGCTCTCCCAGCGCCCGCGGCTGCTCTTCGACTACTTCACCCAGCTGTTCGCGCAGGTCACCAACCCGCCGCTGGACGCGATCCGCGAAGAGCTGGTCACCTCCCTGCGTTCCTCGCTCGGTCCCGCGAGCAACCTGCTGGAGCCCACGGCCGCCTCCTGCCGCTCGGTCACCCTGCCCTTCCCGGTGATCGACAACGACGAGCTGGCCAAGCTCATCCACATCAACGCCGACGGCGACATGCCCGGCATGAAGGCCGCGACCCTGTCCGGCCTGTACCGGGTCTCCGGCGGCGGCGACTCCCTCGCCGCCCGCATCGAGGAGATCTGCGCCGAGGCCGACGCCGCCATCGAGAACGGCGCCCGCCTCATCGTCCTGTCGGACCGCCACTCCGACGCCGAGCACGCGCCGATCCCCTCGCTGCTGCTCACCGCGGCCGTCCACCACCACCTCATCCGCACCAAGCAGCGCACCCAGGTGGGCCTGCTGGTCGAGGCCGGAGACGTCCGCGAGGTCCACCACGTCGCCCTGCTCATCGGCTTCGGCGCCGCGGCGGTCAACCCGTACCTCGCGATGGAGTCCGTCGAGGACCTCGTCCGCGCCGGCACCTTCCTCCAGGGCATCGAGCCCGAGCAGGCCATCCGCAACCTGATCTACGCGCTCGGCAAGGGCGTCCTGAAGGTCATGTCCAAGATGGGCATCTCGACCGTCGCCTCCTACCGCGGCGCCCAGGTCTTCGAGGCCGTCGGCCTGGAGAAGGCCTTCGTCGAGAAGTACTTCAACGGCACCGCCAGCAAGATCGGCGGCGCCGGCCTCGACGTCGTCGCCAAGGAGGTCGCCGCCCGGCACGCCAAGGCCTACCCGGCCTCCGGCATCGCCCCCGCGCACCGCGCCCTGGAGATCGGCGGCGAGTACCAGTGGCGCCGCGAGGGCGAGCCCCACCTGTTCGACCCGGAGACGGTCTTCCGCCTCCAGCACTCGACGCGCTCCGGCAGCTACGAGATCTTCAAGAAGTACACGGACCGGGTGAACGAGCAGTCCGAGCGTCTGATGACGCTGCGCGGCCTGTTCGGCTTCGCCTCGGACCGCCCCTCGATCTCCCTCGACGAGGTCGAGCCGATCTCCGAGATCGTCAAGCGCTTCTCCACCGGCGCCATGTCGTACGGCTCCATCTCCAAGGAGGCGCACGAGACCCTCGCCATCGCCATGAACCAGCTGGGCGGCAAGTCCAACACCGGTGAGGGCGGCGAGGACGCGGACCGGCTGTACGACCCGGCGCGCCGGTCCAGCATCAAGCAGGTCGCCTCCGGCCGCTTCGGTGTCACGTCCGAGTACCTGGTCAACGCCGACGACATCCAGATCAAGATGGCCCAGGGCGCCAAGCCCGGCGAGGGCGGCCAGCTGCCCGGCCACAAGGTCTACCCGTGGGTGGCCAAGACCCGTCACTCGACCCCGGGTGTCGGCCTGATCTCCCCGCCGCCGCACCACGACATCTACTCCATCGAGGACCTGGCTCAGCTGATCCACGACCTCAAGAACGCCAACCCGAAGGCCCGCATCCACGTGAAGCTGGTCTCCGAGGTCGGCGTCGGCACGGTCGCGGCCGGCGTGTCCAAGGCCCACGCGGACGTCGTCCTCATCTCCGGCCACGACGGCGGAACGGGCGCCTCCCCGCTGACCTCGCTCAAGCACGCGGGCGGCCCCTGGGAGCTCGGCCTCGCCGAGACCCAGCAGACCCTGCTGCTCAACGGCCTGCGCGACCGCATCGTCGTCCAGACCGACGGCCAGCTCAAGACCGGCCGCGACGTCGTCATCGCCGCACTGCTCGGCGCCGAGGAGTTCGGTTTCGCGACCGCGCCGCTCGTCGTCTCCGGCTGCGTCATGATGCGCGTCTGCCACCTGGACACCTGCCCGGTCGGCATCGCCACCCAGAACCCGGTGCTGCGCGAGCGGTTCGCCGGCAAGGCCGAGCACATCGTGAACTTCTTCAAGTTCATCGCCGAAGAAGTCCGCGAGATCCTCGCCGAGCTCGGCTTCCGCACCATCAAGGAGGCCGTCGGCCACGCCGAGAACCTCGACGTGGAGCGCGCCGTCACCCACTGGAAGGCGCAGGGCCTGGACCTGTCCCCGCTCTTCTACGTGCCCGAACTGCCCGAGGGCGCCGCCCTGCACCAGGTCATCGAGCAGGACCACGGCCTGGAGAAGGCGCTCGACAACGAGCTGATCAAGCTCGCCGCCGACGCCCTGGCCGCGGACACCGCGACCGACGCCCAGCCGGTCCGCGCCCAGGTCGCGATCCGCAACATCAACCGCACCGTCGGCACCATGCTCGGCCACGAGGTGACGAAGAAGTTCGGCGGCGCCGGCCTGCCCGACGACACCGTCGACATCACCTTCACCGGCTCCGCGGGCCAGTCCTTCGGCGCCTTCCTGCCGCGCGGTGTCACGCTGCGCCTGGAGGGCGACGCCAACGACTACGTCGGCAAGGGCCTCTCCGGCGGCCGGGTGATCGTCCGTCCCGACCGGGGCGCCGACCACCTCGCCGAGTACTCGACCATCGCGGGCAACACCATCGCCTACGGCGCGACCGGCGGCGAACTGTTCCTGCGCGGCCGCACCGGCGAGCGCTTCTGCGTCCGCAACTCCGGCGCGCTGGTGATCTCCGAGGGCGTGGGCGACCACGGCTGCGAGTACATGACCGGCGGTCACGCGGTCGTCCTCGGCGAGACGGGCCGCAACTTCGCGGCCGGCATGTCCGGCGGTGTCGCCTACGTGATCGACCTCGACCGCGACAACGTGAACGTCGCCAGCGTGGACGCCGTCGAAGAACTCGACGACGCCGACAGGCGGTGGCTGCACGACGTCGTGCGCCGGCACGCGGAGGAGACCGGTTCCACGGTCGCCGAGAAGCTGCTCGCCGAGTGGCCCGTCGCCGTCGAGCGCTTCAGCAAGATCATCCCCAGCACGTACAAGGCAGTGCTCGCCGCCAAGGACGCCGCCGAGCGAGCCGGACTCGACGAGTCCGAGATCACCGAGAAGATGATGGAGGCGGCGACCAATGGCTGATCCCAAGGGCTTTTTGAACCACGGCCGTGAAGTCGCCAGGTCCCGGCCGGTCCAGGACCGTCTCAAGGACTGGAACGAGGTCTACGTTCCGGGCTCGCTGCTCCCGATCATCTCCAAGCAGGCCTCGCGCTGCATGGACTGCGGCATCCCGTTCTGCCACAACGGCTGTCCGCTGGGCAACCTGATCCCCGAGTGGAACGACTACGCGTACCGCGAGGACTGGCAGGCCGCCTCCGAGCGCCTGCACGCCACGAACAACTTCCCGGAGTTCACGGGCCGCCTGTGCCCCGCTCCGTGCGAGTCCGCGTGTGTGCTGGGCATCAACCAGCCCGCCGTGACCATCAAGAACGTCGAGGTCTCGATCATCGACAAGGCGTGGGACAGCGGCTCCGTCGCGGCCCAGGCCCCCGAGCGCCTGTCCGGCAAGACGGTCGCGGTCATCGGTTCCGGTCCCGCCGGACTCGCCGCCGCCCAGCAGCTCACCCGGGCCGGTCACACGGTCGCGGTGTACGAGCGCGCCGACCGAGTCGGCGGCCTGCTGCGCTACGGCATCCCCGAGTTCAAGATGGAGAAGCGGCACATCAACCGCCGCATCGAGCAGATGCGCGCGGAGGGCACCCGCTTCCGCACCGGCATCGAGATCGGCCGCGACCTCAAGGCCACGGACCTGCGCAAGCGGTACGACGCCGTGGTCATCGCCGCCGGCGCGACGACCGCCCGCGACCTGCCCGTCCCCGGGCGGGAGCTGACCGGCATCCACCAGGCCATGGAGTACCTGCCGCTGTCCAACAAGGTGCAGGAAGGCGACTACGTGGCGCCCCCGATCACCGCCGAGGGCAAGCACGTCGTGGTCATCGGCGGCGGCGACACGGGCGCGGACTGCGTGGGCACCGCCCACCGTCAGGGCGCGGCCTCGGTCACCCAGCTGGAGATCATGCCGCGGCCGGGCGAGGAGCGGAACCCGGGCCAGCCCTGGCCCACGTTCCCGATGCTCTACAAGGTCACCTCCGCGCACGAGGAGGGCGGCGAGCGCGTCTACGCGGTCTCCACCACCCACTTCGAGGGCGACGAGGACGGCAACGTCCAGTGGCTGCACCTGGTGGAGGTAGAGTTCACCGCAGGCAAGCTGAACCAGAAGCCGGGCACGGAGCGCAAGATCCCCGCCCAGCTGGTGACGCTGGCGATGGGCTTCACCGGCACCGACGTCGAGAACGGCGTGGTCGCCCAGTTCGGCCTGGAGCTCGACGAGCGCGGCAACATCGCCCGCGACGCCGAGTTCGCGACCAACGTTCCGGGCGTGTACGTCGCCGGTGACGCGGGCCGCGGCCAGTCCCTCATCGTCTGGGCCATCGCGGAGGGCCGCTCGGCCGCCCGTGGTGTCGACCGCTTCCTCACCGGAGCGAGCGACCTGCCGGCCCCGATCCGCCCGACGGACCGTTCGCTGACGGTCTGACCCATGAACGCGTGACCTGACACGGTCACTCAAGAACGTCCCGCACAAAGGCGTGCGGAACACGAGACGGCGCCTGCCTCACTGTCCCCGACCGGACGACCTGGCAGGCGCCGCCGCATGCCCGCCGGTCTCTCCCGCTCACGGCACGTGGTACGTCTCGCCGTACACCTTCCACCGCAGCGGTGTGTGCAGATCCAGGTTCCCCTCGTCGAGGAACCAGCGCTGGGCCGTGTCGATGCGGGTGGTGTCGCGGGCGGGGTTCCTGGACTTCATGGCCTCGCGGCGGATGTCCAGGAAGATGTCGAGGTACGCCTTCTCGTCGCCGCCCTCGGACGGCGGTTTCGCCTCGCGCCCGGCGCGCTCGCGCAGCCCGTAGAAACCGTCGGGGCCGGTGCCGGGACCGTGCAGCACGATCGCGTCGTAGTAGATGAACTGGCCGAGGGTGCCAAGACCGTCGAGCTTGGCGAGCCGGACGGCGGGGTCGAAGTAGATCCGGTCGCGTTCGTCGTCCTGGGCCTTGCGGAACGCGGGGGCCGTGGCCTCGTGGCGCCAGGCCGCGACGAAGCCCGGGTCCAGGCCCTCGTGGGAGTCCGTGCCGTCGACCTTGCGCAGGGCCGGGAGATAGCGGGCGAGTCCGTTGGCCGGGTGCGCCCCGGTGTAGCGCTCGACGAGAGTGAGCAAGTCGTGGGTGCCGGTGCAGAAGCCGATGACGCCCGCCGTGTAGCCCTGGCCGTCGCCGATGTCCTCGATGTAGCCGTACGCCTCGTGCCAGTTCAGCGTGGAGTTCTCGGCACTCGCCACGATCTCCTGGGCGAGCTCCTTCTTGTCCGGAGCGGCGAGGCCCGCCGGCGGGCGGGCGGCGGCGTTGTCGTCCGTCGCCCGCCCCGACTCGGCCTTGTCCGCCGCCCGCCCCGCCTCGGCCCTGTCCGTCGCCCGGGACCGCGACACGGGCGCCGGGCCGCCCTTGGCGTCGGCCGTGGCGTGCTCGTGTCCGGGCGTGGCGAAATAGAGCGCCGCCGTGATCAGCACGGGGGCGAGGGCGCACAACAGACAACCCGTACGTTTCATGACGCACAGGGTACGCAGGACCGGCGTACGGGCGGGGAGGCCGGGCGGGCCATGTGCGCGCCCCCGGTGCTCTGTTGCACCGCGCCCGTCTCAGCTACACCGCGCCCGTTCTCAGCGCCGACACCTTCAGCACCGCGAGCACCAGCAGCACCGCGAGAAGTCCCACGCAGACGGCCGACTGGACCAATGCGCGACGGGGGCCGCGGGGAGCGTACGCGAAGGCCGCCGTCACCAGCCCGCCCGCCAGCAGTCCGCCCAGGTGACCCTGCCAGGACGTCAGCCCCGCCGAGATCACGAGCCAGATCAGCAGGCCCGCCATGAACCGGTTGACGCCGGCCATGTCCGCGCCGAGCCGGCGGGCCATGACGTAGTACGCGGCGCTGACGCCGAAGATCGCGCCCGACGCGCCGATCGTCTGCTGGTCCGGCGCGATCAGCAGCACGAGGACCGAGCCGCCGAGCGCCGACAGCAGATACAGCGCGAGATAGCGGACCCGGCCGAGCTGGGCCTCGACGGTCCGGCCGATGTTCCACAGCGCGAACATGTTCATCGCGATGTGGGCGATCCCGAACGTGCCCTGCGTGGGCGGCAGATGAAGGAAAGCGCCGGTCAGCAGCCGGTACCACTCCCCGGCGACCAGGCCCTCCGGGTGGTAGAACGAGGAGTGCGCGGCGTCCCAGAAGTAGTGGTTCCCGTCCGAGTCCCCGAGTCCCGCGCCGAGCATCGCGAACCGGTCCACGAACGAGGAGCGCAGCAGTTCGGCCAGATAGGCCAGCACGTTCAGACCGATGAGGACGTACGTGACCGCGGGCACCGTCGAGATCCGGCCGCCGAAGGCCGTGCGGGCCTGCCGGATCGACTTCGCGCCCTCCTTCACGCACTCCACGCACTGATGACCGACGGACGCCTCGCGCATGCAGCCCGGGCATATGTAACGGTCGCATCGGGTGCAGCGCACATGCGACTCCACCTTGGGGTGGCGGTAGCAGGTGGTGACTGCGGACTCGGACTCCACGGCCGGCTCCTCGGAACGCACGGGAAAAGGGGAAGGTGAGCCGGTGGGGGCGGCGGTGATCAAACTATCCAACACGCCGTCCCGCGCGGAACGGCAGGGCCACGATCCGTGGCCGCGGCAGGCGAACGATGCTGCCCACGCTCCGGACGCGGCAACACCGTGACGTAATCTCGTCGCTCCGCCGTCCTCGCACCACGGGAGTCCCGCATGGCCGGAATCAGCCTCACGAAGATCGAGGAGACCGCGCCCGCGCTGGTGGGTGCCTACAAGAGCGCCGGGGTCAGCCTCACCAAGAACGGACTGAGCGGGCAACGGGCCGCCGTGTACCTGGTCGTCGACTACTCGGGGTCGATGAAGCCGTACTACGACGACGGCAGTGTGCAGGCCCTGGCCGACCGGGTGCTCGGCCTGTCCGCCCACCTCGACGACGACGGCACCGTCCCGGTCGTCTTCTTCTCCACGGACGTCGACGCGGTCACCGACATCGCGCTCGACAACCACCGGGGGCGGATCGAATCGATCGCGCGGGGGCTCGGGCACATGGGCAGGACCAGCTACCACCTCGCCATGGACGCCGTCATCGACCACTACCTCGACAGCGGATCCGACGCCCCGGCCCTGGTCGTCTTCCAGACCGACGGAGGGCCGATCAACAAGCTCGCCGCCGAACGGTATCTGTGCAAGGCGGCCCGGCTGCCGATGTTCTGGCAGTTCATAGGCTTCGGCGACCGGGGCAGCAAGCAGTTCGACTTCCTGCGCAAACTCGACGAACTGGCCGTGCCGCAGAAGCGGGCCGTCGACAACGCGGGCTTCTTCCACGCCGGTTCGGATCCGCGCGAGGTGAGCGACGGGGAGCTGTACGACCGGCTGGTGGCGGAGTTCCCGCAATGGCTGGTGGCGGCACGGGCCCGGGGCATCCTGGCCTGACCCGGTACGCCCCCGCCCGAGCCGGTTCGCCTGCCCCCGCCCGGGCCGGTTCGCCCCCAACCCGGTCCGGTTCGCCTCCCGCCGCCCCGGCCGGTCCACAACCGCCGCTCCGGCCCCGCCCGCCCCAACACCCCTGCCACGACGCCCCGTTGGCTTCGGGCGGCCGACGTGCCACCCTGGTGGGCCGAGGGGAGCGGCGAATGGGCGCACGAGAGATCGACTCCGGCACGGCCGCACGGACTTCGGTGAACGAGGCCTCCGGGAGCGGGACTTCGCAGGACCTCGGACCGGAGGGGACCTTACGGGCCCGGCGCGCGCCGAAGAGCGGCAAGGGGGAGCGGCTCGCCGACTGGGCCGACGGACGCCTCGGCGTCTACTCCCTGGCCAAGGCCAACATGCGCAAGGTCTTCCCGGACCACTGGTCGTTCATGCTGGGCGAGATCTGCCTCTACAGCTTCCTCGTACTGATCCTCACCGGCGTATATCTCACCCTGTTCTTCGAGCCCAGCGGCGTCGAGGTCGTCTACCACGGCTCCTACGGGCCGCTGAACGGCATCGTCATGACACGGGCCTACGAGTCCACGCTCGACATCAGCTTCGACGTGCGCGGCGGACTCCTGATCCGCCAGATCCACCACTGGGCGGCGCTCGTCTTCCTCGCCGGGATGCTCGTGCACATGATGCGGGTGTTCTTCACCGGCGCGTTCCGCAAGCCGCGCGAGGTCAACTGGCTCTTCGGCTGGACCCTGTTGATGCTCGGCCTCATCACCGGACTGACCGGCTACTCGCTCCCCGACGACCTGCTCTCCGGCACCGGCGTCCGCTTCGCCGACGGCGCCATCCTGTCGGTCCCGGTCGTGGGGACGTACCTCTCCTTCTTCCTCTTCGGCGGGGAGTTCCCCGGGCACGACATCATCTCGAGGTTCTTCCCCATCCATGTCCTGCTGCTGCCGGGCATCATGCTGGGACTGGTGGCCGCCCATCTGATCCTGGTCTTCTACCACAAGCACACCCAGTACCCGGGGCCGGGAAAGGACCAGAAGTCGGTCGTCGGCATGCCCTTCATGCCCGTCTACATGGCCAAGGCGGGGGGCTTCTTCTTCCTGGTCTTCGGAGTCCTGGCGGTCATGGGCGCGATCGCCACCATCAACCCCGTGTGGGCGTTCGGGCCCTACCGCCCCGACCTGGTGACCACCGGCGCGCAGCCCGACTGGTACCTCGGCTTCTCCGAAGGACTCATCCGCGTGATGCCGGGATGGGAGATCAACGCCTTCGGCCACACACTCCAGCTGGGTGTCCTCATCCCCTTCGCGCTCTTCCCGCTCATCATGACCGCCATCGCCGTCCACCCGTTCATCGAGGCCTGGGTCACCGGCGACAAGCGCGAGCACCACATCCTGGACCGGCCGCGCAACGCGCCCACCCGCACCGCACTCGGCGTCGCCTGGCTGACGCTGTACGCCGTCCTGCTGGTCGGCGGCGGCAACGACCTGTGGGCCACGCACTTCCACCTGTCGATCAACGCGATCACCTGGTTCGTCCGCGTCGCCGTCTTTGCCGGGCCCGCCTTCGCCTACGTCCTCACGAAACGGATCTGCCTCGGCCTCCAGCGGGCCGACCACGACAAGGTGCTGCACGGACGCGAGACCGGCACGATCAAGATGCTGCCGCACGGCGAGTACATCGAGGTCCATCAACCGCTCACCCCGGCCCAGCGATTCACCCTCACCCAGCACGAACAGGCGCCGCCCTACGAGGTGGGCCCCCTCGTCGACGCGAACGGCGTGGCCCGCCGCGCCGGCCCCGCCCGACGGCTGCGCGCCCGGCTCGCGCGCGCCCTGTACGGGCCAGGCACGAGGATCCCGAAGCCGACGGCCGAGGAGTACCGGGCGATCACGAGCGGGGACGACCACCACCACTGAGACCGGCCAGCGCCTCGGCCCTGCACTCGGCCGGTGTGCCCCAGACCGACCGCAGGGCGCGGGCCCTGGTGAACCACAGGGACAGGTCGTACTCCGCCGTGTAGCCGATCGCGCCGTGCAGCTGCAACGCGGTGCGCGCCGTGGCGTACGCGGCCTCGCACGCCGTCACCTTCGCCGCGGCCACGTCCGCCGGCGCCATCGACAGCGCGGCCCCGAACAGCAGCGGGCGCGCGAACTCCAGGGCGATCATCGCGTCCGCGAGCCGGTGCTTGACCGCCTGGAACGAACCGACGGCAACACCGAACTGGGTCCGCTGCCCGACGTACGCGACCGTCCGGTCCAGCAGAGCGAGGCCCGTCCCGAGCGCCTGGGCGGCGATCGCCAGCCGGGCCCAGACCGACGCCCGCAGCGCGGCACGGGCGACCTGCGGTCCGGCGGCGAGGAGTTCGCCGCCGGCATCGATCGGAGCGAGCCGCCGGGCCGGGTCCACGGACGCCCGTACCGGCCCGTGACCGGACGCCAGCCACAGCCCGTCACCGTCCACCACGAGCAACACCGTCGCCGCGTCCGCGTCGAGCGCGTATCCGCGCGGCGGGGCTGCCGCGCGCGGGCAGGGCGCGGGCCCGTCGGACGGGGGAGCGGTGCCGGCGTCGGGTGCGTGGCTGCCGGACGAGGACGATGTGCCGGCGTCGGGTGCGTGGCTGCCCGATGAGGACGATGTGCCTGCCTCGGGTGCGTCTCCGCCGGACAGGACCAGTGTGGTGACGCTCTTGCCCGAGGCGAGGGCCGGCAGCAGCCGTTCGGCGGGGCCCGGCTCGCCCAGCCGGCTCAGCTCGCTCAGCAGGGCGGCAACGGCGAGCGTCTCCGCAACCGGTCCCGGAACCGCGTGCCGCCCCAACTCCACGCACGCGAGCGCCAGTTCCACGGGAAGCGGGCCCACCCCCTCGTACGCCTCCGGGACGGCCAGCGCGAAGACCCCCGCGTCGGCGAGCCGCGACCACAGGGCCCGGCCGGGCGCGTGATCGCCACCGGCCCACGCCCGCACGATCGACGGCGTGTCCGCGGACGTCAGCATCGCGTCCAGCGAGGCGGCGAAGGCACGCTGTTCGGCGTCGAGGAGGAAGCGCATCAGCGACGGCCCTTCGGAAGGCCGAGCAGCCGCTCGGCGACGATGTCGCGCTGGATCTCGTTGGTGCCCGCGTAGACCGGGCCCGCGAGCGCGAACACATACCCCTCGGACCACGCGGTGCCGGCCAGCTCGCCCTCGGCGCCCAGCAGATCGAGCGCCGTCTCGTGCAGCGCGATGTCGAGCTCCGACCAGAACACCTTGTTCAGACTGGACTCCGCGCCGATGCTGTCCCCCTCCAGGAACCGGGACGCGTTCGCGTACGTGAACAACTGATAGGCGCGGGCGCCGATCACCGCGTCGGCCACCCGGTCGCGCAGGGCCGTGTCGGACGGGTCGCCGTGCGTGCGCCACAACGCGGCCAGCCGGTCCGCGGCGGCCAGGAAACGGCCCGGCGAACGCAGCGTCAGACCGCGTTCGTCACCCGCCGTCGACATCGCCACCCGCCAGCCCTGCCCCGGCTCGCCGATGACGTCCTCGTCGGGCACGAACACATCGTCCAGGAACAGCTCCGCGAACGCCGGCCTGCCGTCCAGCCGCCCGATCGGACGGACCGTCACCCCCGGCGCGCGCAGACCGAACATCAGATACGTCAGACCCTGGTGGGGCTTCGCCAGGCCCGGCTCACTGCGGAACAGGCCGAAGGCCCGGTCCGCGAACGCGGCCCGCGAGGACCACGTCTTGTGGCCCCGCAGAAGCCAGCCGCCCTCCACCCGCACCGCGCGCGACCTCAGCGAGGCCAGATCCGAACCCGCCTCCGGCTCCGACCACGCCTGCGCCCACACCACCTCGCCGGTGGCCATCGGGGGCAGCACCCGCGCGCGCTGCTCCGCGGTCCCGTGCCCGAAGAGGGTCGGCGCGAGAAGGCTGACACCGTTCTGCCCGACCCGGCCCGGCGCGCCCGCCGCGTGGTACTCCTCCTCGAACGCCAGCCAGCGCACGAGGTCCGCGTCCCGGCCGCCGAACTCCGCCGGCCACGACACCACCGACCAGCGGTCCGCCGCCAGTTCGGCCTCCCACTCCCGATGTGCCGCGAAGCCCTCCGCGGTCTCGAGCGAGGGCAGCGGAGCCGCCGGGACATGGGCCTCCAGCCAGGCACGGGCCTCGGCGCGGAACACCTCGTCGGCGGGGGAGCGGGTGAGATCCATACGGCGGCACCTTCCGGCAACCTTCCCTAACAAGTGTTTGGTAGGTTAACTTGGCGGCATGAGCGACGTCGAGAGCCCGGCGTACGTACCCGGCCACGGACTGCTGAAGGGCCGCACCGCCGTCATCACCGCGGCCGCCGGCGCCGGCATCGGCGCGGCCACGGCACGCCGGTTCCTCGAAGAAGGCGCCCGCGTCATGGTCAGCGACGCGCACTCCCGCCGGCTCAAGGAGACCGCCGAGACCCTGACCACGGAGTTCGGCCCCGCCAACGTGAGCGCACAGCCCTGCGACGTCACCGCCGAGGACCAGGTCCAGGCCCTCTTCGACACCGCCACCGCCCACCACGGCCGACTGGACATCGTCGTCAACAACGCGGGCCTCGGCGGCACCTCACCCCTCGTCGACATGACCGACGACCAGTGGTCAACCGTCCTCGACGTCACCCTGAACGGCACCTTCCGCTGCACCAGGGCCGCCCTGCGACGACTCAAGGAAAGCGGCGACGGCGGAGTCGTCGTCAACAACGCCTCCGTCCTCGGCTGGCGCGCCCAGTCCGGACAGGCCCACTACGCCGCCGCGAAAGCGGGCGTCATGGCCCTCACCCGTTGCGCCGCCGTCGAGGCCGCCGCCTACGGCGTCCGCGTCAACGCCGTCGCGCCCAGCCTCGCCCTGCACCCCCACCTCGTGAAGGTCACCACCCCCGAACTCCTGGAAGAACTGACCGCCCGCGAGGCCTTCGGCCGGTACGCCGAACCCTGGGAGGTGGCCAACGTCATCGTGTTCCTCGCCTCCGGCTACTCCTCGTACCTCACCGGCGAGGTCGTCTCCGTGAGCAGCCAGCACGCATAGGACGACAATGACCGAGTGCCTACCAAGAAGAAGCCCCAGGTGACCGCCGCCCCCGAGCGCCGCCGCGAACTGCTCGGCACCGCCGCCGAGGTGTTCGCCGAACAGGGCTACAACGCCACCACCGTCCGCAGAATCGCGGACGAGGCCGGGATCCTCGCAGGCAGCCTCTACTACCACTTCGACTCCAAGGAATCGATGCTGGAGGAGATCCTGCGGACCTTCCTCGACGAGCTCTGGGCCGGCTACGACACCGTCCTCGACGCCGGACTCGGCCCCCGGGAAACCCTCGAAGCCCTCGTCACCGAATCCTTCCGGGAGATCGACCGGCACCGCGCGGCCGTCGCCATCTACCAGAAGGAATCCCGGCACCTCGCCGCACAGCAGCGCTTCGCCTTCCTCACCGAGTCCCAGCACAACTTCGAGAAGGCCTGGCTCAGCACCCTGGAACGCGGAGTCGACGCCGAGGTCTTCCGGGCCGACCTCGACATCCGCCTCACCTACCGCTTCGTCCGCGACACCGTCTGGGTCGCCGCCTCCTGGTACCGGCCAGGCGGCCGGCACAGCCCCGAGGAGATCGCCCGCCAGTACCTGTCGATGGTGCTCGACGGCATCTCCGTCCGCACATAGCCGCAGCGAACCACTCATCCTGGCAAGGGAGTCGTCATGGCCGAGGCCTACATCGTCGAAGCGGTCCGAACACCCGTCGGGCGACGAAAGGGAGGACTCGGCGCCGTCCACCCCGCCGACCTCGGCGCGCACGTGCTCAAGGCCCTCGTCGAACGCTCAGGAGTCGACCCGGGCGCCGTCGAGGACGTCGTCTTCGGCTGCCTGGACACCGTCGGCCCGCAGGCCGGCGACATCGCCCGCACCAGCTGGCTGGCGGCCGGACTGCCCGAGGAGGTCCCCGGAGTCACCGTCGACCGGCAGTGCGGCTCCTCCCAGCAAGCCGTGCACTTCGCCGCCCAGGGCGTCCTGTCCGGCACCCAGGACCTCGTCGTCGCCGGCGGCGTCCAGAACATGACCCAGATCCCCATCGCCTTCGCCACCCGCCGGGCCGCCGAACCGCTCGGCCTCACCGAAGGCCCCTTCGCGGGCAGCGACGGCTGGCGGGCACGCTACGGCGACCGCCCCGTCAACCAGTTCCACGGCGCCGAACTCATCGCCGCCAAATGGGGCATCAGCCGCCGCGACCAGGAGGAGTTCGCCCTCCGCTCCCACCAGCGGGCCGTCCGCGCCACCGACGAGGGTCGCTTCACCCGCGAGATCATCGCCCACGGCGGCATCAACGCCGACGAGGGACCACGCCGCGACACCACCCTGGAGAAGATGGCCGCCCTGAAACCGGTCGTCGCGGGTGGCACCGTCACCGCCGCCTGCTCCTCCCAGGTCTCCGACGGCGCCGCCGCGATGCTGCTCGCCTCGAAGCGGGCGCTGCGCGAACACGGCCTGACCCCCCGCGCCCGCGTCCACCACCTCTCCGTACGCGGCGAGGACCCGATCCGGATGCTCTCCGCCCCCATCCCCGCCACCGCGTACGCCCTGAAGAAGACCGGCATGTCCATCGGCGACATCGACCTCGTCGAGATCAACGAGGCGTTCGCCCCGGTCGTCCTCGCCTGGCTCAAGGAGACCGGCGCCGACCCGGAGAAGGTCAACGTCAACGGCGGCGCCATCGCCCTCGGCCACCCCCTCGGCGCCACCGGCGTACGCCTGATGACGACCCTGCTGCACGAACTCGAACGCACCGGCGGCCGGTTCGGACTCCAGACGATGTGCGAGGGCGGAGGCCAGGCGAACGTGACGATCATCGAACGGATCTGAGGCACCCCGGTCCGCGCGGCCGGACGAGGCCGGACCCCGTGACCCGCCGCAGGCACTCAACCCCTCGGCCCGCCACGGGCCCCGGGGCCCGGCAACCTGTCCGAGTGGCCGTCAGCCGTCGAGCGAGAAGCCCAGCAGGACACCGGCATGGACCTCGACCGCGCCCGGGGCCAGATCGCCCTCCGAGCCGCCACCGCCGCTCCCGTGACCCCGGTGACCGCGGAGCTCCCAGGACTCGGCGTCCACGTCCTGCACATGCAGGACCGTCCCCAGCGAGACGCCCGCGGCCTGCGCGTACACCTCGGCCTTGCGGCGGGCAGCGGCGACAGCCCTGCGCCGCGCCTCGTCCCGCATCGCGGGCTTGTCGAGCACGTCGAACGTGACGTCGTCGACACGGTTGGCGCCCGCGTCGACCGCGTCCACGATGAGCTGCTGAAGATCGTCGACCGCTTCGGTCTCGATGGTGTACGACGCCTGGCAGCGGTAGCCGAGGAACTTGCGGCCCGCGCCGTATCCGTCGTACTCGGAGTTGAGCTTCAGCTTGGAGCCGGAGACCGACGCGTCCGGTATCCCGTGCCGGCGCACCGCCTCGCGCAGCCCGGACACCGCCGTACCCGCCTTGCGGAACGCCTCGTCGGGCGAGGACTCCAGAAGGTCCACGGCCAGCCTGACCCGCACCAACTGCGGCTCGGCCCGCACACTTCCGGCGCCGAAGACGCTGAGGCCCCACGGTTCTCTGATCGACTGATTCATCCCGGCATTCAACCACCGCCTCCCACAAGGGCGTCGAGAGTTTCCCCGGCCTGCGCCATCACCCGTTCGACCAGCTCCGCGCACGACGGGAGATCCTCGATCACCCCCGCCACCTGACCAGACGCCATCACCCCCAGATCCGTCCGGCCGTCCACCATCGACGACTTCAGGAGCATCGGCGTGTTCGCGGCGAGCAGGACCTGGCTCCAGGTCAGATCCCGCCCGTGTTTCATGGCCAGGCCGTCGCCGATCATCCGCGACCAGGACAGACCGGAGAGCCGCCGGAACCCGGCGGCCCGGCGCACCGCCTGGACGAGCGCCCCCGCGCGCCCAGCCCCCTCCAGGGCGTCGACGAGCTCACTGCGCAGCATGCGGTGCGGCAGCCCGTCGACCGCCGTCGTCACCGTGACGTCCTTCACCGTCGCCGCCAGATACCTCGCCTTCACCGCGTCGGGGACCGTCGAGTCCGACGTCAGCAGGAAACGCGTACCCATCGCGATGCCCGCCGCCCCGTACGCCAGCGCGGCCACCAGCCCCCGCCCGTCGTGGAACCCGCCCGCCGCCACCACCGGGATGTCCACGGCGTCCACCACCTGGGGCAGCAGCACGCTCGTCGCCACCTCCCCGGTGTGGCCGCCGCCCTCGCCGCCCTGCACGATCACCGCGTCGGCGCCCCACGCGGCCACCTTCTCGGCATGCCGCCTGGCGCCCACGGACGGCACGACGATCACTCCCGCCTCCTTCAGCCCCGCGATCAGCTCGCGGGAGGGGGCGAGCGCGAACGACGCGACCCGCACCCCCTCCTCGACGATGATCCGCACCCGGTCGCCCGCGTCCCCGGCATCGGCGCGCAGATTCACCCCGAAGGGCCGGTCCGTACGCGACTTGACCTCCCGCACCGCGTCACGGAGCTGATCGAGCGTCATCGTCGCCGACGCCAGGATCCCCAGCGCGCCCGCGTTCGCCGTCGCCGAGACCAGCCGGGGCCCCGCCACCCAGCCCATACCGGTCTGCACGACGGGGCACCGGACACCGACGAGCCGTGTCAGCGCCGTCTCCATCAGCCCCGGCCCCCGCCCGGACCAGCGGTCGCGCCGCCCCGGGGATCGGGCACCTCACGGTCGCGCAGACCGTCCGGGTCGATCACCGTGCGGATCAACTCCAGCTCCCGGGGGCTCGGTTCACGGGTGAAGGGAACCTCGTCCGGGACCATCAGCCCGAAACCCGTCGCCCGCGCGACCTGCTCGACGGTGACGCCCGGGTGGACGGACACCAGCCGCATCGACCGGTCGGGCGTCGCGAAGTCGAGGACGGCCAGGTCGGTCACCACCCGAGGGAGACGATGGAAACGCGCGGCGCCCGGACCCGCGGCCGCGACCCGGTCGTACCCCACCCCGCACACCATGTCGACCCGGTCCACGAACACCCGTGGAGAGTGTCTGGGTATCCAGTAACTGGTCGGATTGTTGAGCGTGTTGACCGGAGCACCACGCACGCCGAGCAACTGGCGCCGGGGCCGGGACCAGTCACCGACGCACGAGATGTTCTGGTTGCCGAACCGGTCGATCTGACTCGCGCCCATCATCACGTGCCGCCGCCCGCCGGTCACCGCCGTCAGATGCCTGCGGTACGGCAGCCACCCCTCCGGGCTGCCGTCCGGGCCGACGAGCAGCGCCTCACCGTCGGTCAGCAGCAGATCCGGCGAGAAGGTGTGCCGGGCCAGCCGGGCGCCGACGGACGGGATCAGGCCCATCGGACTGGCCAGCACCTCGCCGTTGTCCCGCCAGGCCTCGGCGCACGCGATCACGCAGTACTCGGCTCGAGTGACGCTCACTGTTCCCGCTCCTTCCGCCAGTCCCGCACGGCGCTCTGATAGGCGTGCTCGCCACCGCCGAGGAACCGCTCGGCGAACTCGGCGTACGGCGTGGCCGCGTACAGCCTCTGGAACTCCTCGTCCCGCCCGTAGTCCGGGACGCACGAGGTGAAGTGCGCGCCGTTCGGCGTCTCCACCACCCCGGTCACGGACGACCGCTGGAGCAGCAGGGTCTGCGGCGCCGCCTCCTTGGTCAGCTCCGCCGTGTCGACGATCCGCTCGCAGGAGACGTACGCCGAGTCCGCCGCCTCGCAGAACAGATCGTCGAAGTACGGGTCGGGGCCCAGATACTGGCCGTTGCCCGCACGGTCCGCCCGGTTCATGTGGACCAGGGCCGCGTCCAGGCGCAGCGCGGGCATGGCCACCAGCTCCTCCGGTATCCCCGAGAGCGCGTCCGGATACGGCGAGGTGACCGTCCGCAGGTCCGGGTTGACCCGCATCACATCCGAGCCGAGTCCCGCCCGCACCGGGAGGAACGGCAGCCGGTTCGCCGCCGCGTGCAGCCCCCACATGAACATCGCCTCGTCCACCTCCCTCAGCTCGAACGCGCCGCGCTCGCGGGCAGCGCGGTAGTGCGGTTCGAGCGGGACGGAGTCGAGCGTCACGAAGGCGGTCACCAGCGTGCGGATACGGCCGGCGGCGGCCAGCAGCCCGACGTCCGGACCGCCGTACGACACGACGGTCAGATCGGTGATCCCGCTCCGGAGCAGCGCTCTGACCAGAGCCATCGGCTTGCGGCGCGACCCCCAGCCGCCGATGCCGAGGGTCATCCCGCTCTCCAGCCGGCCGACGACGTCCTGCGCCGACATGGTCTTGTCGCTCACCGGGGGGCCTCCTCGCCGAAGGTGTCGCGGACCCGGGCCGCCACTCCGGTGAGAGCGGCCTCGAAGGTGAAGCCCTGCTCGAAGCGGTAGCTGCGGCGCACGTCGACGGGATCGATGCCGTTGATGGCGGCCTTGGCGAGCCGCAGGAGCCGCCCGTCCTTCGCGGCCATCTCGCGCGCCAGCTCCAGCGCCGCCGACCGCAGTTCCCCGCGCGGCACGACCCGCCACACCGAGCCGTGGGCGTGCAGCTCGGCCGCCGTCGCCGTGCGCGAGGTGTAGTACAGGACACGCATCAGATGCCGGGGCACGAGACGGGCCAGATGCGTGGCGGCGCCGAGCGCGCCGCGGTCCAGCTCGGGCAGGCCGAAGACCGCGTCCTCGCTCGCCACGATCGCGTCCGCGTTCCCCACGAGCCCGATGCCGCCGCCCAGGCAGAACCCGTGCACCGCCGCCACGACGGGCACCTCGCACTCGTACACCGCTGCGAAGGCCTCGGCGCAGCCGCGGTTCGCGCCGATCAGCGCGTCATGACCGGTCCTGTCGCGTTGCAGCTCCTTGATGTCGACGCCCGCGTTGAATCCGCGGCCCTCCGCTCTCAGGACGACACAGCGGACCCCGGGATCGCGGCCCGCCGCGCGCACGGCCTCGGCGAGGTCGAACCAGCCCCGCACCGGCAGCGCGTTCACCGGCGGGAAGTCGACCGTGACGACGGAAATCCCCTTTTCCGGGGACGAGGTGGAGACACCCATGGACACATCAGCTACCTTTCCACCAAACGTTTGTTAGGTGTGATGCGAAGCTAGCAGCGATCGCGGCCGCGCGGGAGGCCCTGTGGACAACGCGGACACCATGAACGGGTCCGGATCCTCGGACGGGTCCGGATCCTCGGACGGGTCCGGATCCTCGGACGGGTCCGGATCCTCGGACGGGTCCGGATCTTCGGGCGGGTCCGGGCCCTCGGATCAGTGCGGCTCCTCGGACCGGCTCGGGCCCTTCGTGGATCTCGGCGGCCGGACCGTCGTCGTCACGGGCGGCACCCGAGGCGTCGGAGCCGGCATCGCGCGCGCCTTCGGGCGAGCCGGCGCGCACGTGGTGGTCTGCGCCCGCAGGCCGCCCGAAGTCCCCCTCGAAAAGGCCGACTTCGTCCCCGTCGACCTGCGCGACCCGGCCGCGGTCCGTGCCTTCTTCGACGCCCTGCCCCGCCTCGACGTACTGGTCAACAACGCGGGCGGAGCCCCTTACCGGCCCCTCGCCGAGGCGGACGCCGAGCGGCACGCCCGGGTGATCGAACTCAACCTCACCGCACCGCTCACCGCGTCGATCGCGGCCCACGAACACCTCAGACGGACCCGGGGTTCGATCGTGATGATCGGCAGCGTGAGCGGCTCACGCCCCTCGCCCGGTTCCGCGGCCTACGGCGCGGCCAAGGCGGGACTGGAGAACCTGGCCCGTTCGATGGCCGTCGAGTGGGCGCCGGAGGTCCGGGTCAACACCCTGGTCGTCGGCATGGTCCGCACCGAACTGGCCCATCTGCACTACGGAGGCGAGGACGGCCTCGCCGCCGTCGCCCGTACCGTCCCGCTGGGCCGCCTCGCCCGGCCCTGCGACGTCGGTGCCGCCGCCGTCTTCCTCGCCTCCGACGCCGCCGCCTACATCAGCGGCGCCTCCCTCCTCGTCCACGGAGGCGGCGAACGGCCCGCCTTCCTCGACGCCGCCACCGTCAACAAGCGGCGGCAGGCCACCGCCGACCGGCAGCAGGCCACCGCCCACCAGCACGAGCAGGGAGAAACCCGATGAGCGCACCACTGCTGTGCGAGGGGAGGGTCGTGATCGTCACGGGCGCGGGCCGCGGGCTCGGCCGGGCCCACGCGCTGGCGTACGCGGCCGAGGGCGCCCGACTCGTGGTCAACGATCTCGGCGTCGGCCTCGACGGGACCCCCGCGGCGGACGGTCCCGCCCGGCAGGTGGCCGAGGAGATCCGGGCGGCGGGCGGCGAGGCCGTGGCCCACGGCGGCGACATCGCGACCACCGAGGGCGCCGAGTCCGTCGTCCGCACCGCGCTGGAGACGTACGGGCGTCTCGACACCCTCGTCAACAACGCCGGGTTCCTGCGCGACCGGATGCTCGTCAACCTCGGCGAGGACGACTGGGACGCCGTCATGCGGGTCCATCTGAAGGGGCACTTCCTGCCGCTCAGGCAGGCGGCGGCCCACTGGCGGGCGGAGGCGAAGGCGGGCCGGGCGCCCGACGCCAGGGTCGTCAACACCAGCAGCGGGGCGGGCCTGCTGGGGTCGGTCGGGCAGGGCAACTACAGCGCTGCCAAGGCCGGAATCGTCGGGCTCACCCTGGTCGCGGCGGCCGAGATGGAACGGTACGGCGTCCAGGTCAACGCCATCGCCCCGGCGGCCCGTACACGGATGACCGAGCGCACCTTCGCCGACACCATGGCCGCCCCCGGCAGCGGCTTCGACGCCATGGACCCCGGCAACGTCTCGCCGCTGGTGGTCTGGCTCGGATCGGCGGCCAGCGCCGGGGTCACCGGCCGGGTCTTCGAGAGCGAGGGCGGCCGGATCACGGTGATGGAGGGCTGGCGGCCGGGCCCGAGCGCCGACAAGGGAGCCAGGTGGACCCCGGCGGAGGCCGGCGAGACGGCCCGCGAACTCCTGACCCGGGCCACTGCTCCGGGGGCGGTGTACGGGTCCGGGTAGCGGCCCCGGTGATCAACGAGGGCTCAGTGCCCGGGGCGGGTCGTGCTCGCCTTCAGCAGGGTGACGATCTCCGTGTGGCCGGTTTGGAGGTCGTCGCCCGCGAACGGCCTGCCCCGGGCGTCCAGGAGCTGGACCTCGACGGTGACGCCCTCGGGCGACGGATGCCGGTGGGTGACCGAGGCATGGCTGTGACCGTGCGTGCGGGCCAGGCCCTCCCTGAGCTCGGCCTCGACACCGACGCCGAGCAGACGGCGGGCCTCCGCCAGCGCCTCGCCCCGCGCCCCCGCCCCGTGCGCGAGCAGGGCCCGTACGCAGCCGGCGGAGCCCCGGTGCGCGGCCGTCACCAGCGGGGGTTCGCCCGCCGGTCCGGGCCGGCCGGGGTCCGCGCCCGCCCCGAGGAGCGCCTCCGCGACGGCGGTGTGACCCCGCCGCAGGGCCCAGGTCAGCGCAGTGAAACCGAAGGCCTCCACCGTGTCCGGGTGCGCTCCCGCCGCGAGCAGGGCGCGGACCACCTCCGTGTGACCGCCGCAGGCGGCGCCGCACAAGGGAGCGTCCGTTCCCAGGCTCAGCCGGTCGGGCTCGGCGCCGACGGCCAGCAGCAGCCGTACGACGGCGGGCCGGTCGCTCACCGCCGCCAGATACAGGGCGCTCTGCCCGTCCTCGTCGACCGCCTCGGGGCTCACTCCGGCCCGCAGCAGCCGTACGACCGTGTCCTCGTCCCCCTCGTACACGGCGGGGAAGAGAAGAGCGGTCGGGTCGTTCGTGCTCATCCTTCGACCCTCGCTCGCCACCGACGCGCGAGGCAAAGACTTTTGAGGTGTTCTGCCTCACCCGGGCCGCCCATCGCGCGTGCGGTGCCGGCGATCGGCCCATCCCCTACGTGTCGCACTCCAGCACCGTCCGGCACAGCGCGCACCGCGCCCGCACCCGGCCCCGCACCGGCACCCTGATGCGCTGGTGGCAGGTCGGGCACGGGAAGGAGACGCGCAACGGTCCGCGGTCGTCGGGCGCGAAGGTGTAGGGGACGCCGGAGTGGTCGGGGGCGCGGTGGTCCTGGGCGTGGCGGCGGTCGCGGGCGTAGCGGCGGCGGCCCGCCCAGCCCGCCGCGGTCAGCGGGGGCTGCTGCCCGTCACGCAGCGCCAACTCCTTGCCCTTGGTGTACGCGGTGTACGCCTGCGGGCTGGTGAACCACACCGAGGGGTCCTCGTCGAAGACCAGGGCGCGCTTGGCGAGGACGTAGCCGTACTCCTCGGGGGTCAGATAGCCGAGCTTCTGCGAGGACGCGCCGTCCTCGCGGTAGGCGTCGAGGAGGAGCCATCCCGCGCCGAGGTAGGCCGCGGCCGTGTCGGTGAGGATCTCGGTGTCGCGGGTGCCGGGGAAGGAGAGGTCCAGGCGGTGCAGATAGACGTGCATCACCTCGTGGGCGAGGGCCGCGCCGATGTCCCTGCGGTGGGTGCGGAAGCGGTCGTTGAGCTCGATGAAGTACTCGGGCCCCGCGGCTAGTTCGACATGCGCCGCGTGGGTCATCTCGCGGAAGCCGACGATCATCCGGGCGTCCGGCAGCCGGTAGTGCCGCACCATCTCGCGGGCCACGCGCTGGGCACCCAGATGCAGGTCGTCGACGTCGGCGAAGGCCACGTCGGCGGGCGCCACGCTGGCCGCGAAGGTGTGGACGGTGTCGTACGAGAGCCGCTTGTACAGCGCGGTGATCGATGCCCGCACCGTGTCCAGATGCGGGTAGCCGTGCTCGACGGGTCCGCCGTTCGCCACGCCCGCACCCCCAGAAGACGCCGGAACTCCTCTCCACTGTAAGCGGGGTTCCGCCCGGTGGCGGGGGAGCGGGGCGGGGCGGGGCGGGGGCTGGCCGGAATGCGGCTCTTGCCCGGTACGGCGGCCGGTCCCCATAATCCCCACCAGCTTGGCAGGTGCATGGCAGTAAATGGTTTCCGTGCACCCGCCCGGCGGACAACCCCCCACGAAAGGAAGCACGTTGAAGTCTCCCAGGAAGTACGGCGTCATCAGAAGACTGCTCGCCGTCGGCACTGTCGCGCTCGCCGCCATGTCCCTCCAGCCGCTCACCGCCCACGCCGCACCCGCCCCCGTCGTCGGCGGGACACGCGCCGCCCAGGGCGAATTCCCCTTCATGGTCCGCCTCTCCATGGGCTGCGGCGGAGCCCTCTACACCAAAAGCATCGTCCTGACCGCCGCGCACTGCGTGAACGGCTCCGGCACCAACACCTCCATCACCGCCACCGCCGGCGTCGTCGACCTCCAGAGCGGCAGCGCCGTCAAGGTCAAGTCCACCAAGGTGCTCCAAGCCCCCGGCTACACCGGCAAAGGCAAGGACTGGGCCCTCATCAAACTCGCCCGGCCCATCGAGCAGCCCACCCTGAAGCTCGCCACCAACACCGCCTACAACAACGGCGACTTCACCATCGCCGGCTGGGGCGCCACCCGCGAAGGCGGCGGCCAGCAGCGCTACCTGCTCAAGGCCACCGTCCCCTTCGTCGACGACGCCACCTGTCAGCAGGCCTACGGCAGCGACCTCGTCCCCGGCGACGAGATCTGCGCCGGATTCGTCACCCAGGGCGGCGTCGACACCTGCCAGGGCGACTCGGGCGGACCCATGTTCCGCAAGGACGACACCGGCGCCTACATCCAGGTCGGCATCGTCAGCTGGGGCCAGGGCTGCGCCGAACCCGGATACCCCGGCGTGTACAGCGAGGTCTCGACCTTCGCCGCCGACATAGCCAGGGCCGCCGCCGGCCTCTGACCCCGCGAACCACAGCACCCGTCCGTACGACACACGAACCGTACGACCCGTGAGCGCGCCGCCCACGACCCCGGTCGAGGGCGCCGCGCTCACGGCGTCCCACAAAGATCGAGGCCCCCGCGGCCACGTAGGGTTGGCTGTCATGACCACCAGCAAGCCCCAGGAAGCCGGCCCCGACGTCAGCGCGGAGCTCGCCCGGCTGCGCGACAGCATCGACAACATCGACGCCGCCGTCGTCCACATGCTCGCCGAACGCTTCAAATGCACCCAGCAGGTCGGCCACCTCAAAGCCGCCCACCACCTGCCGCCCGCCGACCCCTCCCGCGAGGCCCACCAGATCGCCCGGCTGCGCAGCCTCGCCGAGAACGCCAAGCTCGACCCGGCCTTCGCCGAGAAGCTGCTGAACTTCATCATCGCCGAGGTCATCCGCCACCACGAGCGCATCGCGGACGACGCGGACGGCGCCACGCCCGGCACACCTGAGTGACGGCGGTGGGCCGCCACGCCCCCACCCGACAGGACACCGCAACCCCCGCACATCCCCCGAACACACACCCCGACCGCGGCCCGTGACCAGGGGACGCCAATGAGTACATACACGACCACCCCTGTGTCCTGACCCCACCATCGGGCAGCATGGCCTCATGTCCGTACTGACGCGCGACGAAGCGCAGACCCGTGCCAAGCTCCTCGACGTCCACCACTACGGGATCGAACTCGACCTGACCACAGGGGACGAGACCTTCGACTCCCTGACCGTCATCCGGTTCACGGCCCGTGCCGACGCGGACACCTTCGTCGAGCTGAAGCCCGCCGAACTGCGCTCCGTCACCCTCGACGGCCGCCCCCTCGACCCGCAGACCCTGGACGAGAACCGGCTGCCCCTCAAGGGACTCACCGCCGGCGAGCACGAACTGCGCGTCGACGCCTCCATGCGCTACTCCCGCACCGGGGAGGGCATGCACCGCTTCACCGACCCCACCGACGGCGAGACCTACCTCTACACCCAGCTGTTCATGGAAGACGTCCAGCGCGTCTTCGCCGCCTTCGACCAGCCCGACCTCAAGTCCGTCTTCGAACTCACCGTCACCGCCCCCGAACGCTGGACCGTCCTCGCCAACAGCGTCACCGAACACCTCGGCGGCGGCCACTGGACAGCCGCCCCCACCCCCCTCATCTCCACCTACCTCGTCGCCGTCGCCGCCGGCCCCTGGCACTCCGTACGCACCGAACACGGCGGCCTCCCCTTCGGCCTCCACTGCCGCCGCTCCCTCGCCCCGTACCTGGACGCCGACGCCGAGGAGATCCTCGACATCACCCGCGCCTGCTACGACCGCTACCACGAGAAGTTCGACGAGCCCTACCCCTTCGACTCCTACGACCAGGCGTTCGTCCCCGAATTCAACGCCGGCGCCATGGAGAACCCCGGACTCGTCACCTTCCGCGACGAATTCATCTACCGCTCCGCCGTCACCGACACCGAGCGCCAGACCCGCGCCATGGTCATCGCCCACGAAATGGCCCACATGTGGTTCGGCGACCTCGTCACCCTGCGCTGGTGGGACGACATCTGGCTCAACGAGTCCTTCGCCGAGTACATGGGCTACCAGACCCTCACCGAAGCCACCCGCTTCACCGACACCTGGGTCGACTTCGGCGTAGCCCGCAAGTCCTGGGGCTACGACGCCGACCAGCGCCCCTCCACCCACCCCGTCGCCCCCGACCCCGACGCCGTCCCCGACACCGCGTCCGCCATGCTCAACTTCGACGGCATCTCCTACGCCAAGGGCGCCTCCGCCCTGCGCCAACTCGTCACCTGGCTCGGCGAGAAAGACTTCCTCGCCGGCATCAACACCCACTTCGCCCGCCACAAGTTCGCCAACGCCACCCTCGCCGACTTCATCGACAACCTCGCCTCCGCCACCGAACGCGACGTCCACGCCTGGGCCGACGCCTGGCTGCGCACCACCGGCGTCGACACCATCGAGCCCGAACTCACCGAGACCGACGGCACATGGCAGCTCACCGTCGGCCACCGCGGCAGCCGCCCCCACCGCGTCGCCGCCGGCGCCTACGACACCGTCCCCGGCGAGCAGACCCGGCTCACCCTGCGCGAGCGCTTCGAACTCGACGTCCCCCAGAGCGACCCCACCGCCCCCAGGCCAGGCCGCCGCCCCGACCTGCTCCTCCTCAACGACGGCGACCTCACCTACGCCAAGGTCCGCTTCGACACCAAGTCCTTCCAGACCCTGCGAGCCGCCCTCGCCGGCCTCCCCGACCCCCTCACCCGGGCCGTCGTCTGGAACGCCCTGCGCGACGCCGTACGCGACGGCGAACTGCCCCCCACCGCCTACATCGAGACCGCCCGCACCCACCTGCCCCACGAGAACGACCTCGCCGTCGTCCAAGGCGTCCTGACCTTCGCCACCGCCCACGTCGCCGACCGCTACCTGAGCCCCGAAGAGCGGCCCGCCGCCCTCGCCACCCTCACCGACCTGTGCCGCGACCTCGTCCGCCGCACCGAGGACGGCTCCCACCCCGGCCTGCGCCTCACCGCCGTACGCCACCTCATCGACGTCGCCGCCCACCCCGACACCATCAGCGCCTGGTTCTCCGAGGGCACCGTCCCCGGCGGCCCCGAACTCGACCCCGAGCTGCGCTGGCGCATCCTCGGTCGGCTCAGCGTCCTCGGCGCCGTCGACGACGCCGTGATCGAAGCCGAACTCGTCCAGGACCCCAGCGCCACCGGCCAGGAAGGCGCCGCACGCTGCCGCGCCGCACTGCCCGACCCGCAGGCCAAACGCGCCGCCTGGGAAGCGATGTTCGCCGGCGACGAACTCTCCAACTACCTGTTCACCGCCACCGCCCAGGGCTTCTGGCAGCCCGAACAGACCGCCCTCGTCCACGAGTACGTCGAGCGCTACTGGGCCGACGCCGTGGCCGTCGCCGAACGGCGCGGCCCCGCCATCGCCGAAGCCGCCGGCCGCTGGGCCTTCCCCGCCTGCGTCGTCACCCCCGAGACCCTCGCCCTCGGCGAGGCCTGCCTGCGCGACGCCGACCCCATCCCGGCCCTGCGCCGCAGGTTCACCGACCAGCTCGACGACCTCGCGCGAGCGCTGCGGGTGCGCCAGGCCTAGACACCACGCGGAGTCCGGAGTCCGGAGTCCGGAGACCCTAGACCAGGGACCAGGGACCAGGGACCAGGGTCAGGGGCCAGGGACCAGGGACCGGCGCCACGCCGGACGCCGGGGCCGACGCCGGACACAGAGCCCACACGCCCGAAGCCGACGCCGGACATCGAGCCCGAAGCCCGAAGCCGATGCCGGACACCGAGCCCGAACCCGACGCCGGACACCGACAGCACACCAGACGCGAACCCGGACGCCGGACAGCTGCACCGCAGCCGTCCGGCGTCCGGCGCGTCCGGCACCGCTCACACAAATCCTCCGTACGGCAGTACCCCCGCCGGGGCCGAATCGTTGTCCTTGGCGGGCGCACCTGCCCAAAACCACACACGCCGGGAAGGACCCCGCCGCACGTCCACCGGAGGACACCATGAGCACGCCGCCCCTCGCCTCAGGCCCCCAAGGCCCCGACGTACTGCGGCCGTTGCTCGAGACCGTCCTGCACGCCCTCGCCGAAGGCACGGCCGCCCGCGGCGGACCCCTCCCCGCCGGAGGACCCGAACACGTCGCCGGACGCCTGCGCACAGCCCTCGGCGACCCCCTGCCCCACCACGGCAGCCCCGACGCCCTGCACACCCTCGTCCGCGCCCTCGCCGAAGGCGCCGCCGACCCCGCCGACCCCCTGTGCGCGGCCCACCTGCACTGCCCGCCCCTGGCCGTCGCCACCGCCGCCGACCTCGCCGCCTCCGCCCTCAACCCCTCCCTCGACTCCTGGGACCAGGCCCCCGCCGCCTCCGAACTCGAAGCACTCGTCGCCCGGGCCCTCGCCCACCAGGTCTACGGCGACCCGGACACCTCAAGCACCCCGGACAGCCGAGGCACCCGGGACACCCCAGGCACGCGAGGTGACGCCCTCATCACCACCGGCGGCACCGAATCCAACCAACTCGCCCTCCTCCTCGCCCGCGAGAAACACCACGGCGTCCAACTCGTCTGCGGCACCAACGCCCACCACTCGCTCCACCGCGCCACCTGGCTTCTCGGCCTCCCCGAACCCGTCGTGATCCCCGCACCGGCGGGCACCCTCGACCCCGCCGCCCTCGACAGCGCCCTCACCGACCTGCGCGGCCCCCTCCTCGTCGCCGCCACCGCAGGCACCACCGACGCAGGACTCATCGACCCACTGTCCGACATCGCCGACCTGTGCGCCGCCCACGGCGCCCGCCTCCACATCGACGCCGCCTACGGCGGAGGCCTCCTCTTCAGCGACCGGCACCGCACCAAACTCGACGGACTCGCCCACGCCGACACCGTCACCCTCGACCTCCACAAACTCGGCTGGCAGCCCGTCGCCGCCGGACTCCTCGCCGTACGCGACCCCACCGACCTCACCCCCCTCACCCACCGGGCCGACTACCTCAACGCCGACGACGACACCGAAGCGGGCCACCCCGACCTCCTCGGCCGCTCCCTGCGCACCACCCGGCGCCCCGACGTCCTCAAAATCGCCGTCACCCTCAAAACCCTCGGACGCCACGGCATCGGCCGACTCGTCGACCAGGTCTGCGCCCACGCCCACGAACTCGCCGACCTCACCGCCGCACACCCCGGCTTCGAGCTCTACGACCACCCCGTCATCAGCACCGTCCTCTTCCGGCCCCACGACGCCACCGACGACACCGTCGCCGCCGTACGCCGCACCCTCCTCGACCAAGGCCGAGCCGTCCTCGGCCGCGCCACCCTCGACGGCCGCCGCTGGCTCAAAGCCACCATCCTCAACCCCCACACCCGGCCCGGCGACCTGGCCACGCTCCTGAAACTGGTGGAAGGACACACCCCCCGATGAGACCGACACCCCACCCCCAGCGCCCCACCGCCGAAACACCCCGCGACCTCGTCGGCATCGGCATCGGCCCCTTCAACCTCTCCCTCGCCGCCCTCGCCCACCCCCTCACCGAACTCGACACCGTCTTCTACGAACAACGCCCGGGCTTCGACTGGCACCCCGGCCTCCTCATCGACGGCGCCACGCTCCAAGTCCCCTTCCTCGCCGACCTGGTCACCCTCGCCGACCCCACCAGCCCCTGGTCCTTCCTCAACTACCTCAAGGACCGCGACCGCCTCTTCCCCTTCTACTTCGCCGAGCGCTTCCACATCCAACGCGCCGAATACGACGCCTACTGCCGCTGGGTCGCCGACAACCTCCCCGGACTCCGCTTCGCCCACCAGGTCGACACCGTCCGCTGGAACCCCGAACACGAGCTCTTCGAAGTCGACTTCACCCAACTCGACACCAACGGCCAGGCCCAGGCCCTCGGCCGCACCCACACCCGCAACATCGTCCTCGGCGTCGGCACCGCCCCCCACATCCCCGAACCCCTCAAACCCCTCGTCGACGCCCCCGACGCACCCGTCATCCACGCCGCCGACTACCTCAAACACCGGGACCGCTTCCTCACCGCCGACCACATCACCGTCATCGGCGCCGGCCAGTCAGGGGCCGAAGTCTTCCTCGACCTCCTCCGCAACCGCCCCATCGGAAAAGAACGAATCCACTGGCTCGCCCGCACCGAGGCCTTCGCCCCCATGGAGTACTCCAAACTCGGCCTCGAACACTTCACCCCCGACTACACCCGCTACTTCCACGCCCTCGGCGAACCCGTCCGCGACCGCCTCCTCGCCGCCCAATGGCAACTCCACAAAGGCATCGACGCCGACACCATCGCCGCCATCCACGACGAGCTCTACCGCCGCACCCTCCACGGCGGCTGGCCCGACGCCGTCCTCACCCCAGCCGTCACCGTCCGTACCGCCGGCCGCATCGCCACCACCAAAATCGAGCTCCACCTCGAACACGTCCAGCAAGGCACCCGCTCCCGCCTCACCACCAACGCCGTCGTCCTCGCCACCGGCTACCGCGAACGCCCCATCGCCCCCCTCCTGGCCGGACTCGACACCTACCTCCGCCGCGACAACGCCGAACGCCCCGCCATCGACAACCAGTTCCGCCTGGTCCTCGACCCCACCGTCACCGGCCGCGTCTACGTCCAGAACGCCGAACTCCACACCCACGGCGTCGGCACCCCCGACCTCGGCCTCGCCGCCTGGCGCAGCGCCACCATCCTCAACTCCCTCACCGGAAAAGACCCCTACCCCCTCCCCGGCCGAACCGCCTTCACCACCTTCGGCCTCGAACACACCCCCCGCGTCCCCGCCGCCCGCAAAGAACCGAGAACACTCACCCCCCTCGTCCCTCTCGTACCTCTCGTCCCCCTCATTCCCCTCGTCGAAGGACGATGAGGACCACCCCCACATCCCCTCATCGGACGAGCCCCACCGATCGGTTCACACAGCGGCCGGGATTTCTCCGATCGCCTCGTACACCCGCCCAAGACAAAACGGCGCCGACGCGAAATCCGCGCCGACGCCGCCCATCCGAACCACCACCGCCCTAGAACACGGGCACACCCTCACGCGTCAGCTTCCAGTCCACCGACGCGAACTCCTTCGGGTCCAGCACACCCTTCGCCGTGACCCACTCCGCGATCCGCGTCCGGATCTCCGTCGACTCCGACCACACCTCGGTCGCCGAAGCGACATGCGGGAACGCACCGCCACCATTGGCACGGTAGTTGTTCACCGCCAACACGAACTGCTGAGCATCGTCCAACGGCGCACCGCCGAACGTGACGTTCTTGATCCGCGAACCCTCCGCCTGCGCGATGTCGATGTCGTACCCAAGACCCGACACATAGTCAAAGTTGTAGTCCGGACGACCGTTCGCGTTCGTCAGCTTCTCCGTGTCGACCACCGCACCCACGGCCGTCTGCACGAAGTAGTTCGCCGAGTACTCCAGGTACGCACGGACCTGCGCGCCCGTCAGCACCTTCGCCACCAGCGTGTTGTCATACACGTACAGACTCGACAGATCCCGGATCGTCACATTGCCGGCCGGGATCTCCGACGTCCGCGAGAACGGCGACGCCTGCGCGATCACCGGCAACGACGCGTACTGCGTCCCCACCAGCGCCGCCCGCACCACATCCTCCTGGACCTTCGTGATCAGATCGATGATCGGAGCGTCCTTGTACCGCGCCTCCACCGTCGTCAGCGTGTCCGTCGCCGTACCTACCACCTGGTTGACGTACGCCACCACAAGATCGTGCTCGGCCTTCAGCAGCCGCGTGATCTTCGGGTCGTCCGCCACCGAGTTCGTGTTGCGCACCGAAGCCGCCACCGACTCGACCCGCCAACGCCCCTTCTCGAAGACCAGCCCGAAGTCGAACACCGACAGCCGCTCCGCGTACGCCAACGGCTCCGACAACACCACCGTCTTCCCCGTCGCCACGTTCGTCACCTTCAGCTCCGGGATCTCCAGATGCGCGTGACCCACCAGAATCGCGTCGATCCCCGGCACCTGCTGCGCCACCAGCGCCGCCGAGTTCTCCACGTACCGCACCTGATCACCGTACGACGACGTACCCGATGTACCCGAATGCGCCGACACCACCACCACGTCCGCACCCATCGACCGCAGCTTCGGCACCCACTTCGCCGCCTGCTCCTCAAGACCGGGGAACGTCAACTTCCCCTGCACATACGCCTTGTCCCAGATCGCGATACCCGGATTCGTCAGCCCCAGCACGGCCACCCGCACCGGCGGAGCCCCATGAACATGGAAATCCTTCATGAAATACGGCGGGAAAGCCGGCTTCAGCGTCTTCGCGTCCAGCGCGTTCGCACCCAACAACGGGAAACGACACTGCGACTCGAACTTCCGCAACGTCTCGATCCCATAGTTGAACTCATGGTTCCCGAGCGCCACCGCGTCATACCCGATCGCGTTCATCGCCTGCGCCATCGGATGCACCGGACCACCCTTGGCGGTGATCGGATCCACCTTCGCGTAGTAATACGCCAACGGAGTGCCCTGGATCGTGTCACCCGCGTCCAGCAACAGCGTGTTGCAACGCCCCTTCTCCGCCCGGATCCCGTTCACCAGCGTCGAGATCCGTGCCAGCCCCTGAGCGTTGCCCGCCTTGTCCGCGTACTCCGCGTCCTTGAAGTAGTCCCAGTTGAAGACATGACCGTGCAGATCGGTCGTCCCCATCACCGTCAGCTCGTACCGCTTCACCGACCGGCCCCCCTTCGCCCCCTCGGCGGCCTGCGCCACCGGAGCCGCGCCCACACCCGCGAGCGCCACCCCCGCACCCGTCACGGCGGACTCCTTCAGAAACTTCCGGCGATTCAACGGCATGTCTCGAACTCCTCGGGAAAAGGTCAACGACGCGCGTAGATTCTGGCCCAACACCCGCCCCCGCAAAAGACCCTGGAGGTTTCCATCTGATGGCCGGACGACACCACCGACCACCCACCCAGTGACAGAGCGGGACGAATGACCCCCGACCCCACCCCCACCGACCGACGCACCCCGGCCACCACCCCCGCCGCCCGACACACCCCAGCCATCACGCCCGCCGGTCGCTACGCCTCAGCCACCACCCCCGCCGGCCGGTACATCCCAGCCATCACACCCACCGGCCGGGTCAACGCCGCCTCACCGCGGCGCTACCACGGCTCCAGCCCCACCTGACAACATCACGGAAAGTCACCGGACGACTCTCCCGCGCACCCACCCCACCGGCAGACGCACACTGGACGGACACGGGCACAAGAACGCGCCGACCGCACGAAGAGCAATACCCTGCTCATCGGAGCGGCACGGCGCACAATTCAACACTTGTCAATAACCCTTCACGCAAAGGTTGTTGAGTAGTCATGCGCGACCAATTCTCTACCGACCGGTAAGGCCTAGGCTCGAATCATGCGCCGAGCAAAAATCGTCTGCACACTGGGCCCCGCAACCGACTCGTACGACCAGATCAAAGCCCTGGTCGAAGCCGGAATGGACGTAGCCCGCTTCAACCTCAGCCACGGCACCCACGCCGACCACGAAGAGCGCTACCGACACGTCCGGAAAGCCTCCGACGAAACCGGCCACAGCGTCGGCATCCTCGGCGACCTTCAAGGCCCGAAGATCCGCCTCGGCCGCTTCACCGAAGGACCCGTACTCCTTGAACGCGGAGACACCTTCACCATCACCGTCGAAGAAGGCGCCCAAGGAGACCGCGACCACTGCGGAACCACCTACGACGGACTGGCAGCCGACGTCACTCCCGGTGAACGCATCCTCGTCGACGACGGCAAAGTCTGCCTCGAAGTCACCTCCGTGGACGGCCCCCGCGTCCACACCACTGTCATCGAAGGCGGAATGGTCTCCGACCACAAAGGCCTCAACCTCCCCGGCGTCGCCGTCTCCGTCCCCGCCCTCTCCGACAAGGACGAGGACGACCTCCGCTGGGCGCTGCGCACCGGCTTCGACGTCATCGCCCTCTCCTTCGTCAGGAGCGGCAAGGACATCCACGACGTCCACCGCATCATGGACGAAGAAGGCCGCCGCCTCCCCGTCATCGCCAAAGTCGAAAAGCCCCAGGCCGTCGCCAACATCGACGACATCGTCGCCGCCTTCGACGGCATCATGGTCGCCCGCGGCGACCTCGGCGTCGAAATGCCCCTCGAACAAGTCCCCATCGTCCAGAAGCGCGCCGTCAAACTCGCCAAGCGCAACGCCAGACCCGTCATCGTCGCCACCCAGATGCTCGACTCGATGATCGACAACTCCCGGCCCACCCGCGCCGAAGCCTCCGACGTCGCCAACGCCGTCATCGACGGCACCGACGCCCTCATGCTCTCCGGCGAGACCAGCGTCGGGAAGTACCCCGTCGAGACCGTCAGGACGATGGCCAAGATCATCGAAGCCGCCGAGGAGGACATCCTCACCAAGGGCCTGCCCCCACTGACCGAACGCAACAAGCCCCGCACCCAGGGCGGCGCCGTCGCCCGAGCCGCAGCGGAGATGGGCGACTTCCTCGGCGCCAAGTTCCTCGTCGCCTTCACCCAGTCCGGCGACACCGTCCGACGCCTCTCCCGTTACCGCTCTCCGATCCCGCTCCTCGCCTTCACTCCCACGCCCGCCACCCGCTCCCAGCTGAACCTCACCTGGGGTGTCGAGACCTTCCTCGGCCCGCACGTCGACTCCACCGACGCCATGGTCGACCAGGTCGACGAACTCCTCCTGAAGTACGGCCGCTGCAACAAGGGCGACATCGTCGTGATCACCGCGGGCTCCCCGCCCGGCGTCACCGGCTCGACGAACCTGGTCCGCGTCCACCACGTCGGCGAGGACGACAGCCCCAAGTAACCGGACTTCGCCACTGGGTCAGTACTTGGGGCCCACGTGGGTGTCCATGAGGGCTACGTGTGCCTTCTTGGCGACCGAGATGTTGTACGGGTTCCCGTGCCGGGTGCAGTGCGTCCAGTCGACGCCGAGCTTGTCCAGGGTGCCGGTGAAGAGCTGTCGGATGTCGTCGGAGACATTGGTGAAGAAGTACCGGGGGTACTCGTAGCGCTTGAGCTCACCCCCGACGATGCGCGTCGTCCAGTTAGTGATGCGGCAACCGTCGGAGTGGATGAGGCCCCGGATGAACTCCCAGGGTTGGGCGTCGACGATTTCCTGCTGCCAGACTTCGAGCACGATGAGGCGCTCGTGCTTCTTGCCGGGGCCGTGCTGGGGGAAGAGGCAGGGCCAGTGCTTGGTGAAGGACTTCACTTCGACGCAGCCCTGCCTGTGGCGCCGGCCAATGTTCGGCAGGGGCATCACCTTGCGCATGGCATCTTCGGCGGCTGTGATCAGACCTGTTTGCGCTGCGTTGCAGAACACCGAAAGGTGGTGTTGCTTCCGCTTGGAGATGATGTGGCCGTCGCCGAGGTAGAGGCCTAGCAGGTAGGCGTACGAACCCTGGTCGACGGCGCGTTCAGTGCAGCGCGGGCAGTCCGTCGGGGGCTCGTAGCTTTCGCCGCGCGCTTTGCGGTCTTCGCTGCGCCACCAGCCGACGGTTCCACGCGGGATATTGAGGCTCTCTGCGACTGCGCGGTTGGGAATGCCTTGGCGCATGAGTGCGATCGCTTGAGCCCGAATCGAAGGGCTGTGCTGTTCCATGTGGCCACTTTGAGCACGTGGGGTGGGCGACACGCAGCAAAAAGCGGATGTTCACCAGAATGGGAACATCCGCTTTGCAGTCAACCTTCGAATCGAAGGAAAAGTGCCCCGGGTGGGATTCGAACCCACGCTGTCGGTGGTTTGAGCACCGTGTCTCTTCCGCTGGACTACCGGGGCTTCCTCTAAAACAAAGGCTGGCGGTCACCCGCCGTGCCCTCACCTTATCGCAGCTAGGTAGGCTCTTGGGAGCTGTACCCCGCCCTGAACGAGGAGCCCCCGTGACCGCCCCCGAGTCGCCCCAGCCCGTAGACGCGCCCGACGACGACAAGTCGCACGTGCCTCCGCTGACGACCCGTGTCGTCATCGCCGAGGACGAGGCGCTGATCCGTCTCGACCTCAAAGAGATGCTGGAGGAGGAGGGCTACAGCGTCGTGGGCGAGGCCGGTGACGGTGAGCAGGCCATCGAGCTGGCCCGCGAGCACAAGCCCGACCTGGTGATCCTCGACGTGAAGATGCCGAAGCTGGACGGCATCTCGGCGGCGGAGAAGATCGCCGAGGAGTCGATCGCCCCAGTGCTGATGCTGACCGCGTTCTCGCAGCGCGACCTGGTCGAGCGGGCCCGTGACGCGGGCGCGATGGCGTACCTGGTGAAGCCGTTCAGCAAGAGCGACGTGGTGCCGGCGATCGAGATGGCGGTGTCCCGGTTCGCGGAGCTGAAGGCGCTGGAGGGTGAGATCGCGGATCTCACGCAGCGTCTGGAGACGCGGAAGCTGGTGGACCGTGCGAAGTCGGTGCTTCAGACGGAGTACGGCCTGACGGAGCCGGCGGCGTTCCGCTGGATCCAGAAGACGTCGATGGACCGTCGTATGTCGATGCAGCAGGTGGCGGAGGCGGTCATCGAGGACGCCGAGGAGAAGAAGGCGGCGAAGGGCTAGATCCCGCCCCTTGCCGGAGAGTTCGTGTCCGCCTGGTCGTGGTGGACGGAAAGAGGCCCGCACCCCTGACGGAGGTGCGGGCCTCTTCGTGTGTGCGGCTCGGCCGCGGTGGTTCAGTCCTCGCCGAGGTACGCCTTGCGGACGGACTCGTCGTGGAGGAGGTCCTGGCCGGTGCCGGAGAGGACGATGCTGCCGACCTCCATGACGTGGGCCTGGTCGGCGAGGGAGAGCGCCGCCTGGGCGTTCTGCTCGACGAGGAGGATCGTCGTGCCGGACGCCTTGAGTTCGGCGATGGTGGCGAGGATCTTCTGCATCATGATCGGCGAGAGGCCCATGGAGGGTTCGTCGAGCATGAGCAGTTTGGGCTGGGACATGAGGGCGCGGCCCATGGCGAGCATCTGCTGTTCGCCGCCCGAGAGGGTTCCCGCGGCCTGCTTACGGCGTTCTCCCAGGATGGGGAAGAGGTCGTAGGCGCGCTGGATGTCCTTCTCGATTCCCGCCTTGTCGCTGCGGAGGAATGCTCCGAGCTGGAGGTTCTCCGCGATGCTGAGGCGGGGGAAGATGTGCCGGCCTTCGGGGGAGTGGGCGAGTCCGAGGGCGACGATCTTGTGGGCGGGGACGTTGGCGAGGGGCTGGCCGTCGAAGAGGATGCGGCCTCCGCTGGGCTTGAGGAGCCCGGAGAGGGTGCGCAGGGTCGTCGTCTTGCCGGCGCCGTTGGTGCCGATGAGGGTGACGATCTGGCCGGCTTCGACGGTGAAGGAGATGCCCTTGACGGCTTCGATCTTGCCGTAGGCGACCTTGAGGTCTTCGACCTCGAGCAGTGCGGTCACTGGGCGTTTCCTTCCTTGGTGGTGCTGCCCTGCGCGTCGGAGTCGTCGGACGCGGCGGGGGCGGCGTCGGATTCGTCGGACGGGGTGGCGGCCTCGGGCTCCGCGGAGGCTTCGGAGTCGTCGGTGGCCTCGGGGGCGTCGGATGTTTCCTCGGCTGCCGCGGGGGCTGCGTCGGTGTCCGTGCCGTCCTCGGCTGCCGGGGTCTCTTCGGCTTCCTCGACCGCGGGGGCTTCCGCCGTGTCGTCGGCCGGGGTGGCCGCGGGGGTTCCGGCGGCTTCGGCGGCCTCGACCTCGGCGAGTTCCTCTTCGCCGGGGGCGCCCTCGAAGGGGGTTCCGAGGTAGGCGGCGATGACGCGTTCGTCGCCCTGGACGACCTCGGAGGTGCCTTCGACGAGCTTCTCGCCCTGGACGAGGCAGGCCACGCGGTCGGACAGGTTGAAGATGAAGCGCATGTCGTGCTCGATGACGAGGACGGCGATGCCGCGGTCGCGGATGGCGAAGACGAGTTCTTCGGTCGCGCGGGTTTCCTGCGGGTTCATGCCGGCGGTGGGCTCGTCCAGGAGGAGCAGGCCCGGCTCGCTCGCCATGGCTCGCGCGATCTCCAGCTTGCGCTGTTCGCCGTAGGGGAGGTTGCGGGAGAGGTGGTCGGCCTTGTGGGCGAGGCCGATGAACTCCAGCAGTTCCATGGCGCGTTCGCGGGAGGTGGCTTCGGCCTTGCGGAAGCCGGGGCCGCGCAGGAGGGCCGACCAGAGGCCTTCCTTGGTGCGGGTGTGGCGTCCGACGAGCACGTTCTCCAGGACGGTCATGTTGGCGAAGAGCCGGATGTTCTGGAAGGTGCGGGCGATGCCGGCGCTGGTGACCAGGTGCGGCTTGGGGGGCAGCACCGTGCCCTTGTAGGCGACTTTGCCCTCGGTGGGGACGTAGAGGCCGGTGAGGCAGTTGAAGAAGGTGGTCTTGCCCGCGCCGTTGGGGCCGATGAGGCCGACGATCTCTCCGGCGTTGACCGTGAGGTCGACGTTGCGGACGGCGGTGAGGCCGCCGAAGCGCATGGTGACGCCGGTGGCTTCGAGGACGGGGCTGGGGGCTGTGGTGGTGGTCATGTTGGTTACGCCCCTGCCTTGGTGACGCCGACGGTGGAGTCGGGCAGGCCTTGTTCGGGGATGTGGACGGTCTCGTCGCTGTCGTCGCTGTCGTCGCTCTCGTGGAATTCGAGCTGGTTGCGGCGGTTGGCGATGATGCCTTCGGGGCGGAAGCGCATGAGGACGACGAGCGCGACGCCGAAGGCGAGGAGTTGGTACTCCTTGAGGAACTGGAGCTTCTCAGGGAGGAGGTAGAGCAGGGTGGCGCCGAGGATGGGTCCGCTGACGGTGCCCATGCCGCCGAGAACGACCGCCGCGAGGAGGAACGCGGAGTTCGGGGGTACGGAGCCGGCGAACTGGTACGGGGCCGGGTTGACGCTGTAGCCGACGTGGGCGCTGACCGTTCCGGCGAGGCCGGCGAGGGAGGCGCCGAGGGCGAAGGCGACGAGCTTGACGCGGAAGCCGTTGATGCCCATGGCGGTGGCGGCGGTCTCGTCCTCGCGGATGGCGATCCAGGAGCGGCCGATCCGGGAGTCGGCGGCGCGGGAGAAGACGACGACGACGAGTCCCGTGATGAGCAGCATCAGCAGGAAGTAGTTGGCGAAGCGGCCGAGGGTGTGGCCGGCGACGTCGTGGGTGGCACCGAAGTCGAACCCGAAGATGTTGAGGTCCGGGATCATGGAGATGCCGTTGGGGCCGTTGGTGAGGTTGGGTCCGGAGGTGCCGTCCAGGTTGTTGACGGCGATGCGGAAGATTTCTCCGAAGCCCAGGGTCACGATGGCGAGGTAGTCGCCGCGCAGTCGCAGGGTGGGGGCGCCGATGAGGACGCCGAAGACGAGCGATGCTGCCATGCCGGTGAGCATGGCGGCCCAGAAGGGGAACTGGACGCCGGAGAAGCGGGAGAACTCGGAGCCGGAGACGAGGGCCGCGGCGTAGGCGCCGACGCCGAGGAAGGCGACGTATCCGAGGTCGAGGAGTCCGGTGAGGCCGACGACGATGTTGAGGCCGAGGGCGACGGTGCCGACCACGAGAATGCTCACACCGACGTTGGAGTTGTGCTCGTTGTCCGCGACGTAGGGGAAGATCGCCGCGGCGAGGAACGCCATGGTGGTGGCGAATCCCTTGTGGCGGGCGTTGAGCTGGGCGAAGCGGTCGAAGAGTCCGGCGGTCTGGAGGGCCCAGGTGCCGAAGACGACGAGGAACAAGTAGCCCAGGAACGTTTCGCTCGCGTCGGGGTCGACGCCGATGCCGTAGTTGAAGACGATCAGCGCGACGGCGGTGACGCCGGTGATGACGAGGCGCTCGCCCCAGCCGGGCAGCTTGGCGGCCGGCGGGATGAGGTCGGGCTTGGTGACGTAGTCCTTGAAGGTGTCACCGGGCTTGGGGAGTGCCAGGGTGCCGAGGAGGGCGACGAGGGAGCCGACGGCGGCGAGGTAGGCGCCGGGGTCGAGTGCGACGAGGCCCTTGAGGTCGACGGCGATGGCGATGGCGCTGAACCAGCTCACGGCGAACGCGGAGGCGGCGGCGAGGACGACGGGCTGGGTGGCGCCCGCCGGGTTGAGCCAGCCGAGGCCGCGGACGTTCCAGAGGGTCAGGGCGAAGAGGAGCGTGAGGGCGCCGGCGACGATGTCGAGGACCTGGAGTCCGGCCGGGGAGCCGTAGTAGGTGAGGTCCCCGGGGAAGTCGGACGTGTAGGTCCAGGACATGAAGGTGCTGGCGATGGTGGCGATGGCGCCGACCGCGACGAGGACGCGGGCCGCGCTCTCGGGGAGCGCGATCAGGCCGCGCTCGGGGGTGGTGGTCTCGGTGGTTGCCATGGTGCTCACGCCCTGTCCGCGACGCGTTCGCCGACTAGGCCTTGTGGCCTGAACAGCAGTACGAGGATGAGGAGTACGAAGGCCCAGACGGAGGACCAGCCGCCGCCGCCGAGCTGCTGCATGCCGGGGATGCCGTCGATGTAGCTGGTGGCCAGGGTCTCGGCGAGGCCGAGGACGAGGCCGCCGATCATGGCGCCGTAGATGTTGCCGATGCCGCCGAGGACGGCCGCGGTGAAGGCCTTGAGGCCCATCTGGAAGCCCATGTCGTACTTGACGGTGCCGTAGCGCAGGCCGTAGGCGACGGCCGCGACGGCGGCGAAGAAGCCGCCGATGGCGAAGGCGATGACGATGATGCGGTTGGTGTCGATGCCCATGAGCTGTGCGGTGTCGGGGTCCTGCGCGGTGGCCTGCATGGCGCGGCCGGTGCGGGACATGCTGACGAACAGCGCGAGGGCGGCCATGCACAGCGGGGCGGCGACGATGACGAATACGGAGCCGCTCTGGATGCTGACGGAGCCGATGTGCCAGGGGCCGAAGGGGAGCTGGGGGAACGTCAGGTCGGTCTTGGCGTTCGGGTAGGCGTTGAAGACGACCTGCTGGAGGGCCAGGGACAGGCCGATGGCGGTGATGAGGGGGGCGAGGCGTGGTGCTCCGCGCAGGGGGCGGTAGGCGAAGCGTTCGGCCCCGACGGCGATGAGGACGGAGACGATTCCGCCGCCTATCAGCATCGCTGGGAGGGCGATCCACATGGATGTGCCGTTTGGCAGAACGTACAGGTAGACCGAGAGTGCGCCGAAGCCGCCGGTCATGAAGATCTCGCCGTGGGCGAAGTTGATGAGCTGGACGATGCCGTACACCATCGTGTAGCCGATGGCGATCAGCCCGTACATCGAGCCGAGGAACAGCCCGTTGGCCAGCTGCTGCGGCAGGGTGTTCACCGCGTGGCCTCCATGTGGTGGGGAGAGTTGAGCAGGGCGTATGGAGCGGGCCGCGCGGTGACGTGTGGTCGTGGCCGCGCGGCCCTGGGGTTGTGCTGAGGGCCTGTCCGGTGGACCGGACCTGGCTTACGGTGCTGGTCGGCTCCGTGGCCTGGTGTCGGACCGATCCGCCGGAGTGGTCCAGGGTGGTGCTGATCAGCCGGTGAACGTACCGCTCTTGACGGCCTTGAACTTGCCGTCGACGACCTGGTAGACGGTGAGCTGCTTGTTCGTGGTGTCGCCGTACTCGTCGAAGGAGACGGGGCCGGCGATGCCGTCGAACTTGGTCTTCTGGACCTCGGCGACGATCTTGGCGCGGGCGCCGTCCGGGATCTTGCCGTCCTTCACGACAGCGCCGATGGCCTTGATGATGGCCGTGGCGGCGTCGTAGGAGTAGCCGCCGTAGGTGCCGTAGTCGCCCTTGAGGCCGGAGGCCTTGTACTTCTTGATGAAGTCGGCGGCGGAGGGCAGGGAGTCGACGGGCGCGCCGACCGAGGTGACGAGGTCGCCCTCGGAGGTCTTGCCGGCGGTCTGGATGTAGGTGTCGGAGAACATGCCGTCACCACCGAACAGCGGGATCTTGGCTCCGCCGTCCTTGAGCTGCTTGGTGAGCTTCTCGGACTCGTCGTACTGGCCGCCGTAGTAGACGAGGTCGGCCTTGGAGTTCTTGATCTTGGTGACGAGGGCGGAGAAGTCCGTGTCGCCGGTGTTGACGTGGTCCTCGCCCGCGAGCTTGCCGCCGGCCTTGGTGAAGCCGGCCTTGAAGAGCTTGGCGAGGCCGGCGCCGTAGGTCTGCTTGTCGTCGACGACGTACACCTTGCGCTTCTTCAGCGTGTTGTAGGCGTAGTCGGCAGCGAAGCCGCCCTGGAGGGCGTCGGTGGTGGCGGTACGGAAGTAGGTCTTGAACGGGCGGGACTTGGCGGTCTGCCAGTTCTTGCCCTGGGTGAGCTCCGGGGCGGTGTTGGACGGGGAGATCTGGACGAGGCCGGCAGTGTCGAAGACCTGCTGCATCTGGGTGGCGACGCCGGAGTTCAGCGGGCCGACGACGCCGAGGACCTTGTCGTTCTGGACGAGCTGGGTGGCGTTGGCCTGGCCGGAGGCCGGGATCGCCTTGTCGTCGAGCGCCTGGACCTTGAACGTCACGCCGGGAACGGTGTTGTTCTTGTTGGCGTCGTCGACGGCGATCTGGACGCCGCCCTGGATGCCGAGGCCGGTGGCGGAGTTCTGGCCGGTCAGCGGCGCGTCCACGCCGATGATGATCTCGGTCTTCTTGTCGCTCTTGCTGTCGCCGCTGTTGTCGCGCGAGCCGCAGGCGGTCAGCGTGAGTGCTCCTGTCGTGAGCACGGCGGTGAGTATGACCATGGAACGCTGTCGCACGTTGAATCCTCTCCCTGGCGCGGCACCCCAGGGTGGGGGCCGTGTGTCTCGCCGGGCCGTACTGGGTGAAGCAGGGCCGTGCAGTGACGCGCCCGGCGGCGCGGTGACTGGCCGTGACTATAAGCGCAGGTTGGGGGGGTGGGGAGGAGCGTGGGGAAGGCTGTGACGCTCTTGTTATCCGGGGGGTGCCTTGCGGGGCGTGGGGCGGACGATCGGAGCATTTCGGCGCGTCGGCCGGAGGTGCTTGTGTGTTCGCATGGTGAGAACGCGCTGTTCCGGGTTGATGGCGGATACCGGAAGCTGCACGTGTGATGGCGGTTCGGGGTGCCGTCGCGAACGTGGTGCGGTGCGGCTCGCGGCGCGGGGATTGCTTTATTGCAGCAGAGGTAACCGTCTGTTACCGCCGTGTGAGGCGGGTGCCGGTGTCCTGGCCGGGTGAAGTGGGTGTGGGGAAGGGCCTGTTGGGGAAGGCGTGGGCGGGCGGGCAGGTCCTCGGCCCGTAAGGCCGGGTGCCGCCGAGGTGAGGCTTTGCTGTTGCCGTGCGTTGTCGTCGCCGGTGGGCAGGTCGGGGCGGGGGGCCTCGATCGCGGACGTGGGGCGGGCGCGGTTGTATACGGCGCTGCGCGAGGCGATGGGCCGGGGATTTCCGGCCTTCACTGTCAGTGGCAGCGGGGGCCTTGCGGCACGCCCAATTGGGTCGCCCAGGCGCCTACTTGGAGGACGCTGACGACCGCACGGTTGCCCGCTGCCACCTCGAAGCGGAAGCAAGTGGCGGCGCGGCGGGGGTCGTTGCGGCGGGCGCCGACGGCGCCGATGGTCACGGGCGGTGGCCGTGGGTGGCGCGAGTGCGGGGCGACGGGATGCCGGTTGCGATCGCGACGACGGCCCGGGATCCGGGCGGGTCGCCGGGGCGGCCGGGGGTGCGCGGTCCCGGGCGAGCCGGCGCCGGGCTCGCGCGGGCGCGTGGAGGGTCCTTCTGTGCCGGGGGGTCGGGTCCCGCAGGGCCCGCCGTCATCGTGTCTCGGGTCGGCCCGGAAGGCGCGGCTGTCAAGAGGGCGGTACGGGGCGGGAGTTCGGGCTTCTGGCGGGCCTGACCCCGGGAGGCTGGGCGGCCCCTCAGGACCCCCTCAGGACCCCTCAGAGCTCCGCGGGCCCCGCAACAGGGCCCCGGAGGCGTGGAGCCCCCGGGTGCCCGCGTGGGGTCAGCTCTGGGGCGCGTCCTTGAGGATGCAGGTGAGGCGGGCGCTGCAGACGCGCTTGCCGTCCTCGCCGGTGATGACGATCTCGTACGTGGCCGAGGTGCGGCCGCGGTGGACGGGTGTGGCCACGCCGGTGACGAGGCCGGAGCGGACGCCGCGGTGGTGCGTGCAGTTCAGGTCGACGCCGACGGCGATCTTGGTGATGCCGCCGTGGAGCATGGCGCCGACGGAGCCGATGGTCTCGGCGAGGACCGCGGAGGCGCCGCCGTGGAGCAGGCCGTAGGGCTGGGTGTTGCCCTCGACGGGCATGGTGCCCACGACGCGGTCCGCGGAGGCCTCGATGATCTGGACGCCCATGCGGTTGCCGAGGTGCCCGGCGGAGAAGAGTGCGGGCAGGTCGACGCCGAGTGCGGCGTACTCGTCGATGACCCCTTGCGGAAACTTCGGGGTGTGCTGTTCGCCCATCGGGTCCGGCTCCGTTCGTCGTGGACCACTTCTGCGTGGATGCCCTCGCTGAGCGAACGCTCAGTCGGCTGTCGATTGTTCCAGACGGACGACCACGGATTTGCTGGCAGGGGTGTTGCTGGTGTCGGCGGTGGAGTCGAGGGGGACCAGGACGTTGGTCTCGGGGTAGTAGGCGGCTGCGCAGCCGCGGGCGGTGGGGTAGTGGACGACGCGGAAGCCGGGCGCGCGTCGTTCGACACCGTCCTTCCATTCACCGACGAGGTCGACGTACGAGCCGTCGGCGACCTCCAGCTCGCGGGCGTCGTCGGGGTTGACGAGGACGACCCGGCGGCCGTTCTTTATGCCCCGGTAGCGGTCGTCGAGTCCGTAGATGGTGGTGTTGTACTGGTCGTGCGAGCGCAGGGTCTGCAGGAGCAGGCGGCCTGCGGGGAGTTCGGGGTGTTCGACGGGCGCGGCGGTGAAGTTGGCCTTGCCGGTGGCCGTCGGGAAGCGGCGTTCGTCGCGGGGGGCGTGGGGGAGGGCGAAGCCGGCGGGGTCGGCCACGCGCGCGTTGAAGTCGTGGAAGCCGGGGATCACGCGGGCGATGCGGTCGCGGATGGTCGCGTAGTCCTTCTCGAACTCTTCCCAGGGGGTGGTGCAGGCCTCGCCGAGGACTCTGCGGGCGAGGCGGGCGACGATGGCGGGCTCGGAGAGCAGGTGGGGGCTCGCGGGCTCCAGGCGGCCGCGTGAGGCGTGCACCATGCCCATGGAGTCCTCGACGGTCACGAACTGTTCGCCGCTGTCCTGGAGGTCGCGTTCGGTGCGTCCGAGGGTGGGCAGGATGAGGGCGCGGGCGCCGGTGACGGCGTGCGAGCGGTTGAGTTTGGTGGAGACGTGGACGGTGAGGCGGGCGCGGCGCATGGCCGCTTCGGTGACCTCGGTGTCGGGGGAGGCGGAGACGAAGTTGCCGCCCATGGCGAAGAAGACCTTGGCGTCGCCGTCGCGCAGGGCGCGGATGGCCCGTACGACGTCGTAGCCGTGTTCGCGGGGCGCCTCGAAGCCGAACTCCTTCTCCAGGGCGTCGAGGAAGGCGGGGGCGGGGCGTTCGAAGATGCCCATGGTGCGGTCGCCCTGGACGTTGGAGTGTCCGCGGACGGGGCAGACGCCGGCGCCGGGGCGGCCGATGTTGCCGCGCAGGAGCAGGAAGTTGACGACTTCGCGGATGGTGGGGACGGAGTGCTTGTGCTGGGTGAGGCCCATGGCCCAGCACACGATGGTGCGCTGTGAGGCGAGGACCATCTTCAGGGCTTCGTCGATGCTGTCGCGGGTGAGGCCGGTGGCGGTGAGCGTCTCGTCCCAGTCGGCGGCGCGGGCGGCCTGGGTGAATTCCTCGAATCCGTGGGTGTGTTCGGCGACGAACGTCTCGTCGACGGCGCCCTCGGTGTCGAGGATCAGTTTGTTCAGCAGGCGGAAGAGTGCCTGGTCGCCGCCGAGGCGGATCTGGAGGAAGAGGTCGGTGAGGGCGGCGCCCTTGATCATGCCCTGGGGGGTCTGCGGGTTCTTGAAGCGTTCCATGCCCGCTTCGGGCAGCGGGTTGACGGTGATGATCTTCGCGCCGTTGGCCTTGGCCTTCTCCAGGGCGGAGAGCATGCGCGGGTGGTTCGTGCCGGGGTTCTGGCCGGCGACGATGATCAGGTCCGCTTTGTAGAGGTCCTCGAGCAGGACGCTGCCCTTGCCGATGCCTATGGTCTCGTTGAGCGCGGAGCCGGACGACTCGTGGCACATGTTCGAGCAGTCGGGGAGGTTGTTCGTGCCGAGCTGGCGGGCGAACAGCTGGTACAGGAACGCGGCCTCGTTGCTGGTGCGGCCGGAGGTGTAGAAGAGGGCTTCGTCGGGGGAGTCGAGCGCCGCGAGTTCCTCGGCGACGATGTCGAAGGCGCGGTCCCAGCCGATGGGCTGGTAGTGGCCGGCGCCTTCGGGGAGGTACATGGGCTGGGTGAGGCGTCCCTGCTGGCCGAGCCAGTAGCCGCTGCGTCCGGCGAGGTCGGAGACGGGGTGCGCGGCGAAGAAGTCCGAGGTCACCCGGCGCAGGGTGGCCTCCTCGGCGACTGCCTTCGCGCCGTTCTCGCAGAACTCGGCGGTGTGCCGGTGCTCGGGTTCGGGCCAGGCGCAGCCCGGGCAGTCGAAGCCGTCCTTCTGGTTGACGCGCAGGAGGGTGAGCGCGGTGCGGCGCACGCCCATCTGCTGCTGCGCGATGCGCAAGGTGTGTCCGATGGCGGGGAGCCCGGCCGCGGCGTGCTTGGGCTCGGCTACCTGCGGAGCGTCCTGGACCGGATCGCTTTTCGGCGGCTTGCTGGCCATCGCTGAACCCCTTCGCGTGCGCACGGCGGTGTGCGTGTGTTCGTACCTCTTCGATCCTCGCACGCGTGAGCGACGGCGTCGGTCGTGGGTTGTGGGAATCCGGGGCGGGGAGGGGGTGGGCCGGGCCGGGAGGGTCCGCGTTGTCAGTGGGCCGTGGCAGGATCGGGGGTGTGGCAGAGACAGCATCGAAGAAGACCGAGAAAACCGCAGGTACGGGCCGCCCGCGCCTGATGCTCATGGACGGGCACTCGCTGGCCTACCGCGCGTTCTTCGCGCTGCCCGCGGAGAATTTCACCACCGCGACGGGTCAGCCGACGAACGCCATCTATGGTTTCGCGTCGATGCTGGCGAACACGCTGCGCGACGAGTCGCCCACGCATTTCGCGGTCGCGTTCGACGTCTCGCGCAAGACGTGGCGTTCCGAGGAGTTCACCGAGTACAAGGCGAACAGGTCGAAGACCCCGGACGAGTTCAAGGGGCAGGTCGAGCTGATCGGCGAGGTGCTGGACGCGATGAACGCGCAGCGGTTCGCGGTGGACGGTTTCGAGGCCGACGACATCATCGCGACGCTGGCGACGCAGGCCGAGGCGGCGGGGTTCGAGGTGCTGATCGTCACGGGCGACCGTGACTCGTTCCAGCTGGTCTCGGAGCACACGACGGTGCTTTATCCGACGAAGGGTGTCTCGGAGCTGACCCGGTTCACTCCGGAGAAGGTCTTCGAGAAGTACGGGCTGACGCCGGCGCAGTATCCGGACTTCGCGGCGCTGCGCGGTGACCCGTCGGACAACCTGCCGGGCATTCCCGGGGTGGGGGAGAAGACGGCCGCGAAGTGGATCAACCAGTTCGGTTCGTTCGCGGAGCTGGTCGAGCGGGTCGACGAGGTCAAGGGCAAGGCGGGGCAGAACCTGCGTGATCATCTGGAGGCGGTGAAGCTCAACCGCCGTCTCACGGAGATGGTCAAGGACGTCGAGCTGCCCCGGACGGTCGAGGACCTGGAGCGGGCGGCGTACGACCGTACGGCTCTGGCGATGGTCCTGGACACGCTGGAGATCCGTAATCCCTCGCTGCGTGAGCGGCTTCTGGCCGTCGATCCGGGGGCCGCGGAGGCCGAGGAGGTGCGGCCGGCCGTCGAGGGTGTCGAGATCGACGGTGCGGTGCTGGGCGCGGGTGAGCTGGAGCCGTGGCTCGCCGGGCACGGCACCGGGCTGCTGGGCGTGTCCACGGTCGACTCGTGGGCGCTGGGTTCGGGGTCCGTCGCCGAGGTGGCGCTCGCGGCGGGTGCGGGGCCCGCGGTCTGGTTCGACCCGTCCCGGCTGGACGAGGCCGACGAGAACGCGTTCGCCGCGTGGCTCGCCGACTCCGCCAGGCACAAGGTGATGCACAACGCCAAGGGCGCGATGCGGGTCTTCGCCGAGCACGGCTGGACCATCGAGGGCGTGACGATGGACACGGCGCTCGCCGCCTATCTGGTCAAGCCGGGCCGTCGTTCCTTCGCGCTGGACGCGCTGTCGCTGGAGTATCTGGGCCGGGAGCTCGGACCCGCCGTGGCGGCCGACGGACAGCTGGCGTTCGGTACGGACGAGCAGGCCGAGGCCGACGCGCTGATGGCGCAGGCCCGCACGGTCCTCGATCTGGGGGAGGCGTTCGGGCAGAAGCTCCAGGAGGTCGGCGCGGCGGATCTGCTGCGTGACATGGAGCTGCCCACGTCCAGCCTGCTGGCGCGCCTGGAGCGGCACGGCATCGCGGCGGACCGGGCGCATCTGGAGGCCATGGAGCAGATGTTCGCCGGCGCGGTGCAGCAGGCGGTGAAGGAGGCGCACGCGGCCGCCGGGCACGAGTTCAACCTCGGTTCGCCCAAGCAGCTCCAGGAAGTCCTCTTCGGCGAACTGGCCCTGCCGAAGACGAAGAAGACGAAGACGGGTTACACGACGGACGCGGACGCGTTGGCCTGGCTCGCGGCGCAGACCGAGAACGAACTGCCCGTGATCATGCTCCGGCACCGTGAGCAGGCCAAGCTGCGTTCCACGGTCGAGGGTCTGATCAAGACGATCACGGCGGACGGCCGTATCCACACGACGTTCAACCAGACGGTGGCAGCCACCGGCCGGCTGTCGTCGACCGATCCGAACCTCCAGAACATTCCGGTGCGCACGGACGAGGGCCGTGCGATCCGCCGCGGGTTCGTCGTCGGTGAGGGCTTCGAGTGCCTGATGACCGCGGACTACAGTCAGATCGAGCTGCGGGTGATGGCCCACCTGTCCGAGGACGAGGGGCTGCGGGAGGCGTTCGCCTCCGGTGAGGACCTGCACACCACGGTCGCCTCGCAGGTGTTCTCGGTGGAGCGGTCCGCGGTCGACGCCGAGATGCGCCGCAAGATCAAGGCGATGTCGTACGGCCTGGCCTACGGGCTGTCGGCCTTCGGTCTGTCCCAGCAGCTGAACATCGAGGCGGGCGAGGCCCGTGCGCTGATGGACACCTACTTCGAGCGCTTCGGCGGTGTACGGGACTATCTGCGCCGGGCGGTCGACGAGGCCCGGGCCACGGGCTACACGGCGACGCTGTTCGGGCGCCGCCGCTATCTGCCCGATCTCAACAGCGACAACCGGCAGCGCCGTGAGGCGGCCGAGCGCATGGCTCTGAACGCGCCCATCCAGGGCACGGCGGCCGACATCGTGAAGATCGCGATGCTGAATGTGGACCGGGCGCTGCGCGAGGCGAAGCTCGACTCCCGCATGCTGCTCCAGGTCCATGACGAAATCGTCCTGGAGATCGCTCCGGGTGAGCGGGAGCGGACCGAGGAACTGCTGCGGCACGAGATGGCGTCCGCCGTGCGGCTCGACGTCCCGCTGGACGTCTCCGTCGGCGCGGGCCGGGACTGGGAGTCGGCGGCGCACTAGGACCTGTTCCCTGCGGCTTGATCGGCCGGACAGGTCCTAGGCGTCTGGCACCGCTTTCACCGGAGGGCCGTGGGCCCGGCACCGCGAGGTGGCCGAACCCACGGCCCTCCGCCGTCCCCAGCCACGGCCCTCCGCCGTCCCCAGCCACGGCCCTCCGCCGTCCCCGGCCACGGCCCTCCGGGTCCCCGGTTACGGCCTTCTGGCGTCTCTGGCCACGGCCCTCCGGGGCATCCCCGGCAACGCCTCTCCGGCTCCCGCGGCTGTGCGCCGGCTGTCTTCGTGCCCGCGCCGGGCGGCTCGGGGTCCCGGCGCGGGGGGTGTCACTCGCGTGGCTCTTACGGGGCGCCGCGTACCGGAGGGTGACGTAAGGATGCGGGCATGGGTATACGCACGCTCCACCGCCGTACGGCCACGGGTATGCGCACGCTCCACTGCCGTACGGCCATGGCCACGACCGTGGTGGTCGCGACCGCGACGGTGGCCGCGGCCGTCGTCCCGGTGCTGCTCGCGCCGGTGCCCGCGGTCGCCGCCGGAGCGGGCACGGCCCAGCTGCCGGAGTCCGGCCTCTCGTCCCGTGAGGATGAACGCGAGGAGGATTTCGGGGCCCGGTTGTCCCGCGATCTACAGGCGGCGCTGTCCGCGCGCCCGGGCACGGTCCTGGTGTCGGTGCGCGACGACGGGAGAGGCGCCCGGGCCCGCGCCACAGCCGACGACCGGTTGCTGTGGCCCGCGGTGGTCGCCGGTGCCCGCGCGTTCCGGAGGGCCGGCGCGCGGGGCGTCCGGGTGCTCGCCAGGCTCCGCGACAGCCGGCGCCGCCCGGCGTTCCTCGGTCTGCCGCGGGTACTGGGCGCGCACATCTCGACCGGCCGGCTGCCCCGGGCCGCGAACGGCGGGCGCGTCCACGCCATCGGCTCCTTCGCGGGCCCCACCCGCAGCTACCGTGTCATCGTCCTGTCGTACGACCGTCAGGCGATGTCGTACGGCGCTCGGGTCGTCGAGCGGTTCGCCCGGGCCGTGCACCGGAGCCTCGGCCGGGGCCGCGGTCTGTTCCGGGGTCCGGCCGCCGGTACCCCGGTCAGCGAGCGGCGGGACGGCTCGGCTCCGTACGCGTCGGAGCGGGGCCGGGACGAGCCGGGGTGGGGCGCCAGATCCTGACCGCCGTGACGTACAGGCACAGGCCGAGGACCAGGCCGGCGCCTCCGCCGAAGCACAGCGGCGGAATGAGTTCCCACGGCTTCGCGACGGACTTCCAGTACGCCCACCACCGCACCGCGCGCTGCACCGCGGCGGCCAGCGCGAGGCCGCCGATCACCGCGGCGGCCAGCCGGCGGTCGGCGGTGGACAGTGCGGGCACTCCGACGGCGGGGCCGTCCGGGGCGCGGCGCAGCGCGCGCACCACGAAGGTGACGATCACGACGGCGGCGACCGCCGAACTGCCGTACTGGACGTACCAGTAGAGCGGCGAGCCGGCGAGGGTCCGCCCGAGGGCGGGGAAGAGCCGTACTCCCCACCGATCGTGATGGGTGAACGCGTCCCACACGACATGCGTCAGCGCGCCGAGCGCCGCGGAGACGTACCACCACAGAACGGTCGGCGCGCGCACCGGCTCGCGCGCGGCCCCGCAGCGCACGAGCTGAGCCGTGCGCCCCTGTCGTGCCGCGGGCATCAGCGCCACCAGCGGTTCGCGCAGCAGCAGCCAGGCGCCGACGAGGATCCATGCGATGAGCACATCGACGGTGAACACGCCGGTGAACGAGTGGGTGAACGTGCCGAACTCCATGGCCCCGGGCGCCACGCCGGCCGCGTAGTAGGTCAGGTCGGGGGCGAAGGAACCCGTCACGAGAACGGCGGGAATCAATCGGCCGCGGCCGTTTCCGTTAGCGCGTATTACGGGCAGCACGGCGGCCGCGTGACTGAGAGTGAAGGGCAAATCGTCCCCCTGTGTCACCTGTTGACCGGCTGTGTTCGGTCAGTTGATCACCGGAGGCCAGTATGCGGGACGACGGTACATGGCCAACTGGTGAATATCGGGCGCGAACGGGTCCCTGGGCAACGGAAGTTGTCGTAGGGTCACTTGGGTTGCCGTGCGGGGGCGCGCGGCCGGAATCAACGGCATCGCACAGGTCCGAGGGACGACAGGCTACGCCGGTCGTCGGTGGGAGGGGTTCGATCGATGGCGGCGCAATTCGGCAGGAGGCTGCGCAAGGGCGCGGCAACCACCGCTGTGGCCGCGGCCGCGGTCGCGGCTCTGTCCGCTTCGCAGGCCCCGGGTGTGATCGTCGACAACCACGGCAGACAGTCGACGGGCGCCGACCTCGGCCTGGGCACCGGTGACACGGGCGGTGACGGCACCGCGTCCGGCAACTCGCGCTACTACACGGACCTTCCGCCGCTCGAGAGCCCGAACCCGGCGCCGAGCGCGAGCGAGGGAAGCGGTACGCCCGCGGCCACGGGCGCCGCAGAGGCGGGCATCCCCGCGACCGTCCTGGCCGCCTACAAGCAGGCCGAGGCCTCGCTGCACGAGTCCAAGCCGACCTGCAACCTGCCCTGGCAGCTGTTGGCAGCCATCGGCAAGGTCGAGTCGGGTCAGGCCCGCGGCGGCCGCGTCGACGCGAACGGCACCACCCTGTCGCCCATCCTCGGCCCGGTCCTGAACGGCAACGGCTTCGCCAGCATCAAGGACACCGACCACGGCGCGTTCGACGGCGACAGCACGTACGACCGCGCGGTGGGGCCCATGCAGTTCATCCCCTCCACCTGGGCGTGGGCGGGCCGTGACGGCAACGGCGACGGCAAGAAGGACCCCAACAACGTCTACGACGCGGCGCTGGCCGCGGGGCACTACCTGTGCCGCTTCGACCACGACATGTCGGTCCAGGCGCAGATGAACGCGGCGATCCTCAGCTACAACAACTCGACGGCGTACCTCAACACCGTCCTGTCGTGGCTGGAGTACTACCGCAAGGGCACGCACGAGGTGCCGGACGGCACCGGCTCGCTGCCCTCGCACAACAGCGACGAACCGTCCTCGCCGAGCCCCACGCCCACGCCCGTGCAGCCGTCCCCGCCGAGCAGCCCCCGGCCGGGCGGCGGTCCGACGAGCCCCGCCCCGACCCCGCCCGCCACCCCGACCCCGCCGGCCACACAGCCCCCGACGGGCACGCCCACGCCGACACCGACGCCCACCCGGACGGTGGACCACCTGACGAACATGGGCGCAGGGAAGCTCAAAGCGACGGCCGGGGACACCTTCGCGCAGAAGCTCGTGGTGCGGACCGACGACGCCGCGGGCAAGCCCGTGGCGAAGGTCCGGGTGCGGTTCACCATCGTCGGCGACACCGACGCCACGTTCGCCGGCGGTGAGAGCGTCGCCACCCAGGTCACCAACGGACTCGGCGTGGCCGCCGCTCCCGCGCTCACGGCCGGTGAGAAGACGGGTGACTTCACGGTCCGCGTCACCGTCGTGGGCCGCGTCATGGCCGGCCTCGACTACACGGCGAGCGTCACCGCTCGCCAGGCCGACACCCTGACCCGCACCGGCGACACCGCCCTGACCTGCGTCCCGGGCGGCGAGTTCGCCGACCAGGTCGAGGTGAAGGCCACCTACAAGGGCGCCGCCGCGGGCAAGGTCGCCGCCACCGCGACCCTGGTCAAGTCCGCCGACGACGCAGGCGAGAACGACAAGGGCCCCTACTTCAAGGACGCGGACGGCAAGCCCGTACGCACCCTCGGCGTCCTGACCACCGACGCCGACGGCCTCCTCCAGCTCCCGAAGCTGTACGCCGACGACTCCACCGGCACCTTCCTCCTGCGCCTCACCACCACCGGCGGTGCCACGCTGACCGTCGAACTGACGGTGGCCGCCGCTCCTGCTCCCGCCGCCACCCCCGCTTCCTAGAACCGAGCCGCCACCGCGCGGCACCAGGTCGCCTCCAGGGCGCCCTCCCGGCTCACGCCGCGAGGGCGCCCTGATCCGTTGTGTGTGCGACGTGTTCTCATCTCGCCCCGCCGTTGCTACGGTGCCGGACCTGACGATGTATCAGCTAATGGCCCCGGGAGGCCCGCATGCGTGCCCTCATCGCCGCCGCGACCGGTCTCGCCGTGGCGTTCGCGCTGGTCCTGACCATCACGGCCATGGGCTCGCCGGCCGGACACACCTCGCCGAAGCCGCTGCTCACCACCGTCCCCAAGCACCCCTGACCCAACGCACCGGGAGGGCCGTCGAGATGCGCCGCAAGGCAAGCCTGATCCTGCTCGCGCTCGCCGTGTTCTTCGCGGCGCTGTCCCCGCTGCTGCGCTGGTACGCCTTCCCGCGCCTGGCCAAGATCCCCGCGGGCCAGTACCAGGACATGGTCCTGGAGGCGAAGGACGCGACCCTCCTCGACTACGGCACCATGAAGGCCAGGAAGGTCTCCGAGGTCACCGTCGTGCAGACCCTCAAGGGCAACGTCGAGGCCTCCGACCGGATCGAGCGGACCGCGGGCCGTGACGTCGTCGTCTGGGACTCCCTGTCCTACGTCCAGGGCCCCGACGGGAAGATGGTCTCCAAGATCCCCGAGCGCTACATCTTCGACGCGCACAGCCAGGAACCCGTCCACGCCACCGGCGAGTCCGTCGACGGCGATCCGGTGACCCGTCAGGGCATCGAGTTCAAGTGGCCCTTCCGGACGGAGAAACGCGACTACGAGTACTTCGACGCGCAGACCCGCACCTCGGCGCCCATCCACTACAAGGGCACCCGGACCTTCCGGGGCGTCGACGTCTACTACTTCGAGCAGACCATCCCCTGGACCGAGGTGAAGTTCCCCAGGGTCATGCCGGTCCAGGGCGTCACCCCGCAGTCCCTCGCCAAGACCGGCACCACCCGCTGGTACACCACCGTCCGCAGGTTCTGGGTCGAGCCGGTCACCGGAGCACCCGTCTACGGCGAGGAGATCCACAAGGAGGAACTCCGCGGCGGCACACTCCTGGGCGGCCGGGACAAGGTGACCGCCTTCTCCGGGGACGTGAAGATGCGCGAGGACTACATCAGGAACACCGTCGCCCTGGTCAAGTCCAACCGCACCCTCGTCCTGATGATGACCTCCTACCTCCCCTGGGGCTTCCTGCTCCTCGGCGCGGCCCTGCTGTCCCTCGCGCTGTACCTGGAGGCCCGCGGCCGCAGGCCGGGCGAACCCGCACCCGCCCCGGCGGCCGACCCCGACCCCGAGCCCGTCAGCGCCTGAGCCGCGCGTTCGTGTACCGCGTCGGCTCGGCGCTCGCCGGGTCCTCGGGCCACGGGTGCTTGGGATACCGGCCGCGCAGTTCGGCCCGTACGCCCTTGTAGCCGTCCTTCCAGAAGGACGCGAGATCGGCGGTGACCGCGGCCGGCCGGCCCGCGGGGGAGAGGAGATGCACGAGTACGGGCACGCCGGCGACGGCGGGCGACGCGTGCAGCCCGAACATCTCCTGGAGTTTCACGGCGAGCACCGGCTGCGCCGGGTCGGTGTAGTCGACGCGGATCCTCGACCCGCTGGGCACCTCGATCCGCTCGGGCGCGAGCTCGTCCAGCCGGGCCGCCTCGCCCGTCGCCCAGGGCAGCAGCCGGTTCAGCGCCTGCCCCGCGTCGATCCGCGCGAGGTCGGCCCGCCGCCGGGCACGGCTCAGCTCCGGCTCCAGCCACTCCGACTCGCGCGCGTGGAGCGCTTCGTCGGAGACGTCCGGCCACGGGTCACCGAGCCGCCGCCGCAGGAACGCGAGCCGCTGCCGCAGCACCTCGGCGTCCGGCGGCCACCGCAACAGACCGAAGCCTTCCTCCCGCAGCCCTTCGAGCAGCGCCTCCCGCACGAGCCCGGGGTCCGCGTTCCGCAGCGGCCGCACGGCCAGCTCCACCGCCCCCAGCCGCTCCACCCGCCGGGCGACGACATCGCCCTCGGCCCAGTGGACCTCGTCGCCCTCGCCGTGCAGGCCGTCGGCGGCCCGCCTCGCCGTCGGCTCGTCGATCACCGCCGCGAGCCGCACGCGCGCGTGCCCTCTGCCCACGGGACGGTCGGCGACCGCCACCGCGATCCAGTAGGCACCGCGCAGGACGGACCCCTCACCGGCGTCGGCGCGGGTCCCGCTGACCATGAGGTGGGAGCCGCCCCGCAGGTGCGCGACACGTTCGGGGAACGCCAGCGCGGCGACGAGCCCGGCGACCCGGTCGTCCCCGCCCCCCATGTCCGCCCCGCCGTCCACCGGGGCACGGTGCCGGTCCCCCGCGGGGGGTGCCAGGCCCGGTGCCGGTGTGGGGGCGGCGGAAGCGGGAGTCAGGCCGGCCGCGGCCGAGCGGAGGCGGCGGGACTCGGCGCGCCAGCGGGCCGCGTAGGCGTCGCCGCCGCGCCGGGCGGTGCGCCAGGCCGCGGCCAGGTCGTCGCCGTACTCGCGCGGGGGCTCCTCGCTCAGCAGGGCGACCACATCGGCGGCCCGCCCCGCGCCCACCAGCGGGGTCGCGTCCAGCAGGGCCCGCGCCAGCCGCGGGTGAAGGCCCAGGCGGGACATGCGCACACCGCGTTCCGTGGCCCGCCCCGTGGCGTCCACCGCGCCCACGGCCGACAGGACGGCCCGCGCCGCCGCCATCGCCCCGCCGGGCGGCGGATCCAGCAGGGCGAGCCCGGTGGCCTCCGGATCGCCCCAGCAGGCCGCCTGGAGCGCGAACGCCGTCAGGTCGGCCACCTTGATCTCCGGGGCCGGGAACCGCGTCAGACGGCCGTCCTCCGCCTCCGCCCAGCACCGGTAGACCGCGCCCGGCGCCTCACGCCCGGCCCGCCCCGCCCGCTGCCGTCCCGCCGCCTGTGAGGCCCGTACGGTCGCCAGGGCGCTCAGCCCGCGCGCGTGGTCCACCCGCGGCTCCCGCGCCAGTCCCGAGTCCACGACCACCCGCACCCCCGGAACCGTCAGCGAGGACTCGGCCACCGACGTGGAGAGGACCACCCGGCGCCGGGCACCGGCCGTGAGCACCGCGTCCTGCACGGCCGCCGGAGCCCGCCCGTGCACCTGGAGAACGTCGACGTCCCCGAGGCCGCCCAGCTGCCCGGCGACCCGCGCGATCTCCCCGACCCCGGGAAGGAAGCACAGGACGTCACCCGAGCGCTCGGCCAGCGCCCGTCGCACCGTGGACGCCACATGCGTCAGCAGCGCCGGGTCCACCCGCATCCCGTGCGGCGGCCGTACGGGGCGCGCGGGCGGCGCCCACACCGTCTCGACCGGATACGAGACGCCCTCCGCCTCGACCACGGGCGCGTCGCCCAGCAGTCGGGCCCAGCCTCCGGCGTCCGTCGTCGCGGACGCGGCGAGCAGACGCAGTTCGGGACGGAGCGCGGCCCGCACGTCCAGCAGGAACGCGGCCACCGTGTCGGCGTCCAGATGCCGCTCGTGACACTCGTCGAGCACGACCACGTCGACACCCGTCAGCTCCTGGTCCCGCTGAAGCCGCTGGAGCAGGACCCCGGTCGTGACGATCTCCACGCGCGCACGTGGGCCGACGACCCGTTCCCCGCGCACCGTGAAACCGACGCTCTCCCCGACCTCCTCGCCCAGCAGCCATGCCATCCGCCGGGCGGCGGCCCGCGCCGCGATCCGCCGCGGCTCGGCCACCACCACCCGTCGCGCCGGCCGTTCGCCGTCCAGGAGACCCGCCAGGGCCAGCGGCACCAGCGTCGTCTTCCCGGTGCCGGGCGGCGCCACCAGCACCGCGCCGCCGTGGTCCTCCAGGGCATCGTCCACGGCGGGCAGGGCGCCGCGTACGGGCAGCGCGTCCAGGGCTTCGTAACGGATCACGCCCCCAGTCTCGTACGAGCGACGGCGGGGCCGCGTACGAAGTCCGGGACAGCCTCACCGCGCTTCCCGCTCTCGTGCCACGCGGTGGCACGAGAGCGCGTGCCGCGCGGTGGCACGAGAACGCGTGCCGCGCGGTGGCACGAGAGCGCGTGCCGCACGCGGTGACGCAAGAAGGGGAGCCGGATCGGCTCCCCTTCTTGTTCGTTCTTCTCTGCTGTTGTTCCGGACCCGTATGTCCTTACATCAGTCCCGTTCGCAGACGAAGATCGCCGTGCCCGGGACGAGGTTCCCGCGCAGCGGGGACCAGCCGCCCCACTCCTGGGTGTTCCAGGCGGGCCACTCGGGCTCGACGACGTCGACCAGGCGGAAGCCACCGGCCACCACGTCACGCACCCGGTCGCCGAATGTCCTGTGGTGCTCGACGTAGACCGCGCGGCCCTCGTCGTCCTGCTCCACGTACGGAGTGCGGTCGAAGTAGGACGCGGACACCGTCAGCCCTTCGGGGCCCGGCTCGTCCGGGAACGCCCAGCGGACCGGGTGCGTCACGGAGAAGACGAAACGGCCGCCGGGGCGCAGCACCCGGTGGACCTCCCGCAGCACCAGCACCGGGTCGGCGACGAAGGGCAGCGCGCCGTACGCCGAGCACGCGAGGTCGAAGGAGCCGTCCGCGAACGGCAGTGCGCTCGCGTCCGCCTCCACCAGGGGCACGGTGCCTCCGATGCGCAGCGCGTGCTGGAGCTGGCGGTGGGAGAGGTCCAGGGCCACCGGACGTGCGCCCTGCCCGGCCAGCCAGCGCGAACACTGTGCCGCGCCGGCGCCGATCTCCAGGATGTCCTTGTCCTTGAGGTCCTCCGCGGGGCCGAGCAGCTCGGCCTCCACCTCGTCGAGGCCCTCGGGGCACCACACGAATCGGTCGTCGCCGAGGAACGTGCCGTGTTCGATCTGGTACTCGTCCGCGTTCCGGTCCCACCAGCCCCGATTCGCCCGGGAACTCTCGATGAGATCCGCTTTGCGTCGGGTGGCTTCCGGTTCGAACGGTTCGGGCTCTTGGATGATCGGCTCCCTCGTCGTACTCTTCCGTCCAACCCGTCTCGGGCGTGTCACGACAGAGGCGTCCTACTGCCCGCGTGGCCTTGTGAGACAGGACTTGTGCCGGGATTGCGGCGATCCGCCCCGGGTGTGCGCCTTCGCGCATTGACCCTGCCCGGCTGCCCCCGTATGCTACAAGTTGCGCTGCGGGCCTGCGCTCCTCAGACGTAGCAGGCTGTGCTCGCTCGGTATGTATGTCCCCTCGGTTTTCGAGGCGCCTCCGGCTTTTGTCGGGTAGGGCGCTTCCTTCACTGTCCGGCTTCTACAGGGCGAAACGGGCTCACGGCGTAAGCAGTACCTACGACTCACTGTCCGTACCGGAGCCCTTTCCCACATGACGAGCAGCACCGAGACCACCTCTACCACGCCGCAGGTAGCGGTCAACGACATCGGTGACGAGGAAGCTTTCCTCGCCGCGATCGACGAGACGATCAAGTACTTCAACGACGGCGACATCGTCGACGGCATCATCGTGAAGGTCGACCGGGACGAGGTCCTGCTCGACATCGGTTACAAGACCGAAGGTGTCATCCCGAGCCGCGAGCTCTCGATCAAGCACGACGTCGACCCGAACGAGGTCGTCAAGGTCGGCGACGAGATCGAAGCCCTTGTTCTCCAGAAGGAGGACAAAGAAGGCCGCCTGATCCTCTCGAAGAAGCGTGCCCAGTACGAGCGCGCCTGGGGCACCATCGAGAAGATCAAGGAAGAGGACGGCATCGTCACCGGCACCGTCATCGAGGTCGTCAAGGGTGGACTCATCCTTGACATCGGCCTCCGTGGCTTCCTGCCGGCTTCTCTCGTCGAGATGCGCCGTGTCCGCGACCTCCAGCCCTACGTGGGCAAGGAGCTCGAGGCCAAGATCATCGAGCTGGACAAGAACCGCAACAACGTGGTCCTGTCCCGCCGTGCCTGGCTGGAGCAGACCCAGTCCGAGGTCCGCCAGACGTTCCTTACGACCCTTCAGAAGGGTCAGGTCCGCTCCGGCGTCGTCTCCTCGATCGTCAACTTCGGTGCCTTCGTGGACCTGGGTGGCGTCGACGGTCTGGTGCACGTCTCCGAGCTCTCCTGGAAGCACATCGACCACCCCTCCGAGGTTGTCGAGGTCGGCCAGGAAGTCACCGTCGAGGTCCTCGACGTCGACATGGACCGCGAGCGTGTCTCCCTGTCGCTCAAGGCGACGCAGGAAGACCCGTGGCAGCAGTTCGCCCGGACGCACCAGATCGGTCAGGTCGTCCCGGGTAAGGTCACCAAGCTCGTTCCGTTCGGTGCGTTCGTCCGCGTGGACGAGGGCATCGAGGGTCTGGTCCACATCTCCGAGCTGGCCGAGCGCCACGTGGAGATCCCGGAGCAGGTCGTCCAGGTCAACGACGAGATCTTCGTCAAGGTCATCGACATCGACCTCGAGCGTCGTCGCATCAGCCTCTCGCTGAAGCAGGCCAACGAGTCCTTCGGTGCCGACCCGGCCTCGGTCGAGTTCGACCCGACCCTGTACGGCATGGCCGCGTCGTACGACGACCAGGGCAACTACATCTACCCCGAGGGCTTCGACCCCGAGACCAACGACTGGCTCGAGGGCTTCGAATCCCAGCGTGAGGTGTGGGAGAACCAGTACGCCGAGGCGCAGACGCGCTTCGAGCAGCACCAGGCTCAGGTCATCAAGTCCCGCGAGGCCGACGCGCAGGCCGAGGCCGAGGGTGCCAGCACCTCCAGCGCGGCTCCGGCCGCCTCCGGTGGTGGCGGCGGCGGTTCCTACTCCTCGGAGTCGGACGACAACTCCGGCGCCCTGGCGTCGGACGAGGCGCTCGCCGCCCTCCGCGAGAAGCTCGCCGGCGGCCAGAGCTGAAAAGCTCACCGCTAGCAAGTAGCTGAAAGAAGCGGGCCCGCACCGATCAGGTGCGGGCCCGCTTTGTTTTCCTCGGGCCCACTTCGTTCCCCGGTCCCGGCACGGGACGGGAATGTCCGTGCTCCATGCCACGTTGTGAAGTACGAACACGAGGAGGAGCGGTCACAGTGCTTGATCCGCAGGGTTTGTACGCATGGGAGCCGAAGGGCCTGGCCGTGGTCGACATGGCGCTCGCCCAGGAGTCGGCCGGTCTTGTCATGCTCTACCACTTCGACGGATACATCGACGCGGGCGAGACCGGCGAGCAGATCGTCGACCGGGTGCTCGACTCGCTGCCGAACCAGGTCGTGGCCCGCTTCGACCACGACCGGCTCGTGGACTACCGCGCCCGCCGTCCGCTGCTGACGTTCAAGCGCGACCGCTGGACCGAGTACGAGGAGCCGACCCTCGAGGTGCGGCTCGTGCAGGACGCCACCGGCGCGCCCTTCCTGCTGCTGTCGGGACCCGAACCGGACACCGAGTGGGAGCGCTTCGCCGCCGCCGTCCAGCAGATCGTGGAACGGCTCGGCGTCCGCCTCATGGTGAACTTCCACGGCATCCCCATGGGCGTCCCGCACACGCGCCCCGTGGGCCTCACCCCGCACGGCAACCGCACCGACCTGGTGCCCGGCCACCGCAGCCCCTTCGACGAGGCGCAGGTCCCCGGAAGCGCCGAGTCGCTCATCGAATACCGCCTCGTGGAGGCCGGGCACGACGTGCTCGGCGTCGCCGCCCATGTGCCCCACTACATCGCTCGCTCCCCGTACCCGGACGCGGCGCTGACCGTCCTGGAGTCCATCACGGCCGCGACCGGCCTGGTGCTCCCCGGGATAGCGCACGCCCTGCGGACCGAGGCGCACCGCACCCAGACCGAGATCGACCGCCAGATCCAGGAGGGCGACGAGGAACTGGTCGCGCTCGTCCAGGGTCTTGAGCACCAGTACGACGCCGCCGCGGGCGCCGAGAGCCGTGGCAACATGCTCGCGGAGCCGGTGGACATCCCCTCGGCGGACGAGATCGGCCAGGAGTTCGAGCGGTTCCTGGCAGAACGCGAAGGCGACGCCTGACCCCTCCTTCCCGGGTTCCGGAGGCTTCCGGGCTCCCGGGCGGAGGGACTGTCGGTGGCAGGCCCTAAGCTGCGATGCATGCTGAAGGTGGGCCTGACCGGTGGTATCGGCGCCGGCAAGAGCGAAGTGTCACGGCTGCTCGTCGAGCACGGCGCGGTGCTGATCGACGCCGACAGGATCGCGCGGGAGGTCGTCGCGCCCCGAACTCCCGGTCTGGCGGCGGTCGTCGACGCCTTCGGCGAGGACATCCTCGCCCCGGACGGAGGTCTGGACCGGCCGAAGCTCGGCTCGATCGTCTTCGCCGACCCGCAGAAGCTCGCCGTCCTGAACTCGATCGTGCACCCCCTGGTCGGCGCCCGCTCGCGCGCTCTGGAGGACGCCGCGCCCGGGGACGCCGTCGTCGTCCACGACGTGCCCCTGCTCGCGGAGAACGGCCTGGCCGCCCTGTACGACCTCGTGATCGTCGTCGACGCCCGCACCGAGACCCAGCTCGACCGCCTCGTGCGCCTGCGTGGCATGACCGAGGAGGACGTCCGCGCGCGCATGGCCGCACAGGCCTCGCGCGACAAGCGTCGGGCGATCGCGGACATCGTCATCGACAACGACGTCCCCTTGGAGGAACTGGAGCGGCGCGTGCGGGACGTATGGGCCGAGCTCGAGCGCAGAGCCCGCCTGCCCCAGGAATAGCCCCCCTCCGGAGGGGCGTTGAATCCTTGCAGCGAGGGAAGGACTCTGCCGTGCCCGAGACCAGCGGATCGATCGGACGTACTCCCGAGACGCACGTCATCGACTTCCGCGCCGCCGAGCAGCTGCTCGGCGCGCGCGACCCCCGGGGTGCGGTGAAACTGCTCGACCCTGTCATCGCCGCTCACCCGGAGAACACCGCCGCCCGGCTGCTGCGCGCGCGTGCCTTCTTCGCCGCCGCCCAACTGCGGCCCGCAGAGCTGGAGTTCACGATCGTCCTCGAGCGCGAGCCGGACAACGCGTTCGCGCACTTCGCGCTCGCCCGTACCTACGAGCGGCAGCGGCGACCCGAGCAGGCGAAGCGGCACTTCAGGCTGGCCGCCGCGCTCGACCCCAAGCCGGAGTATCTGCAAGCCGCGCGCTTCGACTCGTAGCGCGTCCGTGAGGGGCGGTTCGGCCGCCCGGCCGCTTCAGGGGTGCGAGGGCCTCGACGGCCGGCGACGCTCCGGCGGCCGGTACGCGCGCCGGTCGTCCACCGGCTCGTAAGGCGGGACGTCTCGGCCCGGCTGGTAGTGCGGGCCCTGCCTGATGTGCCGAAGGATCATGGTCATGTCGACCGTGACGATCACCCACAGCACTGCGCATGCGGCCGCCCAGCCGGGCCGCCCCACCAGGATGAACGCGACCGTCCCGAAGACGGCCCACATCAGGCCCCAGACGCTCAGCCAGAAGCGCATCCGCAGAGCACTGCGCGCTGTCACCGGTTCACTGCCCGTACGCATCAGGATCACCACTCCTACGAGGAAACGTACTCTTCGTGGTGCACGTTCACCAAGGGAGAGCCGTCGTGCGACGGCCGCCGGGGGAGGCGACGGTGCTGCTGAAGGCGCTGCGGGCGGACGCGAGGACCGCCGAGTGGCTGAGAGACCTGGAGAGCGAGGGCTCCGACCTGCGGGAAGCGGTGCTCCCTGACGCCGACGCGTTGCCCGACATCCTGCTCGACCTGTCCGTGCCCCACGAACACGTCAACGAACTCGTCGCACTGCGCTCCCGGCTCGCCGCCGATCCGGAGGCCATGACTCTCCTCGCGCGCTGCGTCACCCGCTTCGTGCGGGACATGGGGGACATAGGGAAGGGCTGGGAGCCGCCTGCCTTCCCCGAGACGGCGGGACCTCTCGGGCGCTGCTTCCATCTGTACGTCTTCATAGTGGCGCTTCCGTACGTCCGCGCCCATCACCGGGAACTCGGGGTGCCCGAGGACGTCTCGCGGCGCACGCTCGCCGACCTCGGCCGGCATGTGTCCGTGCACCACAGAAGGGCCGGGGGCCCGGGACTGCTCTTCCCCTGGTGGATCGCCCTGCACTTCCACGGCGAGCTGTTCCAGCTGGGCCGGCTCCAGTTCCAGCGGGTGCTGCTGGGACGGCGCACGGCCGCCGCCATCGGGGCGGCGGCCCCGGCCCCCGGCACTCCCTGTCTGAGCCTGCACATCACCGACTTCCGAGGCCCGCTGTCGCCGGCCGCGTGCGACCGTTCGCTCGCCCTGGCCAGGGAGTTCTTCGCCCGTCACTACCCCGAGGAGCGCCATGACACGGCCCTCTGCGACTCCTGGCTGCTCGACCCGCAGCTGAAGCGGTATCTGCCGGCCGACTCCAACATCATTCGCTTCCAGGACCGCTTCCAACTGCTGCACGAGGAGCGCGCCCCGGACGACACCCTGCCCATCGGCTTCGTCTTCGGCGATCCGGAGGTCCCGCTCGACCGGCTGCCGAGGGGCAACAGCGTAGAGCGCGCGGTGGTCGACCACCTGCGCGGAGGCGGGCATTGGTACGGAGGACGGGGCTGGTTCGCGCTGTAGTCCTGCCACCCGGCCTCGGCGCCCCCGATCCTGGGCTCGGACTGGTGTCCCTCGAACATCTAACTCGAACGAGTGACGGGAGGGGGGAACGGGCCGACGGAGGCCGCCCGTTGGACGGGTATGAGGATCGAAATGCGTCAAGGACACGAGGGCACGGGACCCGGTGCCATCACACCGGACGGCTGCGCGGTCGAGCTCTACACCCGCCTGCCCGTGGGAACCGAAGCGGACGTCATCACCGCCGCCGTGCCCGCAGCCGCGAACATCCTGGAACTGGGCAGCGGGGTCGGGCGGATGACCCACCCGCTCCTGGAGCTCGGCTTCGCGGTCACGGCGGTGGACGAATCCGAGGACATGCTGGAGCACGTCCGGGGGGCCCGCCGGATACGCAGCAGCATCGAGGACCTCGACCTCGGCGAGACGTTCGACGTCGTGCTGCTGGCGTCGTTCCTCGTGCACACCGGGGACGTCCGGGTGCGGCGGGCGCTCCTGGACACCTGCGCTCGCCATGTCGCCGACGACGGCTGTGTGTTGATCCAGCGCGAGGGTGAGAACTACCACACCGACGTGCCCCGCGAGCGCACGGACCCGTCCGGATTCGTCGTACGCATCCTGTCCGCCGAGCCCGTCGGGGACGGGGTCGACTCGGTGCGCGTGGAGTACACGTTCCCGGACGCCACGTGGACCCAGACCTTCCTGTCCCGTGCTTTGACGAAGGACGCCTTCGAACAGGCGCTGGCGGAGGCGGGGCTCAAGGTTGACCGGTATCTGACGGAGGACGGGATATGGGTGAGGGCCGTGAAGGGGTGAGAGGCGGGTCGCCGGGTGGCACAAACCCCGTTCGGCACCGATGAGTTCCCGCCGGATCCCCGGTCTGTCCCTGTGTGAGCATCCACCGCTTCCCACAGGAGACCACCGTGTCCGAGACCACCCTCCCCCTCACCACCGCCCGGGCCGCCGTCACCCCGCGCTCCCGAGCCGCCCGCATCTCCCTGGCCGCCCTTCAGGCCGTCCTCGGACTCTTCTACGCGTTCGCGAGCGCCCTTCCCAAGCTGATCGCCCACCCCTCGGCGACTGAGGCGTTCGACAAGCTGGGCTGGGGGCACACCGGTATGTACATCATCGGCGCGCTCGAACTCGCCGGAGGCCTCGCCCTGTTGATCCCGCTGCTGGACTCCGTGGCCGCGATGGCGCTCAGCGCGCTGATGGTCGGCGCCTTCGTCGTCAACGTGACAGTCGTCCACGGACCGTACGTGGCGACCCCGCTCATCCTGCTGCTGCCGCTCGGTCTGATCGCCTGGGCCAGGCGCGGCCACACGAGCGAACTGCTCCGCCTGGTACGGGGGTGGACGGGACACGGGGTGTGACGGCGGGGCAGCGCGCGGGGAGCGGCTTCAGTGGCGCGAGGAGCCCGCGGACCCGGCCGCGCCCGTGGACCTGGTCGAGCCGGCGGGCCCCGTGGAGGGGCCCGAGGTTCGGACGGGGCCGGACGAGCCCGCCTGCATGCCCCGTAGGCGTTCCATGTCGCGGCGGTCCCGCTTGGTCGGGCGTCCCGTGCCCCGGTCCCGGACACCCGCCGGAGCCACGGCCTCGCGCGGCGGGGGCGGCGGACTGTTGTCGACATAGCATTCGGCGGCGACGGGAGCGCCGACCCGCTTGCGGATCACACGCTTCACGACGACGACCCGTTCACGGTTCTCGTGCCATACACGCACCTCGTCGCCCACGCGGACCGAGTACGCGGGCTTGACGCGCTCCCCGTTGACCCGAACATGACCGCCCTTGCAGGCCGTGGCGCCGATCGAGCGGGTCTTGACGAGACGGACGGACCAGATCCAGGCGTCGACCCGCACACTCTCGCCGCCGGCGGGCCCGGCGGCGACGGCGGCCCTGACGGCGGCAGCGGTCTGCGAAGCCGCCGTGGAAGCCGGGGCGGAGGCGTCACCGGGGCCGGTTCCCGAAGCGGCTTCGGAAGCGACACCCCTGGAGTCCGCCCCAGAAACGGCTCTGGCGCCGGCGCCGGAAGCCGTCCCGGCATCGGTTCTGGAGTCGGCGCCGGCGGCGGTTCCGGAAGGGGTCCCGGCGTCGGCACCCGGGTCGGTTCCGGAAACGGTTCCGAAAGGGGCCCTGACGTCGGTCCTGGGGTCGGCGCTGGGGCTGGTTGCGGAAGCTTTTCCGGCGTCGAGTCCTGAGCCGGCCTTGGCGGTCCTCCCGTCGTCGGCGCCGCGCCCGCGCCGTCGTCCGGTACCCGCGCCCTTCATCTCCCCGTCAGCACCCTGAGAAGCCATGACTCGACTCTAATGCCCGCGGCCCGGCACACCGCATGCCTTTTCCGTCGCACGGACCACACCGGATGCGTCGCTCCCCGGGCGGGCGGAGAGAAGCTGTCCGGGGAGCAGGAGAGGGGACCAGGGTGGAGACAGCAGCGAAGGTCGACGCGTTGATGGACGGTCTGCGCGCCGATCTGGAGCGCCTCGCGGCCATCCCCTCCGTCGCGTTCCCCGGCTTCCCGGCCGAGCCGGTGCGAGAGGCCCACGATCTCCTCGTGGGAATGCTGCGGGACGCCGGAGTCGAGCGCGTCGAGAGCATCGATCTTCCCGGCACCGCCCCCGTGATCTTCGGAGAGATCCCGCCGCCGGACCCGGGCGCGCCGACCGTCCTGCTCTACTCCCACTACGACGTCCAGCCGCCAGGGGACGAGAAGCTGTGGCTGTCGCCGCCCTTCGAGCCGACCCCCGTCGAGGGCGGCCTGCGGGCCCGCGGGATCGCCGACGACAAGTCCAACGTGATCGCCCACCTGGGAATGCTCCGGGCCTACGAGGGCCGGCCGCCCGACGCCTCCCTCCTCGTCGTCGGGCTCGCCCCCGCCGCACACGGCGGCAACCGGACCGGGCGGATGTTCACCGGGGACCGGTCGGGTGACGTCCTGTACACGGCGCTGCACGACGTCGGGCTCGCCTCGCAGGGCACCTCGGTGAGCGCGGACGACGGACTGGAGTTGTACGGGGTGCGCGTCACCTCTCCCGTGCACTGCGCGCCTCCGGCCAACAGGCCGACGCCCGAGGAGCGGGACACCTGCCGGCCCTGGCTCGTCAGGGAACTGGGGCTGCTGCGGCCGACACTGCGTACGGTGGTCGTCCTCGGGGCCTTCGGCTGGCAGGCCGCCCTGCCAGCCCTCGCGGCGGCGGGGTGGGCGGTACCGCGGCCCCGTCCGGCGTTCGCGCACGGGGCGCGGGTGACACTCGTACGACGACCGGAACCGGACGACGCGGGTACCGGCGGTACTGGTCGCGGTCCCGCGGCCGTCGAACTCTTCGGGTGCTTCCACGTGAGCCAGCGGAACACCTTCACCGGGCGGCTCACCCCCGCCATGCTGAGGCAGGTCCTGGTCACGGCGGCGGAGTCCGCGGGGCTGGCGCCGCGCTCCCCGTAGGCGCCGCACAGGCGGCACATCGGCGCCGTACAGGCGGCACATGGGCGCCGTGCGGGAGTCAGACGCGGTCGGGCTCGGTTCCGGCCGACGGTTCGGCCTCGGGTACGACGGCGGTCGCCGTGATCTCCACGAGCTGTCCGGTGTACCCGAGACAGGCCACCCCGAGCAGGGTCGAGGAGTGCGGGCCGATGCTCAGCCCCGACGCCTCGACGACGTCCCAGACCGCGGACAGCACCGCGGTCTCACCGCTGACGACGTACACGTCGGTCGACACGACATGGGCCATGCCGCTCCCCACGGCGCGCAGTTGCTCGTCGAGGTTGGCCAGCACCTGCTCGGCCTGGCGTACGGGATCTCCCGCCCCGACCAGCTTCCCGTCGGCGTCGAGTGGCACGGACCCGGCGAGGAAGGCCAGCTTCGTCCCCGCCTCGACGACGGACGCGTGCGCGTAGACGGGCGGCGTGAAGAGGCCGGGAACGGTGACGCGCTGGACCATGGGGGCTCCCTGTGGGTGGGACCGTCGACGGGATGACGGACAACCTGCCGATGATGCGGGTCCGACGACGGCCCGCGCATCCCCATTACCGCCGCCGGCACACGGGTGCGAGGGACGGACACGCGCAGGCTGGGGTCGGCCGTGCGCCGGCGGGGGTCGGCCGGGCGAAAAATGCTTCGAGCGATTCCCGCCGACGCTGCTACGGTCACCGACGTGGCGAAACTCAATCAGATCATCGCAGTGGAGAAGGGCATCAAGTCCAAGTCCCATCAGGACCTGACGGCTGCTCATCATGGCCTGCAGAAGCCCGCGTTGCTCGCGGGCATCTCGCGGACGTACCAGCCGAAGGACGAGGAGGGCGAGCAACTGCCGCCCGAGTCGACCCGGGTCCAGGTTCAGGCCGAGGACGTGCTGCGGGACACCGCGGCGACCCTGACGCGGCTGTTCGACGTGACCGCCACCAAGGACTGGGCCAACTGCACGGCGAGGGCCGATGTGAAGGTGGACGGGCGTGTGCTCGTCGCCCAGGTGCCGGTTTCCTATCTGCTCTTCCTGGAGAAGCAGCTCACCGATCTCAACACCTTCGTACGGAAGTTGCCCGTCCTCGACGCCTCCGAGTCCTGGGTGCGGGATCCCTCCACCGACGCCTGGAAGACCGAGCCGGTGCGGACCCTTCGTACGAAGAAGGTCCCCCGGAACCACGTCAAGGCCGAGGCCACCGAGAAGCACCCGGCCCAGGTCGAGGTGTACTACGAGGACATCCCCGTCGGCTACTGGACGACCGTCAAGTTCTCCGGCGCCCTGCCCGCCCGGCGCGTGAACGAACTCCTCGACCGGGTCGAGAAGTTGCAGCAGGCGGTGAAGTTCGCCCGCGAGGAGGCCAATGGCGTGGACGTCGTCGACGAGCGCGTCGGGGACGCTGTTTTCGGCTACCTGTTCGCACAGGGGTAGCCTTTGAAACTCCCCGGCCACCACGCACGACGGCCGGGGTGCGCGAGGAGCGCAAGCTGAACCTGAAGCTTGTCGTGAATGCACGGTTCCAGTGGAGGTTCGAGTCCTCCCCGCGGCACCAAGCGGCACTCCGGACCACGGAGTGTCCACGCGCCGCGGTAGCCCAACTCGGCAGAGGCAGACCGTGATCAATCTCAGACTATTGCTCCAGACTCAGTATTCGCCGCCGATCGCCGGATCGACCGGGCCCAGGCCCCAGTACGCCGAGATGCTGGTTCAAGTCCAGTCCGCGCAGCTCGATGCGTGGTGGTCCAAAGGCAGGACGCGGCGACATAACGACTGACCTGGGTTCTCAAGCGTGCCGGCGTGCGACATGGCGGCATTTCAGGGTCCGGGGGCCGGCTACGCCCTCGGACCCGCTCCTCCTCCCCGAATTCGTCGTCTGTGGGCGACGCGCACTACCCTGAACAACGACACGAGCCCGGCCGACGTCGCCCGATGGCACCCGCCCTCGCCCGACAGGAGCCCCGTGCACCTCGCCCCGCCCTCCGTACCACCCTGGCTCGCCCATGCCCTGCGCGCCCAGCGCGGACCGGTCCCCTGGAACGCGGTCGTACGGGGTGCGCTGGCCTCCGGGCCGCTGCTGCTCGTGGCCGTACTGGGCGGCCGCACCTCACTCGGCGTGATCGCTGCCCTCGGCGCCATGCTGGCGGGGATCAACGACAGGCCGGGCAGCCGACGCGTCGCCGTCGAACGGCTCGGAGTACCGGCCCTCGCCGGGGCCACCGGCCTGCTCATCGGGTCGTACGCCGGACAGCACACCGGCGCCGTGGCGCTCACCCTTGTCCTCACCGGACTCGGACTGCTCGCCGGAGCCGTCAGCGCCGTGGGCCTCGTGGCCTCCGGGGCCGGGACCCAGCTGCTGGTCGCCTCGGCGATCGGGGCCGGGATGCCGTCGCCCGAACCGGGGTGGGTGCGCGCGCTGCTCTTCCTCGGCGGGGCCGGCTGGCTCCTCGTACTGCGGCTGGCGCTGCCGACGACCGCCGTGAACACCGGGGACTACCGCTTCGACGGCGAGCGTGACGCCGTCGCCGGTGTGTACGACGCCGTCGCCCGGCTGCTGCTCGCCGTGGGCGGCCCCCACGCGACCCGGCGACGCGTCGCGCTGACCGCCGCCCTCGACCACGCGCAGGACGCGCTCGACGGGCCTCGGCTGCGGCGGTACGCCAGTTCCGAGGCCGAGCGGCGACTGCACGCGCAGTACGCCGCCGCCCTGCCGCTCGCCGAGGCCGCGACCGCGCTCGCCTGGGCGGGCGAGACCGTGCCCGCACGCGCCGCCGAGGGGCCGCGGCGGCTCGCCGTCGCCGTCCGCACCGGCGCTCCCACCGGGCCGCTGCCGGCGCCCGCAGTCCCCGGCGCCCGGTCCGGCGGCACACCCGTCGTCCCCGCGCTGCGCGCCCTCCACGACGCCCTGCTGCACGCCGCCGAGACCTTCGACCGGGGTTCCGGGAACTCCCTGCACAACCGGCGGCGTACCGCTGGCTCCCTCGTCCGCACCGCGCTCGGCTCCGCGGGGCGCGAGTACGGCATCCGGGTCGCCCTCTGCTTCGGCGCGAGCGTCGCCGTGGCACAGGCCCTGCACCACGCGCGCTGGTACGGCAATCACCCGCACTGGTACTGGCTTCCCGCGACCGCCGTCTTCCTCGTCAAGCCCGATCTGGGACCGCTCGCCTCGCGCGTGCTGTGCCGTGCGGCGGGAACCGTCCTCGGCGCGATCGCCTTCGCGGGGCTCGCGCTTGTGCTCCCGGGGCCGGAGGGCTTCGTCGCCCTGGTCGCGGTCAGCGGCGCCCTCATCCCCGTCGCCACCAGGCACTTCGCGGCGCAGACCGCCGTCGTCACGGTCCTCGTCCTCGCCCTCGTGATGGTCGGCGGTGAGCCGCAGGCCTCCTGGAACCGGATCGTGGAGACGCTGCTGGCCTGCGCCATCGTCCTGCTGGTCGGACATCTGCCGACACTCGGACAGCGTGGCGGGACCGTGCGGGCGAGGCTCACCAGGGCCGGCGAGGCGGCGGACGTCTATCTCGCCCATGTGCTGAGCGACGGTACGGCGCGTGACCGTACGGGCCGCTGGGTCCTGCGCCGGGAGGCCTACCGCGCGCTCGCCGAGGCCCGTGCCGCCATCGATCTCGCCGCGGCCGAACTCCCCGCCCTGGCACGGCACTCCGAGGGAACGGACGCGGTCGCGGCCGCCCTGGAACGGCTGGTCGACACGACCACCGCGTGCGCCGTGCAGCTCGACGACACCGGCCGGCTCACGCCCCGGCACACCGAGCGGATCGCCGAACTCCTCGACGAACTGGCCGAGCGGCGAAAGATCTTGGCTCCGCTCCGATGAGTTCCGCTCCTCCCGGGCGTCCACCACACAGGAGGAACCGTTCCGCAGGAGGAGCACATGACGCTTCCGCAGATCGTCTCGCGTGAGGAGTGGCAGGCCGCGCGCGAGGAACTGCTGGTCAGGGAGAAGGCCGCCACCCGCGCACGTGACGCGCTCAACGCGGCGCGGCGCGGACTGCCGATGGTCGAGATCGACAAGGAGTACGTCTTCGAGAGCGGCGGCGGCAAGGCGACGCTTGCCGACCTCTTCCGCGGGCGGGACCAACTGGTCATCCAGCACTTCATGTTCGCTCCCGAGTGGGACGCGGGCTGCCGCCGCTGCTCGGCGTTCCTCGACCAGATCGGGCACCTCGCCCATCTGCGGGCGCGTGGAACCGAGTTCGCGGTGGTGTCCCGGGCGCCGTACACGAAGATCCTGCCGTTCAAGGCCCGGATGGGGTGGACGGTGCCCTGGTACTCGTCGTACGACAGTGACTTCGACTACGACTTCCAGGTGTCGTCCGGTGGACGCGAGCCTTGTGAGCGGGCGGGACTGAGCTGCTTCCTGCGGGACCGCGAACGTGTCTTCCATACGTACTCCACGTACGAACGCGGTCTTGACGGCCTCGGCTCCACGACCTCTCTCCTCGACCTCACCGCGCTCGGACGACAGGAGGAGTGGGAGGAACCCGAGGGCCGTGCCTCCGCGCTCGGGGTGCCCGCGGCCGGCGAGGGCGTCCGGTACCACGACGAGTACGAGGACTGACGGACCGAGACGAGGACCGACGTGACGAGGAGCGGTGGATTCCGTCGTGGAGGTTCCGTGCCCGGTGTCGACTTCGTCTCAGTACCGTCACTGCCAGAGCCGTTCACCCCGTGGCAGGCGTTTAACTCTCCACAGTGGCGCGACATGGAGGTAGACGGTGAACGGGCGAAGGGTGCTGGAGCGTTTTCCCGCAGGCGGACCACGAGGGTCCTGGCCCGCGGAGGAGTTCGCGCAGGCGCGCCGTCAGGAGGGCCAGGCGGCGGAGGTCGTCATGGACCTCGCCTCCGACGCGTTCCTGGTCGTCGCGGGCGGTGCCGACGCCGTCGAGTGAGGGCGTGCGGGACCTGTCGTTCCGGGTCTCCGTCGCGCCACCGCTTCCGTCGCGCTACGCCTCACGCGCTGATCGGACGCGACCAGGCGGGTGTCGTGCCCGTGACCTGGCACAGGGCCAGATACAGGGGGATCGGCGGGGTATACGGAAGCGTGCCATCCGGTTTGTGGATGAGCCCGGGAATCCGAGGTGAGTCCGGTACGACGGCGCCTGTCGCGTAGTGGGCGGGCGCGGGCCATTCCAGGGCGACGTCGGAGTCGGACGGAACGATCCACCACCAGTGCGCCGGGTCGGCGTACACACAGCCCACACGGGGCAGCCGCGACAGCAGCAGCGGTCCGAACCGGGCGGGCACCGACACCGCGTCGCAGCCCAGCGGCACATTCATGCCCTCCGGGACGGGGAGACGCCTCGGCGGCCCGGACCGTCGCCGCCCGCGGTTCACGCGGACGAGCGTGTCCAGGCTCAGGACCTGCGTCGCAGGCCCCGCCGCCGACGTACGGCTCACAGGCTCTCCCGATCCCGATCCCTGTCCTGATTCCGGTCCTGATCCCTGACTTGATCCCTGACCCGATCCCGGTCCTGACTCGCGCCCGGGGCGGAGGGAGGCCGGGGGTTCCCCACGGATCCCGCCCCCCAGGATCCCTCCGCCCCCGTGCCCCGACCGTCGTTCGGGGGCTTCTTCGCGCTCCAGCCGAGGTCCGCCCGTGGGCCGGTGTCGACGCCGGGCGAGCCCGGTTCACGCAGGGCCCGGGCGGGCCGCCCGGACGGCGCCGGTTCCGGTCCGGCCCTGAACCCGGCGCCGAGCGCGTCCAGTTCATCCCGGTCGTACCGGTCATCCCGGTCGTGCCGGTCGTCCAGGTCGCTCCGGTTCTCCGGGGCGACCGGTTCGTGCCAGGTGTCCCCGATGGAGCCGGCCGTGTTTTCGGCCCGGCCTGCCGAGCGCGCGATCTCCGCCCACACCAGCAGGCCGGGCCCGGTGTCCTGGGCCCCCCAGGCCCTGGACACTGCCGCGACGAGAAGCAATCCCCTCCCGTGCTCCTCATCGGGCCGTTGCGGAGAGGGGTGCGGCTCGCCGGGAGCACACCCCTCGTCACCCACGGCTATACGCACCAGATCGTCGGTGTCGTGCAGTTCGCACACCACGCGTTGCCCGGCGGCGTGCACGATCGCGTTCGTGACCAGTTCCGAGACCACGAGGGCCGCCGTGTCGCACGTGTCCTCGCACACCGCCCAGCCGGACAGGCGGGACCGGGTCAGGCGTCTCGCCTGAGCCACGGAGCCCGGGTGTGCGGTCAACTCGAAGCGGAACCGGCGCTCGGCGGCCGCACCGGGGTGTTGCCCCATGGCGGCACGGAGACCGAACCGGTCCTCGGCGGCGTCTGTTCCTAACGGTGCGGACGGAATCACGCTTGCCACTATCGCGTCGCCGCGAACACTTGGCAAGACTCACTCTGAAAAATGCAGAGTGCCGTGTGACGCCGTGGGGGCGCGTGGCACACTGCTGGCAACAGCAAGCCGCGCGGCGCCAGTTGGGATCGTCGAGGCAGACGAGGAAGAACCCGGACGGCGCCGACCGGGCTGCCCGGACTCAGTGGAGGTGGGACGTGAGCGAACCGCGGTCCGCGCCGACGGTCGGCCAGGTCGTTCTCGGACGGCGACTGCTGGACCTGCGGGAACGCGCGGGTCTCAAGCGGGAGGAGGCCGCGCGGATCCTGCGTGTCGCGCCCGCGACGGTCCGCCGGATGGAGATGGCCGAGGTCTCCCTCAAGATCCCGTATCTCCAGCTCCTGTTGAAGTCCTACGGCGTCGGGGACCAGGAGGCCGAAGCCTTCGTCCAGCTCGCGGAGGACGCCAACAAGCCCGGCTGGTGGCAGCGGTTCCACGACATCCTGCCCGACTGGTTCTCCATGCACGTCAGCCTGGAAGGCGCCGCCTCCCTGCTGCGCTCCTACGAACCGCACTTCATTCCGGGCCTGTTGCAGACCGAGGACTACGCGCGCGGAGTCCTGAAGGCGGGAGCCATCGGGCAGACCAGGCCCGAGGACATCGAGCGCCATGTGGCGCTGCGCATGCAGCGCCAGGCTCTGCTCACGCGCGAGGACGCGCCGCGGATCTGGGCCGTGATGGACGAGACGGTGCTGCGCCGCACCATCGGCGGCCCCGAGGTGATGCGCGCTCAGATCGACAAGTTGCTTCAGGCCACGAAGCTGCCCCATGTGACGTTGCAGGTGATCCCGTTCTCCTCGGGGCCGCACCCCGGCACGTACGGGCCCTTCGTGCTGTTCCGATTTGCCATGCCGGAACTCCCGGACATGGTCTACAGCGAGTACCTGACCGGCGCCGTCTACCTGGACGCGCGTTCCGAGGTGGCGACCCACCTGGAGGTCATGGACCGCATGGCGGCCCAAGCCGCCACGGCACATCGCACGAAGGAGATCCTCCGGGATCTCCGCAAGGAGCTGTGAATGGAACGCATCACGCCGGAACGCATCAACCCGCGAATAGGCAACGTGCGCATCTACAACGGAATGCCCGCCCGTGAACTGGGCAGCGAGGGCTGGCACAAACCATGGAGCGGCGGAAACGGCGGCAACTGCCTGGAGGCGATGAAACTCGCGGACGGCCGTATCGCCGTGCGCCAGTCGGCGGACCCGGACGGTCCCGCCCTCATCTACACGCCCGGCGAGATGACCGCTTTCATCGAGGGCGCGAAAGCGGGAGAGGCGGACTTCCTCCTCTCCTGAACGACTTGCTTTCTCTATTTCATGACTTCCCTGAATTTGCTTCCCAGTTGATCACTCACCACGTCACTCACCAGGTCGCGGACTTACGGAGACCCGCCTGAGCGGACAGCCCCGACCGGAACAGACAGGTCCTAGGCGGTCATCGGGCGGTCGTACGGTCCGATCGGTGCCGGCAGGCGCGAGCGGGCCGCTCCGCTGAGTGCCCGGTCCACCGCCGAGGCGACCGCGCGGCCCTCGGCGATCGCCCACACGACGAGCGACTGCCCGCGCGCGGCGTCCCCGGCGGCGTAGACCCCGGGGACGTTCGTGCCGAAGTCGGCGCCGCGGGCGATCGTGCCACGCGGCTCGAGGCCCAGCCCCAGCTGGTCGATCAGGCCGTCGTGCCGGTCGGGGCCGAGGAAACCGAGGGCGAGCAGGACGAGGTCGGCGGGCAGGGTCCGCCCGGAACCGGGGATCGGGCGGCGCCGTTCGTCGACCTCGGCGAGACGCAGTGAGCGCACCCTGCCGTCCGCGTCACCGTCGAACCGCAGCGTGGACGCGGCGAAGAGCCGGGCGTCGGCGTCCGCGGCGGGTGCCGTGCCGAGCGCGCCGGCCTCCTCGTGCGCGGCGGAGAGCCGGTAGATCTTCGGATACGTCGGCCACGGCTCGGCGTCCTCGTCGCGCTCGGGGTCCGGTTGTCCGTATATGTCGAGCTGGGTCACGGACGCGGCGCCCTCGCGCACCGCCGTCCCCAGACAGTCGGCACCGGTGTCACCACCGCCGACGATCACCACATGCCTGCCCGCCGCCGACAACGGGGAGGCCTCCAGATCCCCCTCGCACACCCGGTCGGCCAGCGGAAGGTATTCCATCGCCTGATGGATGCCGGACAACTGCCTTCCCGGTACGTCCAGTTCGCGCCAGGCGGTCGCGCCGAGCGCCAGAATCACGGCGTCGTAGCGCGCTCTGAGCTCGGTCGCCCCGATGTCGGTGCCGATCGCCGTCGACGTACGGAACCTGGTTCCCTCCGCGCGCATCTGGGCCAGCCGACGGTCCAGTTGCCGCTTCTCCATCTTGAACGCGGGGATTCCGTACCGCAGCAGACCGCCGATCCGGTCGGCCCGTTCGTACACGGCCACCGTATGACCGGCCCGGGTCAACTGCTGTGCCGCGGCGAGCCCGGTGGGACCCGAGCCCACGACCGCGACCGTCCGTCCCGAGAGACGGTCCGGTGGGCGCGGCGGGGTGAAACCGTCCTGCCAGGCGCGGTCGGCGATGGCGACCTCGACGTTCTTTATGGTGACCGCCGGCTGGTTGATCGCCAGCACACAACCCGCCTCGCACGGAGCGGGGCACAACCGCCCGGTGAACTCCGGGAAGTTGTTCGTGGCGTGCAGCCGGTCGCTCGCCGCGCGCCAGTCGTCGCGGGAGACGAGGTCGTTCCACTCGGGGATCAGATTGCCCAGGGGGCACGCGTCATGGCAGAACGGGATGCCGCAGTCCATGCACCGGTCGGCCTGTTTCTCGATGATCGGCAGCAGGCCTCCGGGAACGTACACCTCGTCCCAGTCCCGTACCCGCTCCGGCACGGGCCGACGCGGATACTCCTGGCGGGGTGTGGTCATGAAACCCTTGGGATCGGCCATGGCCGTCTCCCTCGTGTACGCGTACGTGTACGAGGCCGGAGTCGCACGGCCGTCGGGCCTCGTCGGGCCGCGAACCCGGGCAGCACTCCTTTACCGCCACGATACGTCGCCCGCGCACACGCCGCCGCTCCGGACAACAGCGTGCCGAGGAGTCGGACGAGGGCGGCCGGGGAGTGGCCGGGAGACCGGGGAGGAGCGCACACGCGCACGGCCCGGGCGGCGCGGACGTACGGGGGCGGGGGAGGGATCAGGACGTACGGGGCGGCGCGCACGCACGGGGCGGGGAGGGACCGGAACGTACGGGGCGGGGGAGGGACCGGACATACGGGGGGCGGGGAAGAACCGGGACGTGCGGCTCAGGTGAGGGCAAGCGCGTACGACACCGCCGCCGCGGCCGAGGCGACGGTGCGGACGTGGTTCCACAGCGTCCACTGGCGCACGAACACGGGCCAGTATGCGGCGGCTTCCGGTGTCTCAGGGTCCAGCTTCAGCAGCGCGTCGTTGCGGGGGACGTTCGCCGCGATGGTCACCCCGAACGCTCCGAACAGATACAGCGCGCTGCCGAGCAGCAACTCCACCGTCCCGTCGTCCGGCAGCAGCACGAACGTCACCACCGCCAGCACCGAGCACAGCACCGCCGACCCGAGGAACACCAGCATGAACGGGGGGCGGACCGCGGCGACGTTGATCGCGTTCATCGCGGCGACCCCCTGCGCCGGCGGCAGCTGGGCGAGCGCCCTCATCACGAAGGTCGAGAACGCGCAGAAGACCCCGGCCGCCAGCCCGCAGCCGAGCACCCCCAGCAGAGTCAGCACGAAATACGGTCCATCGATCATGTCCACTCCCGTATCGAACCGGTCGAACCCAAGAGCCTGCACAGCGCCGGCCGTCATCTCAAGCGAAATCCCGTGCGACGACCACGGCCGAGCGACGCACACCCCAGGGCGACCGTCTCCGCACACCCGCAGGCCGCCCCGGCCCACCCGCACCCGCGGCCGCCACGCCGCACCTGCGACTATCCCACCCGCACCCTCGGCCACCCCGCTCACACCTGCGGCTACCCCGCCCGTATCCGCGTGCCTCCTCGCTCACGCCCGCGCGGTGAAGTCGTCGCGCCACTCCCAGAGCCTCGTGTCCACCGTGGCCGCGATGCGGCGGCGCGCCTCGAACCGCGAAACACCGCTCATGAGCAGCTGGTCGTACGGAGTCTCCGTGTGCCGCACCGACGCCCGGACCGCCGCGGTCACCGCCGCCTCGGAGAGCGCCCGGCCCGCCGAGCTCCGCCCGACCCGCCTGCTGCCGCGCACCGAGGCATGGGCGGCGATCGCTCGTGCCCGGTCGGCCGGACAGTGCGGGAACAGCCGGGATATCTCCCGCGTGAACGCCTCCGTGAAGCGGACGTCCTCAGCCTCCCGGCGCCGCGCGTCCCGTACCCGGCGCCGCCGTCGTGCCTCCGCGTCCGCGAGGCACCGTTCCTCGGCCAGGGCGAGCGCCGCCTCCTCGACCATGACCCCCTGCCGTTCGTAGCGGCCCCGCCGCCGGTGGAACCGCAGCACCACCGCCGACAGCGCGCTGCCCTCCCGCGATCTGCGCGTCAGCGCGGTGTCGCCGCGCGGCAGGAACACCAGGTGTCCGAGATCCGCGCAGTCCAGACACCGGGGTGCCCCCTCCTCCAGCACCAGCAGCGGGAGCGGCCCGCTCCTGCACTCGACACAGTGCCGCTTCTTGAGCGGCTGGACGACGAGAAGTCCGGTGCGGTGAGGGGGTTCAGCGATCGGTGCCATACGCGGTTCCTTCCCCGGACCGGCGCCACATCTACGTCCCCGGCCAGCGGACCCGCACGACGCAGGCCCCGACGGCCGGATGCCCTGGCACGAATCACGTCCCGGCGGCTGGATGCCCCGGTACGACTCGAGCCCTGGCGGCTGGATGCCCCGGTACGGCTCAAGCCCCGGCGGCCGGATGCCCGGGTGCGAATCACGCCCCCACGGTCGGATGCCCCGGCACGACCCTTGCCCCAGCGGCCAGCTGCCCCGGCACCCCTCAAGCCCCGGCGGCCGGATGCCTTCCACGCCCGGTCGAGGCCGGCCGCGACAGCCGGGTCCCTTCGCGTGCGCGGCATCATGGGTCCTGTGCGACTCGAAGCGATCACCTGGGAACGGCTCGGCGACCACCTCGCCGATCGTCTGCTCGACCTGAAGCCGCAGGACGGCAGCCCCTGGCCGCGCGTCGCCTTCGACGGAGCACCGGCCGCCCGGCCCGGCGAACTCGCGCGGCGCGTCTTCGAGGCGCTGCGGGTACGCGGCCGTCCTTCGCTGGTCGTCGGTGCGGAGGGCTTCCTGCGTCCCGCGTCGCTGCGGCTCGAATACGGTCACCAGGACGTCGAGGCCTATTACGACGGCTGGTTCGACACCGGCGCCCTGTGGCGCGAGGTCTTCGGACCCCTGGAACCCGGCGGCGACGGCAGCGTCCTGGCCGACCTCCGGGACCCCGTCACCGACCGGGCCACCCGCAGCCCGTACGTCCAACTCCCGCCCGGCGGAATCATGTTGCTCCACGGCCCCCTCCTCTTGCGCCACTGGTTCCCCTTCGACCTCAGCGTGCACGTACTCCTCTCCCCGGGTGCGCTCCGCCGCCGTACGCCCGAGCCGGAACACTGGACCCTCCCCGCCTTCGCCCGCTACGACAGGGAGGTGGGACCGGACGCCGCGGCCGACGTCCTCGTGCGGGCCGACGACCCCCGCCACCCGGCCTGGAACGGCTGACCGCAGCCCGAGACGGCTGACACCGGGCCTGAGACGGCTGACCGCGGTGGTCGTAGATCAAGGTGCGTGGCCCCTGGGGCGCGGCGAGAATGTAGGGCGCCGGGACTAGCGGTGTGTTCCGCGCCGCGCCGGCCGTCCGGCACAGGGAGGTACTCCATGACCACCGCCGGAGACATCATGCACCGTGGTGCCCAGTGGATCCCCGCCCACGAGACCCTCGACCGCGCCGCCCAGCTGATGCGCGAGCTCAACGTGGGCGCGCTGCCCATCAGCGACAAGGACGAACGCCTCTGCGGCATTCTCACGGACCGCGACATCGTCGTCGGCTGTGTGGCCATGGGACATGACCCCGCACGGATCACCGCGGGCGAGATGGCACATGGCACACCGCGTTGGATCGACGCCGACGCGGATGTCGGCGAAGTGCTCCAGGAGATGAAGGAGCACCAGATCCGCCGGCTTCCGGTGATCGACGACAAGCGGCTGGTCGGCATGATCAGCGAGGCCGATCTCGCCCAGCACGTCAGCGACGAACAACTCGCCGCCTGGGTCGAGAGCGTCTACGCGAGGGGTGCGACCGGCGCGGCGGGCTGACCCGCCGACCGAGCCCCTTGGCTTTCAGGCCGCTCCGGGCGAGTGACGTGTCAGAGCCAGCCGTTTCGCCGGAACCCTCGGTACAGGACGAGACAGCCGATGGATATGACGCCGATGACGATGGGGTAGCCGAACCTCCAGTGCAGTTCGGGCATGTTGTCGAAGTTCATGCCGTAGACGCCGCACACCATGGTGGGGACGGCGATGACCGCCGCCCACGCCGTGATCTTGCGCATGTCCTCGTTCTGCGCCACCGTCACCTGTGCGAGATGAGCCTGAAGGATCGAGTTGAGCAGTTCGTCGAAGGCGGCTATCTGTTCGGTGACCCGCATCAGATGGTCGGAGACGTCACGGAAGTACGCCTGTATCTCCGGGTCGACAACGCGGGCCGGCCGGGCCGCGAGTTCCTGGACGGGCCGGGCGAGGGGGACCACGGCCCGCTTCAGTTCGAGGAGTTCACGCTTGAGCTGGTAGATGCGGCCGGCGTCGGCGCGTGCGCCGTTCTCGGCGAAGACGTCGGCCTCGACCTGGTCGATGTCCGCCTGCACCGAGTCCGTGACGTGCACGAACTCGTCGACCACATGGTCCGCGATCGCGTGCAGGACCACGGCCGGCCCCTTCGACAACTGCCGTGCGTCGGACTCCAGTTCCTCGCGCAGCGGGCCGAGGGAGCCGTGCCGTCCGTGCCGTACGGTGATGACGAAGTCAGGGCCGACGAACACCATGATCTCGCCGGTGTTCACCACCTCGCTGGTCGCCGTCAGCTCCTTGTGCTCCACGTAGCAGACGGTTTTGAACACCGCGAACAGGGTGTCGCCGTACCGCTCCAGCTTGGGACGCTGATGCGCCTCCACCGCGTCCTCGACGGCCAGGGGATGCAGATCGAAGAGTTCCGCGATGCCCGCGAACTCCACGTCGGTCGGTTCGTGCAGCCCGAGCCAGACGAAACCATCGTCGCGTTTGCGGATCCGCTGCACGGTGTCGACCAGGTCGCGGCCCTCGGGGATCCGTACTCCGTCCCGGTAGGCCACACAGTTCACCACCGCGGAGCCCAGCGGCGACCGGGCGGGGTGACTCAGGTCGACACGGCGGTTCCGCCGTGTCAGCCGTGCCACTCTGCGGAGGCCGTCGACCGCGCCGAGAGCCGTCACCCTCCGCAAATTCCCTGCCATGGACATCTGGATCTCCTCGCGTGGATCTCCTCGGGCCGCACTTTGCGCCTGGCGCGCCAGTCTGCCAGGCCTGGCCGGAGACCGGAAAAGGCTGTGGGAACGGAACGTTCCGTTCCGCTGTGAAGGGTGGTGCTGACAGTCCTGGCGGTTCCGAGGGGTCCGGGCGGTACGAGGGGTCTGGGCGGGCGTGGCACTCTCGGCGGTCCGAGCTGTCCGGACGGCCTGGGTGGCTCCGCGGGCCCGGACGGCTCGACGTCACCGTGCCAACCGGTGCCAACCGGCGGTCGCGCCCGGGCGGCGGCACGGCCCCATCGCCCGACACCCGTGCCGACAACGGGAGCGTCGCCGATCCGCCACGAGCGGGTCGACTGGGATGATCTCCTCATGACGCGAGCCGACGGATATCTCCTCGACAACCAGCAGACGGAGGCGGGCCGGCGTTTCGAGGCCCTCGCCACTCTCTTCGACCCCACGACGTTCCGGCACCTGGAGCGCTTCGGCGTGGGGTCCGGCTGGCGGTGCTGGGAGGTCGGGGCGGGCGGCACGTCCGTCGTGTCCTGGCTCGCCAAGAAGGTGGGTCCGACGGGGAAGGTCGTCGCCACCGACATCGACACCTCGTGGGCGGCCTCCGTGGCACGCCCGCCGGTCGAGATCCGCGTCCACGACGTGGGTGCCGAGGAACCGCCGGGGGAGGGCTTCGACCTCGTGCACGCCCGGCTCGTACTGGTCCATGTGCCGGACCGGGAGCGCGCGTTGCAGTCGATGATCAGGGCCCTGCGGCCCGGCGGCCGGCTCCTCGTCGAGGACGCGGACCCCGCCCTCCAGCCGCTGCTCTGCCCCGAGGAGTACGGCCCCGAGCAGCGGCTCGCGAACCGGCTGCGCCAGGGCTTCCGCGAACTGCTCGCCGAACGCGGTGCCGATCTCGCCTACGGACGCAAGCTCCCGCGGCTGCTCCGGGAGGCGGGGCTCTCGGGAGTGGAGGCCGAAGCGTACTTCCCCGTCACGTCACCCGCGTGCGCGACGCTCGAAGCCGCCACGGTCCGTCAGATCCGCGACCAGCTCGTCACCGCCGGCCTGGCCACCCAGGAGGAGATCGACCAGCACCTCGCGAACGTGGCCGCCGGGTCCATGGACCTGGCGACCGCCCCGATGATCTCGGCCTGGGGCCGCAAGAGCTGAGCGAGGGTGGGGGCAGGGAGCCGGTCCGGGCCCCGCGAGTACCTCCTCGCGGGACCGAGACATTCAGCGGACCGGTGCCGCTTCCTCGCCTCGCCGGGAATCTTCCGTCGGCGGTCTTCCCCCGACCCGCTCAACCGCCATCGCCCCGGCCGCGCACCCCGCCCTCGCCGCCTCCTGCGGTCCGGCGCCCGCGAGCAGCGACGCGAGGAAGGCGCCGGTGAACGCGTCACCGGCGCCCGTCGTGTCCCGCGGTGTCGCCCGCAACGCCGGGACATGGGCCCGGACGGATCCTGAACGGGCCACCAGGGCGCCGTCACCCCCCAGCTTGGCGACGACCAGGGGGAAATGGCGACTCAGCTCGGCGGCCGCGTCGGCCGGATTGGGCAGCCCGGTCAGCAGACACGCCTCGTCACGGCTCGGCAGCAGGACGTCCACGCCCGCACAGAGTTCGAGAAAGCGGTCCACGCCCAGGTCGGTGAGGAATCCCGCCGACGCCGGGTCGAGACTCACCGGCACACCACGCGTGCGCGTCGACTCCAGAACCACCGACACCAGCGCCCGGCTCGGTGCGGAGAAGAACAGGTAGCCCGACAGATGCAGCCGTGCGACCCCGTCGAGCAGGGCGGGCGACCAGTCGTCAGGTGCCAGCCGCAATGACGCCCCGCTGTCCGTGAGGAACGTACGCTCCGCCGAGGCGCCGCCGTCCACCAGGCAGATCACCGTCCCGGTCGGTGTCGTCGGATCGGTCACCAGGAGAGGCCGTACGCCGCTCGCCCTGAGTTCGCGTTCGTGCCACACCGCGGCGTCGCGGCCCACCCTGCCGAGCAGCCGTACGTCGGCGCAGCCCTCGTGCACGGCCCAGCACGCGACATTGGCGCCCGCGCCGCCCGGCACGGTCCGCACGGCGGCGACCGTGTCGGTGCCGGGCGCCAGCGGTCCGCGATGCCGGGCCACGACATCCGTGACCACGTCCCCGACGACGAGCAGAGCGCCTTCGAAGAGGCCGCCCCGGTCCGCCGGCCCCGCCCCGCCTGCCCGGACCTCCCGGTCCGTGTCGCTCACGCCCCCGCCCAGGCCGCCGCGATCCGTCCCGCGAGGCGTACGTTGCCGCGTACCGCCGCCAGATTGGCGGCGAGCGAGGCGCCGTCCGTGCGCCGGACCAGATAGGCCAGCAGGAACGGCGTCACCGCCTGCCCGGTCACACCTTCCGTCTCGCACGCGTGCAGCGCCTCGGCGAGCACGCGCGCGTGCAGTGCGGGATCGAGCTGCTCCTCCTCGGGGACGGGGTTCGCGACGATGAGCGAGGAGTCGGGGGCGTGCAGGGCGTCCTGGGCGCGCATCACCTCCGCGACCTGCTCGGGGGAGTCGAGGGTCCAGTCCACGGGGTGCCCCGAGTCGGACAGATAGAAGCCGGGGAACCGGTCCGTGCCGTACCCGGCCACCGCCACGCCCAGCGTCTCCAGACGTTGCAGTGTCGCGGGCACGTCCAGGATCGACTTGACGCCCGCGCACACCACCGTGATCCGGGTACGCGCCAACAGGCCCAGATCGGCGGACTCGTCCTGGGTCACCGTCCACTCGCGGTGCACACCGCCGAGCCCTCCCGTCGCGAACACCCGCACCCCCGCGCGGGCCGCCAGCAGGGCCGTAGCGGACACCGTGGTCGCTCCGCTCGCCCCCGCGGCCACCGCCAGCGGCAGGTCGCGGTGGCCCAGTTTGCGGATGCCGTCCTCGTTCGCGACCCGCTTCAGTTGGCCCTTGTCCAGGCCGACGTGCGGCCGGCCGTCGAGCACGGCGATCGTCGCGGGTACGGCGCCCTCCTCGCGGACGACGTCCTCCAGTTCGAGGGCGACCTCCAGATTGCGTGGGCGGGGCAGCCCATGGGCGATGATCGTGGACTCCAGGGCCACCACCGGCCGGCGCGCGTCGAGCGCCTCCCGCACCTCTTCGGACGTCACGATCACGCGCCTGCCTCCTGTCGTCGGTCGACGTTCCCGTCCCTGGATCTCTGGCGGGCGGCGCGCCCGGCCAAACCCCCGCGAGCCTCGGGGTACTCCACCGACCCGGCAGCAAGGGGGACAACGCGCCACGACTCGGCCATGTTCTGGCGCGGACAGGAGAGCTTTCCGCCACGGTCGTGCAGGATCGCCTTCTTCAGTTCCGGTGGAACCACCTTCCAGGGCGGGGCGTTCTCGAAGTGGCTTCGGCAGGGCCGCGGGAGCGACCCTCGGCGCCCCCGGCGGAGAGCAAACCCTTAGGGTGTCCGCTCATGACCATGTACCCAGAGGCCCCGCCGTCGTTCGCCGTGCACATTCCCGACGCGGAGCTCGATCCCGAGCCGCTGGACCCGGCCCAGATCGTCTCCGGTGACCCCGCCGTGACGGGCAAGGTGCTGTGGGAGTCCGCCGACGGCAAGCAGTTGCGGGGCATCTGGCAGATCACACCCGGCGTGGTGACCGACACCGAGGCCAACGAACTCTTCGTCGTCGTCAGCGGCCGCGCCACCATCGAGGTGGAGGGCGGCGACGTCATCGAGGTGGGCCCCGGTGACGCCGCGTTCCTGCGCGAGGGCGACCGCACGACGTGGACCGTCCACGAGACGCTGCGCAAGGCGTATCACATCAGTCTCTGACGATCGGCGGGACGGAACGGACGCTCCACCCGGCGTCCGTACCACCGGCCACCGTCCTGACCTCAGAACAGCGGCTCGGGGAGGACGCCTTCGAGAGCCAGCAGCCTCCGCTTGGTCTCCAGGCCGCCCCCGAAACCGCCGATGCCGCCGTCGCTCTCGACCACCCGGTGGCAGGGCACCACGACAGGCAGCGGGTTCGAGCCCATGGCCACCCCCACGGCCTGGGCCGCCCCGGGTGCGCCGACCCGCCCGGCCAGGTCGCCGTAGGCCACGACGGAACCGAACGGAACGCCCGAGTTCAGTTCACGGAGCACCTCGCGGTTGAACCCCGAGATCAGGGTCCAGTCGAGCGGCAGGTCGAAGTCGTGCCGCTCGCCCGCGAAGTACGCCTCGATCTGGAGTATCGCCTCGGCCAGCAGCGGCGACCCGGGCGCCTCGACCGGCTCGCCGCCCAGACGGGACGCGAGCCGGTCGAGCGCCTTGTCGCGCACCGTGTCCGAGGCGTGGAACACGACGTTGACCAGGCCGTGGGGCGTCGCGGCGAGGAGCAGGGGACCGATGTCCGTGCCGACGACGGACCACACGATCTGCTGCTCGTACCGCCCGTGGCTGTTCATGCGATCCACCGTACGGCCCGCCACTGACAACGCCCCGGGTGTGCCCCGAACCGGTCCGCACCCGAACGACAGTGGTCTAGCGCAGAGCGGCCCGGATCACGTCGGGCGTGTTCGTGATGACGCCGTCCGTGCCGAAGCCGGCCAGACGCCGCGCGGTGGCCGCGTCGTCCACGGTCCAGGCGAAGACCTTCATCGGGCCGTGCGGGCCGTGGAGCGCGTGGACCGCCGAGACGTAGTCCGCCGCCAGTGAGCGGTGATCGGAGTTGATCTGATCGGCGAACCGCGCGTACCAGGGCAGTCGCGCGACCGTGGGCGTCCCCAGGAAGGCCGTCGTGACGCCGGGTCGCAGCCGGTGCACGGTCCGGACACTGTCCGTGCTGAAGCTCTGGACGATCAGTCTGTCCCGCAGATGCAACGGGTCCAGCCAGCCCTGGTTGCTCAGGAGCCTGAGCGTCTGCCGCTCGATGCCCGGATACAGCTCGGGGTTCTTGATCTCCAGGACGAGCTTCTGGTGGTTGCGCGAGACGCGTTCCATGTATTCCCGCAGCGTCGGAACCTTCGCTCCCGCGAACCGCGGGCCGAACCAGCTCCCCGCATCCAGGCGCGCGATCTCGGCCGCGGTGAAATCCTTGACCTTCCAGGGGCTTCGGCCGGGATAGACCGCCTGGACGTCCGTGGTGCGGGCCAGCGAGGCGTCGTGAAGGACGACCAACTGGCCGTCACGGGTGCGCTGGACGTCGTTCTCGACCCAGTCGAAGCCCAGTTCGGCCGCGCGGTCGATGGCGGCCAGAGTGTTCTCCGGAGCGTAGGCCGAGGCGCCGCGGTGGGCGACGACCAGCGGTGCTGTGATCCGGCCGCCGGCCTTGGCGTGCGGGCTGGGCAGTATCAGAACGGCTCCCCCAAGAAGCGCGGCGGTCGTGGCGGCGGCAACGCGCGCGTGCATGCGTTCTCCTCGCGTCGGACGATCACGGACAGTACAAGACTGACAGCAGAGAGTCGACGGAGGGGGGAAGGGAGGTGGCCGCGGATTGAATGGAGTTGTCCAAGTCCGCTCGCTGGCACCGCACAACTGGGGAGAGGTCGTGATTGTTTGCAGGATTATCGTTCGACCATTCCGGTGGGGTCGTAATCTCTCCCTCAAACCGGTCCGCTCCGGCGGTCCGGGCCGCGGGGGCGTTTCGGTCGGTTCCAGGAGCAACAGGGCGGGAAAGGCAGCCGCGCATGCAAGGCACGGTCGACGGCTTCACCTACGGACTCGTCACACCACTGGTGGCGTATTTCATGGCCTGTCTGGGCGGGGCGCTGGGCCTTCGCTGCACCACCAGATCCATGCTCGTAGGCGGCCCCTGGCGAGCCGGGTGGCTCGCGCTCGGCTCGGTCGCGATCGCCTCCGGCATCTGGACGATGCACTTCATCGCGATGATGGGATTCACGGTCGAGCAGAGCCCCGTCCACTACGACCGGCCGACGACGTTCGCGAGTCTGGGTGTCGCCGTGCTGATGGTCGGCGCCGGGATCTTCATCGTCGGCTACCAGGGCGCCACCGGGACGGCACTCTTCACCGGAGGGACCGTCACCGGCCTGGGCATCGCGTCGATGCACTACCTGGGCATGGCCGGCATGCGGCTCAACGGGAACCTCGCCTACAACACCCTCACCGTCGCCGCCTCGGTCGTCATCGCCGTCGTGGCCGCCATCGCCGCCCTCTGGGCCGCCGGGCAGGTGCGCGGGTTCCTCTGGAGCGTGGGTGCGAGTCTCGTCATGGGGCTGGCCGTCAGTGGCATGCACTACATGGGGATGGCCGCGCTCACCGTGCATCTGCACGGCCCCGCCGGCGGCACCCCCGCAGGGGACTCGGCCGCCTCACTGCTCGCGCCCATGATGATCGGCCCCCTGGCCCTTCTGTGTCTGGCGGGCGTCGTCGTGATGTTCGATCCGCAGATGGTCGTGGGCAAGCCCGACCGGCGCCCCGCGGAGATCCGGCGTCCCGGCGTCCCGGCCCATCCCCACTCGGTGCACTCCGGCCGCCGTCCGGCCGTCCGCCCCGTGCGGGAACGCGCCTACCGCCGTTCCCGGACCCCGCAGAGCAGGTGATCCGGCCCGGTTGTCAGTGCTGGGTCGTACGGTGGATCCATGCGGCCCGTATCCAAGATCGAACGTTCGGTGGCGCCCTTCGAGGTCGTCAGCTCCTTCCAGCCGGGCGGTGACCAGCCCACGGCCATCGCCGACCTGGAGAAGCGCATCCGCGCAGGTGAGAAGGATGTCGTCCTGCTGGGTGCGACCGGCACAGGCAAGTCCGCCACCACCGCGTGGATGATCGAGAAGCTCCAGCGCCCCACGCTCGTCATGGCACCGAACAAGACGCTGGCCGCCCAGCTGGCCAACGAGTTCCGCGAGCTGCTGCCGAACAACGCCGTCGAGTACTTCGTCTCGTACTACGACTACTACCAGCCCGAGGCGTACGTCCCGCAGTCGGACACCTACATCGAGAAGGACTCCTCGATCAACGAGGAGGTGGAGCGCCTGCGCCACTCCGCGACCAACTCGCTGCTGACCCGCCGTGACGTCGTCGTGGTCGCCTCGGTGTCCTGCATCTACGGCCTCGGTACTCCGCAGGAGTACGTGGACCGGATGGTCAGCCTCAAGGTCGGTGACGAGATCGACCGCGACGACCTGCTGCGCCGCTTCGTCGACATCCAGTACACCCGCAACGACGTCGCCTTCGCCCGAGGCACCTTCCGGGTCCGCGGCGACACGATCGAGATCTTCCCGGTGTACGAGGAGCTCGCGGTCCGCATCGAGATGTTCGGCGACGAGATCGAGGCCCTGTCCACGCTGCACCCGCTCACCGGCGAGGTCATCAGCGACGACGACCAGATCTACGTCTTCCCCGCGTCCCACTACGTGGCGGGCCCCGAGCGCATGGAGCGCGCCGTCAACGACATCGAGAAGGAGCTGGGGGAGCGTCTCGCGGAGCTGGAGAAGCAGAGCAAGCTACTGGAGGCCCAGCGCCTGCGCATGCGGACGACGTACGACATCGAGATGCTCCGCCAGATCGGCTCCTGCTCCGGTGTCGAGAATTACTCGATGCACTTCGACGGCCGTGAGCCCGGCTCCCCGCCGAACACACTGATCGACTACTTCCCGGACGACTTCCTGCTCGTCATCGACGAGTCGCACGTCACCGTTCCGCAGATCGGCGCGATGTACGAGGGCGACGCCTCCCGCAAGCGCACCCTCGTCGACCACGGCTTCCGGCTGCCCTCCGCCCTGGACAACCGCCCCCTGAAATGGGAGGAGTTCCAGAAGCGCATCGGTCAGACCGTCTATCTCTCGGCGACCCCGGGGAAGTACGAACTCTCCCGCTCGGACGGCTACGTCGAGCAGATCATCCGCCCCACCGGCCTCGTCGACCCCCAGGTCGTCGTCAAGTCCACCGAGGGCCAGATCGACGACCTCGTGCACGAGATCCGGCAGCGCACCGAGAAGGACGAGCGCGTCCTGGTCACCACGCTCACCAAGAAGATGGCCGAGGACCTCACCGACTACTTCCTGGAACTGGGCATCCAGGTGCGCTACCTGCACAGCGACGTCGACACCCTGCGCCGCGTCGAGCTGCTGCGCGAGCTGCGGGCCGGCGAGTTCGACGTCCTGGTCGGCATCAACCTGCTGCGCGAGGGTCTCGACCTTCCCGAGGTCTCCCTGGTGGCGATCCTCGACGCCGACAAGGAGGGCTTCCTGCGCTCGGGGACCTCCCTGATCCAGACCATCGGCCGTGCGGCGCGCAACGTCTCCGGCCAGGTCCATATGTACGCGGACAAGATCACCCCGGCGATGGAGAAGGCCATCGATGAGACCAACCGCCGCCGGGAGAAGCAGATCGCGTACAACAAGGAGCGGGGCATCGACCCGCAGCCCCTGCGCAAGAAGATCAACGACATCGTGGCGCAGATCGCCCGCGAGGACGTCGACACCGAGCAGCTGCTCGGCTCCGGGTACCGCAGGACGAAGGACGGCAAGGGCGCCAAGGCCCCCGTGCCCGCGCTGGGCGGCAAGGCGAACCGTGCCGCCAAGTCCGCCAAGGACAAGAACGCGGTGCCCACCGACCGCCCCGGCGCCGAACTCGCCCAGCAGATCGAGGACCTGACGGAACGGATGCGTGCCGCGGCGGCCGACCTCCAGTTCGAGATCGCGGCCCGTCTGCGCGACGAGGTGTCGGAGATGAAGAAGGAACTGCGGCAGATGAAGGAGGCGGGAATCGCCTGACGGCCGTGTCGACGGCGTCGGACCCGGCCGATGCGCGGTGTGTTGCAAGACCGACACAAAGTCCGCCCCAGGGTTCGGCGCTGTCAGTGCCGCTGCGTAGGGTTCTGTTCATCCGCGGACTCCGCGGCAACAGGGGACAGTTCGAGAGGGGAACAGCGCGTGACGGTCAACATGACCAAGGGTCAGGCCATCAGTCTGCAGAAGAACGACGGGGGCACGCTGACCGCGGTCCGTATGGGACTCGGCTGGCAGGCGGCTCCCCGGCGCGGCCTGTTCGGCTCGCGCACCCGGGAGATCGACCTCGACGCGTCCGCCGTGCTGTTCGCGGACAAGCAGCCCGTCGACGTGGTGTTCTTCCGTCACCTCGTCAGCGACGACGGCTCGGTGCGGCACACCGGTGACAACCTCGTCGGCGGCGTGGGCCAGGGCGGGGACGACGAGGCCATCCTCGTCGACCTCCAGCGCGTCCCGGTCCACATCGACCAGATCGTCTTCACCGTGAACTCCTTCACGGGCCAGACCTTCCAGGAAGTGCAGAACGCGTCCTGCCGTCTGGTCGACGAGACTAACGGGCAGGAGCTCGCCCGCTACACGCTGGCGGGCGGCGGCCAGTACACGGCCCAGATCATGGCGAAGGTGCACCGCGCCGGAACCGGCTGGCAGATGACGGCCCTCGGCACGCCGGCCAACGGCCGCACGTTCCAGGACCTGATGCCCGCCATCTTGCCGCACCTCTGATCGGCCGGCGCACACGCACACAGCGACACAGGGGGACAAGACGATGACGGCCGAGCTGGTCAGGGGGCAGAACCACCCGCTCTCCCAGGTCCGTCTCGAGGTCCGTATCTCGGCCGGCAAGCCGATCGTGGCAGGGGTCACGCTCAGCGACGAGCAGGGCAGGGTCCGGGGCGTCGAGTGGGTGGCCCACCCGGGCGCGCCCACGCTCCCCGGGCTCGAGGTCTCCAAGCAGGCGGCGGCCGACCACCGCCTGGCCTTCGACCTTGACGCCCTGCCGCAGGCCGTGCACCGGGTCAGCGTCCTGCTCGCGCTGCCCACCGGCGTCGGCGGACCGGTCCGGTTCGGCGCCGTCGCCGCCCCCTTCGTCGCGGTGACCGGCCTCGACGGTCTCGAGGTCGCCAGCTACACCCTCACCGGACTGGACACCGAGTCCGCCGTCGTGGCCCTGGAGCTCTACCGCAGGCAGGGCGCCTGGAAGGTGCGCGCGGTCGGCCAGGGCTACGCGGGCGGACTCGCCGACCTCCTCGCCGACCAGGGGCTTCCGGAGGCCCGGCAGCTCGCGGGCAGCATCAACGAAGCGGTGGCCCAGGGACTGGCGCGGTCGGTGGCGGCGCCCCCGCCCCGCACTCCGGACTCGGACCGGTCGCGACAGGCCGCCGCCCCTGCCCAGGGACCTGACCAGCCGCCCTACGCCGGAGCAGGACCGCAGCAGGGCCCCTCGGGGGCCGCGCCACCGCAGCAGAATCCGTACATGCCCGGTCCGCAGGGAGGCGGCGCCGGCGGGACCGGTCGTCAAGGGAGCCCCGCGCAACCCGACCCTTCCCCGGTCACCCAGCCGTCGCCGCCCACCGCCGGTGGCCCGGTCGACTACAGCCATCCCGGCCGGCAGACCTCCGCTCCGCCACCGCCCCCGCCGACCGCCCCGCCGGCCCAGCCCGGGCAGCCCGCGCAGCCCGTCGCGGGCGACGCGACCGGCTGGTCCATGGAGGAGCGGCTGTACAACCAGGTCTGGGGAATGTTCGAGGACCTGGCCAGGACCGTCGCCGCGTACCGCAGCGCCGTCGACTTCGCCGACTCGCGCATGGAGAAGGAACTCGACGAGGTCCTCTCCGACCCGCGCAGCCGGATCGGAGGGCAGGGCGACGCCGCTCGCGAAGCTGCCCGCGCCAAGCACACGCTGCTGGTCGACCAGGCCAGAGCCGCTCTCGACCGGGACCTCGCCCAGCTCACCGCCGAGGCCGAGGTCGTGGAGCCCGCGCTGCCGATGGCCTACGCACGCTGGGACAACCCGGTCTGGCACGGCTACCGCGCCCCCATGGAGACCCCCATGGCGCTGAGGCTCGGTGACCTCCGTCTGCCGGAGACCGAGAACCTGAGCATCCCCATGCTGGTGCGTCTGCCGCTGGAGCGCGGCCTGTGGATCGACAGCGGCCGTACCTCCCTGGAGGGCACGCTCGCCGACTCTGACCAGGTGCGCCGCCTCTCCATGGACACCGCCGTGGCGCACGCCGCTCGGCTGCTCGCGGTCTATCCCGCGGGCGAGTTCACCGTGCATGTCATCGACCCGGCCGGCACCGGGGCCTCGTCACTCGCGCCCCTGACGCGGTCCGGGGTGCTCGGCGGCCCTCCGGCGGCCGGCGCCACGGGTGTGGCGGACGTACTGAACCGTCTCACCCAGCGGGTCGACCTGGTGCAGATGGCGGTGCGCGGGGGAGCGGCCGACTCGCTGCCGCCGGATCTCGACACAGCCGAGCAACTGCTGATCGTCAACGACTTCCCGCACGGTTTCGACGACCGGGCCGTCACCCAGCTCCGCTACCTCGCGGACGAGGGGCCGGCCGTCGGCGTCCATCTGATGATGGTGGCGGACCGGGAGGACGCCACCGCGTACGGACCGCTGCTCGACCCCCTCTGGCGGTCGTTGCTGCGGATCACACCGGTGCCCGACGACCATCTCGCCGATCCCTGGGTCGGGCACGCGTGGACGTACGAGCCCGCGCTCGTTCCCGCGAACAGTCAGGTGCTCCAGCAGGTCCTCGCGCAAGTGGCGGAGGCCCGCCGGTCGTGGAACCGCTGACCTGACGCCGGCGGTCCCGGGCCTCGCACACCTTCGGGCGTCGGGGGCCCGAACGGCTTCACCAAGCAACCGTAAAGTGCCCTGACCTGCACTCTTGGCTCTTCTTTTACTAACCCCTTTACCTTTCCTTGGTGATTCGGGTACTCTTTTTCCATACGGAGGGGAGTACTCCCTACCTGCTGCGACGCACCCGTCAATACGGATCGAGTCGGATCCCGGGGCGTCGGCCCGCGGGCCTCTGGGCGCATCCAGCGCACCGCCGGCCGCGGGTGGAAGAGACCTCCGGTGGCGAACGACGCTGAAAATCTGCCGTTACGTACTGCCGGAGGCGCAGTGAATGTTTCCCTGACCCTGTGGGTCCTGACCATCGTGGGGCTGGCCGCACTGATCGCGGTCGACTTCCTCATCGGCCGCAAGCCGCACGACGTATCGATCAAGGAAGCCGGAATCTGGACCGTCGTCTGGATCGCCCTCGCCGGGCTGTTCGGACTCGGACTGCTCCTGTTCGCGGGCGGACAGCCGGCCGGGGAGTTCTTCGCCGGCTTCATCACCGAGAAGTCGCTGAGCGTCGACAATCTCTTCGTCTTCGTCCTGATCATGGCGAAGTTCGCGGTGCCCTCGAAATACCAGCAACGCGTGCTCCTCGTGGGCGTCCTGATAGCCCTCGTCCTGCGCGCGGTGTTCATCGCCGCCGGCGCGGCGATCATCGCGAACTTCGCGTGGGTCTTCTACATCTTCGGCGCGTTCCTCATCTACACCGCCTGGAAGCTGATCCAGGAGGCCCGCGCCGACGAGGACGACGAGGAGTTCGAGGAGAACAAACTGCTCAAGGCAGCCGAGAAGCGGTTCGGCGTGGCCGACCGCTATCACGGCACCAGGCTGTGGATCCGCCAGAACGGCAAGCGCGTCATGACGCCGATGCTGGTCGTGATGCTGGCGATCGGCACCACCGACGTGCTCTTCGCCCTCGACTCGATCCCCGCGATCTTCGGTCTGACGCAGGACCCGTACATCGTCTTCACGGCCAACGCCTTCGCGCTGATGGGTCTGCGGCAGCTGTACTTCCTCATCGGCGGCCTGCTCAAGAAGCTGGTCCACCTCAGCTACGGACTGTCGGTCATCCTCGGATTCATCGGCGTCAAGCTCGTCCTGCACGCGCTGCACGAGTCCGGTGTCCATGTTCCCGAGATATCCATCCCGGTCTCGCTCGGCGTGATCTGCGCGGTCCTCGTGGTCACGACGATCACCAGCCTGACCGCCACCAGGAAGCAGGCGGCGCGCGAGCGGACCGAGAGCGCTTCGAAGGAGAGCGTTGACGTCTGACCAGGCCGAACGCGGCGACGGTCACTTCCGGGAGCGGTGCGTGGAGCATCATCGGCCACCGCTCCCGGTGCCCGGCGGCGCTCGTTCACCGCTCCCGGCGCCCGCCGGCGTCGGGCCGCCGCGATTCCGGAGCGCGCCCCGCGCCTCCGGAGTGCGGGGCACGCCCGTGGCTGCGACGATCGCGGCATGATCGTTCGGCTCAGGTCACTCGTGACACGGTGGACCGTCGTGGTGCCCGTGATCGCGGTGGTGCTCCTGGCCTTCACCTGGGGGCGCGACCTGTCCGGCGCCGTCGTCGCACTGGTGACGCTGGTCCTCGCGGGTTCCGTACTCGCCGCGGTCCATCACGCCGAGGTGGTCGCCCACCGCGTGGGGGAACCCTTCGGTTCCCTCGTCCTCGCCGTCGCCGTCACGATCATCGAAGTCGCCCTCATCGTCACGCTGATGGCGGACGGCGGCGCCAAGAGCTCGACACTGGCCCGCGACACGGTGTTCGCGGCGGTGATGATCACCTGCAACGGGATCGTCGGCGTGTGTCTGCTCGTTGCGTCGCTGCGCCACGGTCTCGCCGTGTTCAACGCCGAAGGAACCGGGGCCGCCCTGGCGACCGTCGCGACGCTCGCCACACTCAGCCTCGTCTTCCCCACGTTCACCACCAGCAAGCCGGGTCCGGAGTTCTCCTCCGCTCAACTCACCTTCGCCGCAGTCGCCTCACTGGTGCTGTACGGCCTGTTCGTGGCGACCCAGACCGTACGGCACCGTGACTACTTCCTGCCGATCACCCAGCAGGGCAAGGTCATCGACGTGGACGACCACGCCGACGCACCGACCGCCCGGGAGACCAGGTTCAGCCTGGGGCTCCTCGGGCTGGCCCTGGTCGGCGTGGTCGGTCTCGCCAAGGGGGTGTCGCCCACCATCGAGTCCGGCGTCGAGGCGGCCGGCATGCCGCACTCCGTGGTCGGTGTGATCATCGCCCTGCTGGTGCTGCTCCCCGAGACCATCGCGGCACTGCGCGCCGCCCGCCGGGACCGGGTGCAGACCAGCCTGAACCTCGCCCTCGGATCCGCGATGGCCAGCATCGGTCTGACCATCCCCGCCGTCGCCCTGGCCTCTCTCTGGCTCTCCGGACCACTCGTTCTCGGCCTCGGCGCCACCGAGATGGTGCTGCTCGCGCTGACCGTGGTCGTGAGCTCCCTGACGGTCGTGCCCGGGCGGGCCACTCCGCTTCAGGGAGGCGTTCACCTGGTCGTGTTCGCCGCGTATCTGGAACTGGCCGTCAATCCCTGACCGACTCTCACTCCGTGACGGGCACGACGGACAGCCTGGGCACCGGCCGGGTCTCCGGCAGCAGCGCGAAGCACCCGAGGCTCAGCAGCGCGATCCCCGTCAGATAGGCGGCCACACCCCACGGCACGCGCTCCCCGCTCGCCACCGCCGTCGCCACGACCGGCGTGAGCGCGCCCCCGAGGACACCGCCGAGGTTGTATCCGACGGCCGCGCCCGTGCAGCGCACCCGCGGCTCGTACAACTCCGGCAGATAGGCGGCGATCACCGCGAACATGGTGATGAAGGCGATGAGCGCCACCAGGAATCCGAAGAACATCAGCAGGGGCTCGCCGGTCGACAGGAGTCCGATCATCGGGAACATCCACAGCGCGGCGCCCGCGCAGCCCGCCAGGCACAGCGGCCGCCGTCCGTAGCGATCTCCCAGCAGGGCCACCAGAGGCGTCAGCGACCCCTTCACCACCACCGCGGCCATGATGCAGGTCAGCATGACGGTGCGGCTCACGCCGAGCCGCTCGACTCCGTAGGCGAGCGCCCAGGTCGTCACCGCGTAGAAGACGGCGTATCCGACGGCGAGGCCGCCGGCCGTCAGCAGGACCAGTCGCCAGTGGTCGCGCACCACCTCGGCGATCGGCACGCGCGCGTGATCCCCCACTTCGAGGAACCGCGGGCTCTCCTCGAGCGAACTGCGCAGCCACAGCCCCGCCGCCGCGAGCACCCCCGCCGCCCAGAACGGCACCCGCCAGCCCCACTGGGCGAACTGCGCGTCGGACAGTGTCGACGACAGCGCCAGCATCACGCCGTTGGCCAGCACGAACCCGAGGGACGGACCGATCTGGGGGAAACTCGACCACAGCCCGCGCCGCCCGGCGGGCGCGTGCTCGGCCGTCAGCAGCACAGCCCCGCCCCACTCGCCGCCGAGTCCGAGCCCCTGGAGAAAACGCAGCACCAGCAGCAGCACGGGTGCCGCGGCACCGATGCGGTCGTAGGTGGGAACACAGCCGACGGCGACGGTCGCCGCGCCGGTCAGCAGCAGCGAGGCCAGCAGAACCGGCCGCCGTCCGCGCCGGTCCCCGATGTGCCCGAACATCACCGAGCCCAGCGGACGGGCGACGAACCCGACGCCGAACGTCCCGAAGGCCGCCAGCGTGCCGGCCAGCGGTGAGAACGTCGGGAAGAACAGCGGTCCGAGAACCAGCGCCGCCGCGGTTCCGTAGACGAAGAAGTCGTAGAACTCGATGGCCGTCCCGGTGAGCGAGGCGGCCGCGAGCCGGAGCATGGAAGGCGCCCTTACGGTGCGTACGTCGTGCATGCCGGATCAACTACCCACAGTGATCGGTGGTTACGGGGGCGCACGGGAGCGCGGCGTGCGTCAGTAGGTGACGGTGATGCGCCGGGCCGGGCCCTCGACCCGGACCGTGCCTCCATAAGGGATGACGATCTGCGGATCGGTGTGGCCGAGGTCCACATCGAAGACGACCACCATGTCCGGTGCATATGTGTCGATGGCCCGGAGGACCGCTTCACGCTGGTCCCGCGCGTAACGGACCCTGGCCGCCGGCTCCAGGGGCCGAGCGAACGACCACGCCTTCGGACGGCCCATGAGGAGTGCCGGAAAGCGCCGCAGAAGACCACGCTCGCCCATGTTCCGCAGGATCCGGAAGACGTCGTCGGCTCCGGGCATCTCCTCCGAGGTCTCCAGGAACAGCACGTGACCCTCGTACACGGAAGGATCGCGGGCGATCTCGCGGTCGGCCATCAGCAGCCACGAGAGGATCTCGATGTTGCCGCCCCAGGAGCGGCCCTCGACCACCCGGTCCGGGCGGATCCAGGTCCACCCCGCGCCCGGCTCGGTCGGCGGCTCGGTGAGGAAGCTCTCCGGCTTCTCCCAGGGCACGTCGACCTCGCGGAAACGGCCGGCGGGACGCAGCTCGTAGGGCCCGGACGTGAACAGCGCGGCCCGCAGCGACTCCGCTGTCAGCGGGTCCATGGCACCAGGCCGGCCGAGCTCGCACATCACCGTTCCGCCGTGATAGCCGACGATTCCGACGTTCCACAGATGGACGAGGAAGTTCGTGTTGTCGCTGTATCCGAAGAACGGCTTCGGATGTGCCCGGATCAACTCGCGGTCCAGCAGCGGCAGCACGGTGATCTGGTCGTCGCCGCCGATGGACGCGATGACCGCCTTGACCGTCGGATCGGCGAAGGCCGCGTGGATGTCGTCGGCCCGCTCGCGCGGGGTCGACCCCATCCTCCGGGTCGCCGGGTACTCGACCGGTTCCAGACCGAACTCCTCGCGCAGCCGCTCCAGGCCCAGTTCGTACGGGAGCGGCAGGAGGCCGGGCAGACCGCTGGACGGCGAGATCACGGCGATCCGGTCGCCGGGCACGGGCTTGGGAGGGTACGCGGGCGTCGTCATGGCGCGAGCGTACGAGCCGTCACCCTTCAGGGGCATCGTGATAAACCGGGTCCGAGCAGCGGTCCTTGACGGGCCGGCAGACCCCAAGGACCGGAGGAGACGTGCCCCGCACCCTCGCCAACGCCCCGATCATGATTCTCAACGGCCCCAACCTGAACCTCCTCGGGCAGCGGCAGCCGGAGATCTACGGCTCCGACACGCTGGCGGACGTCGAGGCGCTGTGCGCCGAGGCGGCGGCCGCGCACGGCGGCACGGTGGACTTCCGGCAGTCCAACCACGAGGGCGAGCTGGTGGACTGGATCCACGAGGCCCGCCTGAACCACGCCGGGATCGTGATCAACCCGGCCGCCTACTCGCACACCTCCGTCGCCGTCCTCGACGCGCTCAACACCTGTGACGGGCTTCCGGTGGTGGAGGTCCACATCTCCAACATCCACCAGCGTGAGGAGTTCCGGCAACACTCGTACGTCTCGCTGCGTGCCGACGGGGTCATCGCGGGCTGTGGCGTACAGGGATACGCCTTCGCCGTGGAGCGGGTGGCGGCCCTCGCGGGAACGGGGCGGGCGGACACCTGAGCCCGCGGACGTCCACGGGTCACAGGCGTCCGGCTTCGACGATCCGGCTGAGGAAGCGCCGGGTGCGCTCCTGTCGCGGGTCGCCGAAGACCTGCTCGGGCGTGCCGCGCTCCAGGATCACGCCGTCCTCCAGGAAGCAGACCTGGTCCGAGACCTCGCGTGCGAAGCCCATCTCGTGCGTGGCCAGGACCATGGTCATGCCGCCCTCCTTCACATCGCGGACGACATCCAGGACCTCGCCCACGAGCTCGGGGTCGAGGGCGGCGGTGATCTCGTCGAGGAGGAGCAGCCTGGGACGCACGGCCAAGGCGCGGACGATCGCGGCCCGTTGCTGCTGTCCACCGCTCAACCGGTCCGGGTACTCGCCCGCCTTGGCGCCGAGCCCGAGCCGTTCGAGGAGCTCACGCGCGTGTGCCTCGGCGTCCGCGCGGCCCACCCCGTGCACACGGCGCGGAGCGAGGGTGATGTTCTCCAGGACGGTCATGTGCGGGAACAGGTTGTACGACTGGAAGACGACGCCGATGCGCCGGCGCACCGCGTCCTGGTCCGTCCTCGGGTCGGTGATCTCCTCACCGTCCAGCCAGATCGCTCCGTCGTCCACCTCCTCCAGGAGGTTGGCGCAGCGCAGCAGCGTGGACTTCCCGGAGCCGGATGCGCCGATCAGCGTGGTGACCGTGTGCGGGGCGACCTCCAGATCGACGTCCCGCAGGACGACCGAGTCGCCGAACGTCTTGCGGACGGACTCCATCCGAAGCAACGGACCGCCCGGTGCGGATACCTCGCTCATACGGTGCCTCCCTGGCCGCGGCGCCGGTCCATGCGGGCGGTGACCCAGTCGGTGAAGCGTGTCATCGGGATGGTCAGGGCCACGAAGAGCAGCGCCGCGACGATGTACGCCGTGTAGTTGAGGCTGCGGCCGACGATGACGTCCGCGGAACGCATCGCCTCCACCGCGCCGCCGATCGAGACGAGGCTGGTGTCCTTCTGGAGGGACACCATGTCGTTCAGGAGCGGCGGGACCTGACGGCGGACGGCCTGGGGCAGCACCACATGGCGAAGGGTCTGCCGCGCGGTGAGGCCCAGCGAGCGTGCCGCGGCCCGTTGCGAGGGGTGCACGGACTCGATGCCGGCGCGGACGACCTCGGCGACGTACGCCGAATACGTCAGCACCAGGCCCGTGCCGCCGAGAAGGACAGGGTCGGTGGTGACGCCCTGCAACCGGAGCGCGGGAACGCCGAACACGACGATCGAGAGACAGATGATCAGCGGCAGACCGCGGAAGAAGTCGGTGTACGCGGTGGCGAGGGCGCGAACCGGCCAGTACACCGGACCGCGCAGCGTGCGCGCCACGGCGATCAGGGTGCCCAGCAGGAGCACCACGACGCCGCACACCGCGAACAGTCGGAGGTTGAGCCAGAGCCCGTCGAGGACCTTGGGAAGCGCCTCACGCGCGAACGACGCGTCGAAGAACGTCTCCTTTGTTCGCGGCCAGCCCGGCGCGTCGACCACGACGAGGTAGAGCACGACGGCCGCGACGAGGGTGGAAAGCGCGGCGACGGCCGCCGAACGGCGGGCCCGCCCGCGTTTGTGGCGTTCGCGCTCGATCCTCCGCTGCGACGGGACGTACACCTCGCCCCGCCCGGGCGCCACTTCACCGGGCAGGCCCCCTTCGGGTGTGTCCCCTCGGGACACCTCCGCTTCGAGCACGCCGCCACCGGGCGCACCCCCTGGGGACGCCTCTCCTTCGGAGGCGTCCTCTCCCGACGGCCCGTTCGTCGCGGTCACTTGAGCACCGGCGCGTCCACTGCCTCGGACAGCCACTGCGTCTCGATCTTCGCGAGTGTGCCGTCCGCGCGGAGGGCGTCCACGGCCTTCGTCACGCAGGAGGTCAGCGCGCTGCCCTTGTCGAGGACGAGCCCGAACTGCTCCGGCGCGCTGCCCCTGTTCTCGAACTGCCCGACGATCCTGGCGTCGGTGACCTCGGCGGCCGTGATGTAGAAGGCGGTCGGCAGATCGGTGACGATGGCGTCGACCTGGCCGTTCTTCAGGGCGGACTTCGCCTGGTCGTTCTTCGCGTACGCGGCCGCCTGCCGGGTCGGCTTCACCACGTCGTCGATGTAGTCCAGGCTGGTGGTGCCGACCTGCGCGCCCAGCTTCAGGTTCTTGAGGTCCGCGAGACTCGTCGCCTTGGCGGCCTTGGAGTTCTTGAGCGCGATGACCGCCTGGCGCACGTCGTAGTAGCCGGAGGAGAAGTCCACGGCCCTTTTGCGTTCGGTGCTGATCGACACCTGGTTGATGTCGAAGTCGAAGGTCTTCGCCCCGGGGGCGAAGGCCTTGTTGAAGGGCACGCTCTGCCAGACGACATTGCCGTCGGCGTAGCCGAGCCGGCGCGCCACGGCGTACGTCACCGCCGACTCGAAGCCCTTTCCGTTGCCGGGCTTGTCGTCCTTGAACCATGGTTCGTACGCCGGCTCGTCGGTGGCGACGGTGAGCTTGCCGGAGGTCCGGGTGCCAAGCGAGCCCCTGGCGCACTTCTCGGCGGCGCTCGCGGACGCTTTGCCGGACGTCTTGCTCTCCGGCTGCGGGGCACAGCCCACGGCGAGGGCGAGCAGGGCGACGGCGCAGGCGGACACGGCGGGGCGCAGGGCGCGTTGGGGTCGGTACATGGCGGGAGAGTGGCAGCGAAGCGGCCGTTTGTCCACGTCACAGCGGTAATTGTCCGCATGGTGGGAACGTGTGTTGCAGTCGCGTGAACACCCGCGCCGCGGCCGTCTCGCGCGCCCGCCGTGGACACCGGTCACGGGCACGGCATTTCGAGGACGTCCCTTTCCGCAGCCTCGTGCCGACAGGTTCGCGGCGCCCGGGCAGAGCAGCGGGGCCGCCCCTGTTCAGGACGGCCCCGCGCAGATCAGCCGATCACCAGCCCCGGGCTCGCCACTCCGGCAGGTGCGGGCGCTCGGCGCCCAGGGTCGTGTCGTCGCCGTGGCCGGGGTAGACCCACGTCTCGTCCGGCAGGACGTCGAAGATCCTCGTCTCGACGTCGTGCAGGAGACGGGCGAACGCCTCCGGGTCCTTGCGTGTGTTGCCCACGCCGCCCGGGAAGAGGCAGTCGCCGGTGAACACGTGGGGATGACCGTGCGGGTCGTCGTAGACGAGGGCGATCGAGCCCGGTGTGTGCCCGACCAGGTGGCGCGCGGTGAGTTCGACGTTCCCCACCCGAACCGTGTCACCGTCCTGGAGGGGGACGTCGGTGGGCACCGGGATGCCGTCGGCGTCGTCCCGGCCCGCGTAGGTGCGCGCGCCCGTGGCGGCCACGACCTCGGCGAGCGCCTGCCAGTGGTCGCCGTGCTGATGGGTGGTCACGACGGACGCGATGCCGTCGTCACCGATCAGGGTGAGCAGTGTCGAGGCCTCGTTCGCCGCGTCGATCAGGAGTTGCTCGTCGGTGGCCCGGCAGCGCAGCAGATACGCGTTGTTGTCCATGGGGCCGACCGCGACCTTGGAGATCATCAGGTCCTGCAGCTCGTGCACGTCGGCCGGGCCGCCGACCGTCACCGCTCCGCTGTACGTCATGGCGGCAGCCTATAGCGCGGGCAGGGCCGGAAGCGGGCCGCCGCGAACCGTCAGACCGGTGCCGTCGCGGCGGCCGCAGAGCCAGCCGAGGAGATCGGCGGGCGGGCCCTGGACCTCGACCGGTCCGCCCCCGGCGCCACCGCCCGTGGTCCGCACCCGGCCGTCGCCCGCGTCCAGCGTGGTGGAGGGCACGTCCTTGTGGCCGGCGAACCGCTCCGCGAGGAAGTCGATCTCCCGGGCCACGAACTCCTCCGGCACATCCTCCAGCTCGTACCCGATCCCCAGATCGACATGGTGCAGGTCGACCTCGACCCAGCGTCGGAACGGCACCCGGGCCGCGGAGTCGGTGACCCCGTTGCGCAGCGCCACCGTGCGGGACCAGTCCGCGGGAGCGGCCCCGGTGTCCGCGAAGCGGGCCGCGCTCTCCCGCAGGTCCGCCAGCTGCGCTTCCAGGGCGCGCGGCGCGTCCCGCTCGATGTCGGAGTCCCGGGTGCTCGCGGAGGCGTACATGGGGCGTCCCTCCAGAACGTTCACCAGAGCGTCCGCGTTGCGGGACAGGTGGGCGAGCACATGCCCGCGGCTCCAGCCGGGAAGCCGTGACGGCTCGGTCACGGCGGCGTTGTCCAGTCCGGCGGCTGCGGTGAGCAGTCGTTCCGTCGCGTCACGTACAGATGCCAGGTCGCGCGCATGATCCATCATGTGGCCGACCCTAGCCTCGCCACACGTTCGGGTGAAGCTGGTCGGCCGCCCGCCTAAATCGAATGCACGTGCTATAAGCTCGCCGGTGGCGTCGGGCATGCTGGATGGTCCGGGATTGTTGTGAACCAGCGAAAGCAACCGGCGTTGTCAGTGGCTCGCCCTAGTCTGAGAAGACGGGGCCCGCGGCCCCTGTCACTTCTCTGAAGAAAGGTGCGGACCGGCGTGGCCGACCGTCTCATCGTCCGTGGAGCGCGCGAGCACAACCTGAAGAATGTCTCGCTCGACCTTCCGCGCGACTCGCTCATCGTCTTCACGGGCCTGTCGGGGTCGGGCAAGTCCTCCCTCGCCTTCGACACGATCTTCGCCGAGGGGCAGCGGCGCTACGTGGAGTCCCTGTCCTCGTACGCCCGGCAGTTCCTCGGCCAGATGGACAAGCCGGACGTGGACTTCATCGAGGGTCTCTCCCCGGCCGTCTCCATCGACCAGAAGTCGACCTCGCGCAACCCGCGCTCGACGGTCGGCACGATCACCGAGGTCTACGACTACCTGCGGCTGCTCTTCGCGCGCATCGGCAAGCCGCACTGTCCCGAATGTCGCCGTCCCATCACCCGCCAGTCGCCGCAGGCCATCGTCGACAAGGTCCTGGAACTCCCGGAGGGGAGCCGCTTCCAGGTCCTGTCGCCGCTGGTGCGCGAGCGCAAGGGAGAGTTCGTCGACCTCTTCGCCGATCTCCAGACCAAGGGCTACAGCCGTGCCCGGGTCGACGGCGAGACCATCCAGCTCAGCGAGCCGCCGACGCTGAAGAAGCAGGAGAAGCACACCATCGAGGTGGTCATCGACCGTCTCACGGTGAAGGACTCCGCAAAGCGCCGTCTCACCGACTCCGTGGAGACCGCGCTCGGCCTGGCCGGCGGCATGGTCGTGCTCGACTTCGTCGACCTCCCCGAGGACGACCCCGAGCGCGAGCGCATGTACTCCGAGCACCTGTACTGCCCGTACGACGACCTCTCCTTCGAGGAGCTGGAGCCCCGCTCCTTCTCCTTCAACTCGCCGTTCGGCGCCTGCCCCGAGTGCACCGGCATCGGCACCCGCATGGAGGTCGACCCCGAGCTGATCGTCCCGGACGAGGACAAGTCCCTCGACGAGGGTGCCATCCACGCCTGGTCGCACGGGCACACCAAGGACTACTTCGGCCGCCTGATCGGCGCCCTCGCGGACGCGCTGGGCTTCCGGACGGACATCCCCTTCGCCGGGCTGCCCCAGCGTGCCAAGAAGGCCCTGCTCTACGGCCACAAGACGCAGATCGAGGTCCGCTACCGCAACCGGTACGGACGCGAGCGCGTGTACACCACGCCCTTCGAAGGGGCCGTTCCCTTCGTCAAGCGGCGCCACAGCGAGTCCGAGAGCGACGCCAGCCGCGAGCGCTTCGAGGGCTACATGCGCGAGGTGCCCTGCCCCACCTGTCAGGGCACGCGCCTCAAGCCGCTCGTCCTCGCGGTCACGGTCATGGAGAAGTCGATCGCCGAGGTCGCGGCCATGTCCATCAGCGACTGCGCGGACTTCCTCGGGAGGCTGAAGCTCAACGCGCGCGACAAGAAGATCGCCGAGCGCGTCCTGAAGGAGGTCAACGAACGGCTGCGCTTCCTGGTCGACGTCGGCCTCGACTATCTGTCGCTGAACCGCGCGGCCGGCACCCTCTCCGGCGGCGAGGCCCAGCGCATCCGCCTGGCCACCCAGATCGGCTCCGGACTCGTCGGGGTTCTGTACGTCCTCGACGAGCCGTCCATCGGCCTGCACCAGCGGGACAACCACCGGCTGATCGAGACCCTCGTCCGCCTGCGCGACATGGGCAACACGCTCATCGTCGTCGAGCACGACGAGGACACCATCAAGGTCGCCGACTGGGTCGTCGACATCGGCCCCGGCGCGGGCGAGCACGGCGGCAAGGTCGTGCACAGCGGCCCCTTGAAGGAGCTGCTGGCCAACCCCGAGTCGGTGACGGGGCAGTACCTGTCCCGGAAGAGGGAGATCCCGACGCCGGACGTCCGGCGTCCGGCCGACCCGAGCCGCAGGCTCACCGTGCACGGCGCCCGCGAGAACAACCTCCGGGATATCGACGTGTCCTTCCCGCTGGGCGTCCTCACGGCCGTCACCGGCGTATCGGGTTCGGGCAAGTCGACGCTGGTCAACGACATCCTGTACACGCACCTGGCCCGCGAACTGAACGGCGCGAGGAACGTGCCGGGGCGCCACACGCGTGTGGACGGCGACGACCTGGTCGACAAGGTCGTGCACGTCGACCAGTCGCCCATCGGCCGTACGCCCCGCTCCAACCCGGCGACGTACACCGGAGTCTTCGACCACGTCCGCAGGCTGTTCGCCGAGACCACCGAGGCGAAGGTGCGGGGCTATCTGCCCGGCCGCTTCTCCTTCAACGTCAAGGGCGGCCGCTGCGAGAACTGCTCCGGCGACGGCACCATCAAGATCGAGATGAACTTCCTGCCGGACGTGTACGTCCCCTGCGAGGTCTGCCACGGGGCGCGCTACAACCGGGAGACCCTGGAGGTCCACTACAAGGGCAAGTCCATCTCCGAGGTCCTGGACATGCCGATCGAGGAGGCGCTCGACTTCTTCGAGGCGGTGCCGGCGATCGCCCGTCACCTCAGGACGCTCAACGACGTCGGCCTCGGCTACGTCAGGCTCGGCCAGTCCGCGCCGACGCTCTCCGGCGGTGAGGCGCAGCGCGTCAAGCTCGCCAGCGAGCTCCAGAAGCGCTCCACCGGCCGCACCGTGTACGTGCTCGACGAGCCGACCACCGGTCTGCACTTCGAGGACATCAGCAAGCTCATCACGGTGCTGTCCGGCCTGGTCGACAAGGGCAACACGGTCATCGTCATCGAGCACAACCTCGATGTCGTCAAGACCGCGGACTGGGTCATCGACATGGGCCCCGAGGGCGGCAACGGCGGCGGTCTCGTGATCGCCGAGGGCACGCCCGAGGAGGTCGCCGGGGTTCCGGCCAGCCACACCGGAAAGTTCCTTCGCGAGATCCTGGGCGCGGACCGGATCAGTGACGCCGCTCCCGTGAAGGCCCCGCGCAAGACGGCCGCCAAGAAGACGGTCGCCGCCGGGACGACGACCAGGAAGACGGCCACGAAGACCGTCGGCGGCACGGCCGCCAAGAAGACGGTCGCGAAGAAGGCGGTCGCCACGAAGTCGGCAACCAAGAAGGCGGCCCCCGCGAAGACCACGCGGGCCCGGAAGGCCTGAACAGACAGGGCAGGCATGCCGGACCACGTGTGCCTGCCTCACCTGTCCGACCACGCCTGTCCTGCCTCGACGGGCGGCGCCCCGCGGGAACTCCCTGCGGGGCGCCGCCCGTTGAAGGGTCGAATGCCAGGACCGCCGCGTTCCGGGAACCGAAGGCGTCTGTGCGGCGCCCCTACAGGTCGCCGAGTTCGCGGGCGTACGGCGGTTCGGCTCCGGCGCGGGAGCAGGTGACCGCCGCCGCCCGGGCCGCGAAGCCCAGAAGCTCGGTCCAGCCCCGGGTGCCCAACTCGGCCAACGCGGTCGGGGACAGGGCGTCTTGCACGGCCAGGCCGTGCAGCAGTGCCGCGTTCACGGTGTCACCGGCCCCGATGGTGTCCACCACGTCCACCGGTTCGCCGGGCACGGAATACACCGAGCCGTCCCGGGTGAACGCGGTGAGACCGTCGCCGCCCTGGGTGATCACCACCGCAGAGGGACCGGCGGCCAGCCACTCGAGCGGGGTGCCCCCGAGCCACCGGGCGTCCTCCTCGGACAGCTTGAGCAGGGACACCGACGGCAGCCAGCTCTTGAACCGGGCACGGTAGGCGTCCGGGTCGGGGATCAGACCGGCGCGGATGTTCGGGTCGAGCGCCGTGAAGACACCCCGCGCGGCGGCGGCCCGCATCAGCTCCTCGTACGCGCTCGCGCCCGGTTCCAGGACGAGCGAACAGGTGCCGAAGGACACCGCCCGCGTCCCGTCGGGGAGCCGGCCTGGGGCGGTGAAGAGACGGTCCGCGGTGCCCTCGACGTAGAAGGAGTACGCGGCCGAGCCGTCCGTCCCGATCGTGGCGACGGCCAGGGTCGTCGGTTCGCCGCCACGCTGGACGGACGACACGTCGACGCCGGCGTCCACCAGCCCGTCGAGAAGAGCCTCGCCGAACGCGTCTCGGGAGACGCGGGAGCAGAAGGCGGTGGACGAGCCGAGGCGGCCGAGCGCCACCGCCGTGTTGTAGGGGCCACCGCCCCGGCGAGGCAGCAGTCCCGCCAGGGCGCCGGAGTCCTGCGGCACCAGATCGATCAGGGCCTCACCGGCGACGACGATCACGACTCGGGTCCTTTCCTCGGTATCTCGGTCACGGGGCCTTCGCCGTGCACGGCGTCCGCGGGGCAGCCGCACGAGGTGCGATGGACGAAGGCGGAGGGAAGCCGGACGGTGCGGCTCTCCCGGTGCGGGGACGCCAGCCGTTCCAGCAGCAGCCGGACGGCCGTGGCGCCGATCTCCTTGCTCGGCTGGGCGATCACGGTGAGCCGCGGTGTGAACAGATCCGCCCAGGAGAAGTCGTCGAAGCAGCACAGCGCCAGGTCGTCGGGCACGGACAGGCCCCGATCACGCAGGGCCCGCAGCGCGCCGACGGTCATGGCGTTGTTGGCGGTGACGAGCGCGCTCGGCGGTGCCCCCAGGGACAGCAGCCGGTGGGTGGCCTCCTCGGCCGTCCCTGCCCGGGAGTCGCCGTGCGCCACGAGCCGTTCGTCGTAGGGGAGTCCGGCGTGCGCGAGGCCGTGCCGGTAGCCGGTGATCCGCTCCGCCGTGGTGCTCAGTCCGGGCAGGCCCGCGACCAGTCCGATACGCCGGTGCCCTCGCTCGGCGAGGTGAGTCACCAGGCTCGCCATCGGGGCGGTGTTCTCGGCGCACACCTGGTCGTGGCGGAAGCCGCTGCCGGCGGGTGCGTCAATGAGCCGGTCCAGGAAGACGGTGGGCACGTCGTGCTGCCCGAGGTAACTCAGGAGGGCGTCCGGAGCCGGCGACGGCGCGATGATCATTCCGTCCACGCGGCGCTCGTGCAGCAGCTGGACGACCTTTCGCTCGTGCCCGGGATCGTCGTGCGGATCCGCGATGAGCAGGCCGTAGCCCTGCTCCAGGGCAGCGGCCTCCACGCCCTGGAGGATCTCCGTGAAGTAGGGGTTGTCGATCGCCGACACCGCGAGCCCGATGGACCGCGTGCGGGAGGTGACGAGCGAGCGGGCGAGGGTGTTGGGCGTGTAGCCCAGCTCGTCGATCGCGTCGCGAACGGCTTGGCGGGTCACGGGCAGCACCGGGCGGGTGCCGTTGAGGACGTGCGAGACGGTCGCGATGGACACACCCGCCCGCCGGGCCACATCGGCCATCGTCACCATGGCGCTCCCTCCTCGGGACATGTCGCTCGCGGTGAGCGTATCTCGTCCGACGGTTACGCAAACGCTTACGCATACGTTTGCGCAAGCGTTTACGTCCAGGGTCGAGCCGACCCGCCCCGTAACGGACGGAACGATCTGTGCCGGTATCGTCGGTGCACGGCACCCCCGCCGTGTTCAGCCCACTCGCTGCCGGCGGAGTGTCCGTCCGCGCCCTCGACCAGTGGAGATGCCATGTCCGGCCGTCCGTCCGCGAGCCGTCGTACCGTCATGCGGGGAGCGGCGATCACCCCGGTCGCCGGGCTCGGCCTGGCCGCCTGCTCCGCAGGCGGCAGCGGCGGCGGGACCCCCGCGACGCCGACCGCTCCCGTCGTCCTCGGCGCGGGCAGCGAGATCTCCAAGGGCGGTGCCCAGCTCTACCAGGACCAGAACGTCGTGGTCAGCCGCGCCGAGGACGGTTCACTCAAGGCGTTCAGCTCGATCTGCACCCACGCCGGGTGCGCCATCAACAAGCTCCAGGGCACGACCCTCGTGTGCCCGTGTCACGGCAGCGAGTTCGACGCCGGGACCGGCAAAGTGCTGCGCGCGCCGGCCACCGTGCCGCTCCACGGACTGCCGGTCCAGGAGAAGAACGGGAAGATCGTCGCGGGGCCGGGCGCCTGAGCCCGGTGTGGTCCCCGGTCCGGACCGGGGACCACACCCGAGCGGAAGGTCACTCCCAGTCCCAGCCGATCCCGACGATCCCCGATCGCACGCGCGGCTCGACCAGGTGCACCGAGCGGTGCCGGCCGCTCAGCGCCAGCTCCTGCCGGCCGCTGCGCGGCGCGGCGGCCGAGTGCTGGGTGAAGCGGTGACACCGTACGGGCAGCGCGCTCTCGGTGAAGTGCACCTGGAGCGCGTACTGTCCGCCGGCGAAGCCGAACCCGCGGACGTACTCGCTGGACGTCCCGGCCGTGCCGTCCTCGAAGCCGTACCGGAAGAGGAACGTCTCGCCTGCCCGCAGCCGGGTGTCGAAGAGGAGTTCGGCGACGAGGACACCGGTGTCGCGGTGCCAGCGCACCCGGCCCGTACGGCAGTTCTCCAGCGCCCGGACCGTCGTCCGCTCCGGCGCGCATCCGGGGTCCCCGTGATGGATGGCCACATAGCGGTCCACACCGTCCCTGTGGGCGCGCACTATGTGGTGCGACTCGCGGCCCAGCAGTTCGCGACGATCGCCTATATGTACGCGTTCATGATGGCCGAGCGTGTGCAGACCGCCGTCGAGAGGGGACTCCAGTTCGGCGAGCAGCCGTTCCAGGACGCCGGAGGCCTCCATGAGGGCACGGTAGGAACGCCCCGTGGGACGTTCCGGGTCCGAGCGCTCCTCGGCCTCGGCCAGCAGCCTGATCAGGGACTCGTCGGGCAGCTGGAGTATCTCCTCCAGGGCGCGGACGGCCCGCAGGGACTCGGGGCGCTGGGGACGGCGGGCACCCTGCTGCCAGTAACTCAGGCTCGTCACACCGACTTTGACGCCGTATCGGGAGAGATGGTGCTGGACGCGCTGGAGCGGCAGCCCGCGGGCGTTGATCGCTGCGCGCAGTGCGACATGGAAGGGGCCGCCCCGCAGGGCCGTTTCCAGTTCCGCCGGTGCGACGTCCGCGTGCTGTGTGCCGGTCCGCATGCAGGGGCCTTTCTGTGGATGTTCACCACGGCTGGTCAGGCCGTGGGAGAGCGGTTCATCGGCGCAGCCCGGTGGGCGCGCGGGGGCTGTACACGCGCGGGTTTCGCCGTTCACGCCCCGAGTTCCCCCGCATTGAAGCGTGTTGACCAAGTCCCGACAACACCTGATGCTCAACATGGCTCACCGCAGCCCCCCGGACGCGCTCCGTCCCTCCTCGACCCCCACTCGGGAGCAAACACGATGCGCCGCACTCGACGACTTGTCGCTCTCGCCGCTGTACTGGCCGCCCTGGGTACAGCCCCGGCGACGGCGGCCGCCGGGCACCCGGCGGGCCACCCGGGGACGGCCGCCCGCGCGGGCGGACTCCCCGGATCGCCCTCCGCGCCGTCCGGCACGGCGGTCCGGCACGACGCGTCCCGGGTGGCCGGATCCGGTGCTTCCCGCGTGACGCGGGCAGGACACGGGAACGATCACGTACAGGATCAGGACGGAGTGCGAGGTGGCGAGGGGGCCGGCCGGGTCAGGACCCGCGGTGCCGACCCGGCGGACCCCTTCGTGGTGGTGGCGTCCGCGGCGGCCGGCGCGGGAGCCCTCGTCGCGCTCGTCCTGAGCGTCGCGCGGGCCCTGCGCAGGCGCCGCGGCTGACACCGCGAGGTTTTCCACAGGCGGGCCGGGAGCCGGCCGCGCTGTCGGCCCGCGCCAGTAGGGTGTGTGACATGGCCGACCCCTCCAGCTACCGCCCCAAGCCGGGCCAGATCCCGGACACCCCGGGGGTGTACAAATTCCGTGACGAGCACCGCCGGGTGATCTACGTCGGGAAGGCGAAAAGCCTGCGTCAGCGCCTGGCGAGCTACTTCCAGGACCTGACGAATCTCCACCCGCGCACCCGCACGATGGTCACCACGGCCGCGTCGGTGGAGTGGACGGTCGTGTCCACCGAGGTCGAGGCCCTTCAGCTGGAGTACACCTGGATCAAGGAGTACGACCCCCGGTTCAACGTCAAGTACCGCGACGACAAGAGCTACCCCCATCTCGCCGTGACGATGAACGAGGAGTTCCCGCGCGTCCAGGTGATGCGCGGCGCCAAGAAGAAGGGCGTGCGCTACTTCGGTCCCTACGGGCACGCGTGGGCCATCCGCGACACCGTCGACCTGCTGCTGCGCGTCTTCCCGGTCCGCACCTGCTCCGCCGGAGTCTTCAAGAACGCCTCCCGCACCGGCCGGCCCTGCCTCCTCGGCTACATCGGCAAGTGTTCCGCCCCCTGCGTCGGACGGGTCTCGCCCGAGGAGCACCGCGAGCTGGCCGAGGAGTTCTGCGACTTCATGGCGGGCCGAACGGGGACGTACATCCGACGCCAGGAACAGCAGATGACGGAAGCCGCCGAGGAGATGGAGTACGAGCGGGCGGCCCGGCTGCGCGACGACATCGAGGCCCTGAAGAAGGCCATGGAGAAGAGCGCGGTCGTCCTCGCGGACGCGACCGACGCCGACCTCATGGCCGTCGCCGAGGACGAGCTGGAAGCCGCGGTGCAGATCTTCCACGTACGCGGCGGACGGGTGCGCGGCCAGCGCGGCTGGGTCACGGACAAGGTGGAGGCGGTCACCACGGGTGACCTCGTCGAGCACGCGCTCCAGCAGCTCTACGGAGAGGAGACGGGCGACTCCGTCCCCAAGGAGGTGCTCGTCCCGGCGCTGCCCGAACCGGTGGAACCCGTTCAGGAGTGGCTCACCGCCCGCCGCGGATCGAACGTGTCGCTCCGCATACCGCAGCGCGGCGACAAGAAGGCGCTCATGGAGACCGTGCAGCGCAACGCGCTCCAGGCGCTCGCCCTGCACAAGACCAGGCGCGCCTCCGACCTGACCACGCGCTCGCGCGCGCTGGAGGAGATCTCCGAGGCGCTCGGTCTGGACAGCGCGCCGCTGCGGATCGAGTGCTACGACATCTCGCACCTCCAGGGCGACGACGTGGTGGCCTCGATGGTCGTCTTCGAGGACGGCCTCCAGCGCAAGAGCGAGTACCGGCGCTTCCAGATCAAGGGCTTCGCCGGGCAGGACGACGTCCGCTCCATGCACGAGGTGATCACCCGCCGCTTCCGGCGCTACCTCGTGGAGAAGGAGCGGACGGGGGAGTGGACGGACGGCGAGGACGCCGCCCGGGGCACCCCGGAGACCCTTGCTCCCGCCGACTCCGGCCCCGCGCTCGCCGGGACGGACTCCGGCGCCGCGCTGACCGGGACCGATTCCGGGACCTCGCCGGCCGGGACCGATTCCGGCGCCCCGTTCGTCGGAACCGACTCCGGCGCCTCGCCCATGAGAATCGCGGACTCCGGTGCCTCGCTCACGGGGATCGCGGGTTCCGGCCTTTCGCTCACCGGGGCCGGCGAGACCGAGACCGACGGCTCCGAGACCGACGGCTCCGGGATGGACGGTTCCGGGATGGACGGTTCCGCCACCGGGACTCCCCTCTCCGTGAGCGCGTTCTCCGAGGACGACGGCCGGCCCAAGCGCTTCGCCTACCCCCCGCAGCTCGTCGTCGTCGACGGTGGCCGACCTCAGGTCGCCGCCGCTCGGAGGGCCCTCGACGAGCTCGGCATCGACGACATCGCCGTATGCGGACTTGCCAAGCGCCTGGAGGAGGTGTGGCTGCCCGGCGAGGACGACCCCGTGGTCCTGCCGCGCAGCAGCGAGGGCCTGTATCTGCTCCAGCGGGTCCGGGACGAGGCCCACCGCTTCGCGATCACCTACCAGCGCGCCAAGCGGGCCAAGCGCTTCAGATCGGGCCCTCTGGACGACGTGCCGGGCCTGGGCGAGTCCCGCAAGCAGGCGCTGATCAAACACTTCGGTTCCGTGAAGAAGCTCCGGTCCGCGACGATCGACCAGATCTGCGAGGTCCCCGGCGTAGGACGCAAGACGGCGGAGACCATCGCCGTGGCCCTCGCCCGGGCGGCCCCGGCGGCACCCGCCGTGAACACGGCCACTGGAGAGATCATGGAAGACGACGAAGACGTGGCGCCTGGGACGACGGCGGGCCCCGCGGAGGAGCCCGTGACCGCGGGCGCCTCGGACGAGCGACGGGGGCAGGAGACATGACCGAGAACGAAGCGCGCGAAGAGGAACGCCCGGCGCAGGGCCAGGAAACGCAGAGTGAAGCAGGCGAAGATCACGCGGATCGTGAAGCGCCACGGGAAGACGGAGCACAGGTGGGTACGGGCATCGAGACGGCCGGGACGGCAGTCCCGGACGCCGTCATCCCCGAGTTGGTGATCATCTCCGGCATGTCCGGAGCCGGCCGGTCCACGGCCGCCAAGTGTCTGGAGGACCTCGGCTGGTTCGTCGTCGACAACCTGCCGCCCGCCCTCATCCCCACCATGGTGGAGCTCGGTGCCCGCTCCCAGGGCAACGTGGCACGGATCGCGGTCGTCGTCGACGTACGCGGCCGGCGGTTCTTCGACAACCTCCGCGAGTCCCTCGCCGACCTGGAGTCCCGCAACGTCACCCGGCGGATCGTCTTCCTGGAGTCCTCAGACGAGGCCCTGGTGCGCCGGTTCGAGGGGGTGCGCAGACCGCACCCCCTCCAGGGCGACGGCCGCATCGTGGACGGGATCGACGCCGAGCGCGAGCTGCTGCGCGAGCTGCGCGGCGACGCCGACCTCGTCATCGACACCTCCAGCCTGAACGTGCACGAGCTGCGCGCCAAGATGGACGCCCAGTTCGCGGGCGACGAGGAGCCCGAGCTGCGGGCCACCGTCATGTCCTTCGGCTTCAAGTACGGCCTGCCGGTCGACGCCGACCTGGTCGTGGACATGCGCTTCCTGCCCAACCCGCACTGGGTCCCGGAGCTGCGCCCCTTCACCGGCCTGAACGAAGAGGTCTCGGCGTACGTCTTCAACCAGCCCGGGGCCAAGGAGTTCCTCGACCGCTACTCCGAGCTGCTCCAGCTCATCGCCGCCGGATACCGGCGCGAGGGCAAGCGCTATGTGACCATCGCCGTCGGCTGCACCGGCGGCAAGCACCGCTCGGTGGCGACCGCCGAGAAGCTCGCCGCCCGCCTCGCCTCCCAGGGCGTGGAGACCGTGCTCGTGCACCGGGACATGGGGCGCGAGTGACCGGACGTACCACCCTGCGGCTGAGCCGGCTGCGCCGGGAGATCCCCGGGGTCCGAGCCACCCAGCCGGTCGCGCGGCGCGGCGCCAGGCCGCGCCGCCGCGGTGCGCAGCCCAAGGTCGTCGCCCTCGGCGGCGGCATGGGGCTGTCCGCCTCGCTCGCGGCGTTGCGCCGGATCACCGGCGACCTCACCGCCGTCGTCACCGTGGCCGACGACGGCGGCTCCAGCGGGCGCCTGCGCGACGAGCTGGGAGTCCTGCCGCCCGGCGACCTGCGCAAGGCGCTGGCGGCGCTGTGCGGCGACGACGACTGGGGCCAGACCTGGGCCCGCGTCATCCAGTACCGCTTCCAGTCCAAGGGCGACCTGCACGAACACGCGGTCGGCAATCTGCTCATCGTGGCCCTGTGGGAGCAGCTCGGCGACCATGTCCAGGCACTCGACCTGGTCGGCAAGCTGCTCGGAGCGCACGGCCGGGTGCTGCCCATGTCCGCCGTGCCTCTGGAGCTCCAGGCCCTGGTCAAGGGACACGACCCCGACCGGCCCGACGAGATCGGCACCGTCCGGGGCCAGGCGAACGTGGCGCTCACCCCCGGCGAGGTCCAGTCCGTGCACGTCGTACCGCACGATCCGCCGGCCGTGCCCGAGGCCGTGGCCGCGGTCCTCGACGCGGACTGGGTGGTTCTCGGCCCCGGATCCTGGTTCTCGTCGGTCATTCCGCATCTTCTGGTGCCCGAACTGCTGGACGCCCTCAGCCAGACCAGGGCGCGCCGGGTACTCTCCCTGAACCTCGCACCGCAGCCCGGAGAAACCGAAGGCTTCTCCCCGCAGCGTCATTTGGAGGTTTTGGGACGACACGCCCCTAAACTCGCCCTGGACGTGGTGCTGGCCGACGAGGCTGCCGTGCCCGACCGCGAGTCTCTCGCCGACGCCGCCAAGCGGTTCGGTGCCGCGGTCGAGCTGGCGCCCGTGGCCAGGACCGACGGATCTCCGCGGCACGATCCGGAGCTGTTGGCCGCCGCGTACGACCGTATTTTTCGGATGCATGGAAGGATCGGCCCATGGCGATGACGGCAGCGGTGAAGGACGAGATCTCCCGGCTCCCCGTCACCCGGACCTGCTGCAGGAAGGCGGAGGTCTCAGCCATCCTGCGGTTCGCCGGCGGCCTCCACCTGGTGAGCGGCCGGATCGTGATCGAGGCGGAGCTGGACACCGCGATGGCGGCGCGCCGCCTGAAGCGGGACATTCTGGAGATCTTCGGCCACAGTTCCGAACTGATCGTGATGGCACCCGGCGGACTGCGCCGCGGTTCGCGTTATGTGGTGCGGGTCGTCGCGGGCGGTGACCAGCTGGCCCGCCAGACGGGGCTCGTGGACGGGCGGGGACGCCCGATCCGCGGACTGCCGCCGCAGGTGGTCTCGGGGGCCACCTGCGACGCCGAGGCGGCTTGGCGCGGGGCCTTCCTGGCCCACGGCTCGCTCACCGAGCCCGGCCGCTCCTCCTCCCTGGAGGTGACCTGCCCGGGTCCGGAGGCCGCGCTCGCGCTGGTCGGTGCCGCCCGCCGGCTGTCGATCGCGGCGAAGGCCCGCGAGGTGCGCGGTGTGGACCGGGTGGTCGTCCGTGACGGCGACGCGATCGGAGCGCTGCTGACCCGCCTCGGCGCGCACGAGTCGGTGCTGGCCTGGGAGGAGCGGCGGATGCGCCGCGAGGTCCGTGCCACGGCGAACCGGCTCGCCAACTTCGACGACGCCAACCTGCGCCGCTCGGCGCGCGCCGCCGTCGCCGCCGGAGCCCGTGTCCAGCGTGCCCTGGAGATCCTCGCGGACGAGGTGCCGGAGCATCTCGCCGCCGCCGGACGGCTGCGCATGGAGCACAAGCAGGCATCCCTGGAGGAGCTGGGCGCGCTGGCCGACCCGCCGCTGACCAAGGACGCCGTCGCGGGCCGTATCCGCCGGCTGCTGGCGATGGCCGACAAGCGGGCGCAGGACCTCGGGATCCCCAGCACGGAGTCGAGTCTGTCCGAGGAGATGGCGGACAACCTCGCGGGCTGACCGGGACCCGCGGGGCAATGTGAAAGACACGCGGGATCATCTGACGGAAACTCAGGACGCCGGTGCCGAAACCCACTTGGGAGATCGGCACCGGTGCCCGTCGGACCGCGAGGCACCCTTGACTTGACCTTGAAGTGTCATGAGCCTGGCATCTGTTCGCTGCTGTGGCGGACCAGTGCAAGGGGGGCTCATGAGACGAAGAGCGAGCGCGATCCTCGCTACCGGCGCACTCCTGCTGGGCGGTGCGGCCGTGGCGCCGATCGCCCGGGCGCAGAACGGCGGTTCACCCGAGCCGGACGCGAACGCCGTGAAAGTGTTCCGGGCCGACATCACGAAGCAGCAGGTACCCCTGCTGCTCGCCGCCGGCCAGGACGGGCACGAGCTCGGCGACACCACCTGGAAGAACGGCCGGAGCACGGTCGAGGTCTACGCCACCGACCAGCAGGCGAAGAAGCTGGAGAAGCAGGGCGTCGACCTCACCGAGCACACGCTCTCCGCCAAGGCGGAGAACCGGGTCTCGGCCGCCGCCCAGGGGGTGTTCCGCCCGTACAGCGGGAAGGGCAACCTCCAGGAGGAGATCATCAGGACGGGTCAGGCCAACCCCGGCCTGACCAAGGTCGTCTCCATCGGCAAGACCCTGAACGGCCAGGACATCCTCGCGCTCAAACTGACCAAGGGCGCGCGGAAGACCAAGGACGGCTCCAAGCCGTCGGTGCTCTACATGTCCAACCAGCACGCACGCGAGTGGATCACGCCCGAGATGACGCGGCGGCTGATGCACTACTACCTGGACAACTACGCCACGGACAAGCGCGTCAAGAAGATCGTCGACTCCACCGAGCTGTGGTTCGTCCTGTCGGCCAACCCGGACGGCTACGACTACACCTTCAAGGACGCCGACACCCGCCAGTGGCGCAAGAACCTGCGGGACGTGAACGGCGACGGCGTCATCTCCACCGGTGACGGCGTCGACCTCAACCGCAACTTCGCCTACAAGTGGGGCTACGACGACGAGGGTTCGTCCCCCAACCCGACCAGCGAGACCTACCGCGGCGCGAGCCCCGGCTCCGAGCCCGAGACCAGGGCGCTCGACGCCTTCGAGAAGCGCGTCGGCTTCACGTACGGCATCAACTACCACTCCGCCGCCGAACTGCTCCTCTACGGGGTGGGCTGGCAGGTGGCGACGCCGACGCCGGACGACGTGCTCTACAAGGCGCTCGCCGGAACCCCGGAGCACTCCGCGATCCCGGGCTACCACCCGCAGGTCTCCTCGGAGCTCTACACCACCAACGGCGAGGCGGACGGCCACGCGGGCAACGTCAACGGCATGGCGATGTTCACCCCCGAGATGTCGACCTGTCAGACCGCCTCGGACGCCGACCCGAACGACGCCTGGAACGCGGCGGACTGCGCCTCGGTCTTCACCTTCCCGGACGACGAGAAGCTGATCCGGACGGAGTTCGAGAAGAACGTCCCGTTCGCGCTCTCCGTCGCCGAGACCGCGGCCCACCCCGACCGGCCGTCCTCCTCGGTCGGCCTCGAAGCTCCCGACTTCACCCCGGCCGCGTTCACGACGTCGTACTCCCGGGGCGCCGGCCAGGAGGTCTCCGTCGTCGTCCGCAAGTCCGTACGCGACAAGGAGCTCAAGTACCGCGTCGACGGCGGCCGTACGCACGCCACTGCGCTCAGGCCCTGGCGGGGCGGCGAGACCTACGGCGGCACGGACAACCTCTACTTCGACGAGTACCGCGCCAAGGTCAGGGACGGCGGCCAGGGCGACAAGGTCGAGGTCTGGTTCACCGGCGAAACCAGGAGCGGGAAACCCACCTCCAGCACCCACTTCACGTACACCGTGGCCCCGCGGCCCCGGGCCGACGTGCTCGTGGTCGCCGAGGAGGGCGCGGCCGCCACGCAGGCGCAGACCTACGTCGACGCGCTGAAGGCCGACGGGAGGAAGGCCCTCGTCTGGGACGTGGCCACCCAGGGCGCGCCGGACGCGCTCGGCGTCCTCGGCCACTTCGGGACCGTCGCCCACTACACCGGCGCCGTGCGGCCCGGCAACGCCACCCAGCTCCAGCTCCGGGCCTTCCTCAACGAGGGCGGCAAGCTGGTCGAGGCGGGCGAGCTGGCCGGCGGCAGCGTCGACCTCGGCGGCGGCACCCTCTCGAACGACTTCAGCCAGTACTACCTGGGCGCCTACTCCCGCACGTCCACGCCCGGCGCCAAGGGCTTCACCGGCTCGGGCAGGCTCGACGGCGCCACGGGAGCGCTCGGCGACGCGCCCGGCAACCCGCTGAACGCGGCGGGAACTTACGGCGTCACCTCCGACTCGCTCGCCGGGGCGCAGTACCCGCAGTTCGCGTCCGGCGCGGGAGCGGGACAGTTCAGCGGGACCGTGAACCCGTACGGGCCGTACGCGGGCTCGTACATGGCCGCCGCCGTGCATACCGACGACGCCTACAAGCGTCTGACCCGAACCATCGACCTCACCGGGGTCGCCGCCGCCGACAAGCCGACGCTGCGCTCCCGGATGCTGTGGGACACCGAGCCCGGCTACGACCACGCGGTCGTCGAGGTCCACACGACCGGGGCCGACGACTGGACGACGCTGCCCGAAGCGGGCGGTGCCACCTCGGCCACGGTGCCGGCCGAGTGCGAGGCCGGCTTCCTCGCCCAGGAACACCCGTGGATCAGGCACTACCTGACCGTGAGCGCGGCGGGTTGCACGGCCACCGGCAGCACCGGCGCGTGGAACAGCTTCACCGGCGCCTCCAGCGGCTGGCAGCAGGTCGGCTTCGACCTGAGCGCGTACGCGGGCCGGTCGATCGAGGTCTCGTTCAGCTACATCACTGACCCGAGCACGGGCGGCCACGGCCTCCTCGTCGACGACGCCTCCCTCGTGGTCGGCCAGAACGCCGTGGACACGGAGGGCTTCGAGTCCTCCCTCGGTCCCTGGAGCGTCGCCGGTCCGCCCGCGGGCAGCCCGGCCGTCCTGCGGGACTGGGCGCGCACCGGAGAGCTCTTCAAGACATATGGAGCGGTCACCACCGACGACACCGTGCTGCTGGGCTTCGGGCTGGAGCACCTCGGTTCGGCTGCCGACCGCGCGGCCCTTCTAGGCAAGGCGCTTTCGGCGCTGGACAGCTGACTGTCCGTGAAAATCGCATGATCGACACGGGTGATCCGTACCCTACTGACGGGTACGGATCACCCTGCCGTGTATGGCCCTACTCGATGTCACTCCGGGGCCTCCAGGGAGGTAGGGTCGGAGGCGGTCGGGGACATCCCATACAACTCGCCGACACTTGAGTCGGCGTACCTAACGAGGAGATCGGTTCGTGACGATCCGCGTAGGCATCAACGGCTTTGGCCGCATCGGTCGTAACTACTTCCGCGCGCTGCTGGAGCAGGGTGCTGACATCGAGATCGTGGCTGTCAACGACCTGGGTGACACCGCGACCACCGCCCACCTGCTCAAGTACGACACCATTCTGGGCCGCCTCAAGGCCGAGGTGTCGCACACCGCCGACACGATCACCGTCGACGGCCACACCATCAAGGTCCTGTCCGAGCGCAACCCCGCCGACATCCCGTGGGGCGAGCTCGGCGTCGACATCGTCATCGAGTCGACCGGCATCTTCACGAAGAAGGCCGACGCCGAGAAGCACATCGCCGGCGGCGCCAAGAAGGTCCTCATCTCGGCTCCGGCCAAGGACGAGGACATCACCATCGTGATGGGCGTCAACCAGGACCAGTACGACCCGGCGAACCACGACATCATCTCCAACGCCTCCTGCACCACCAACTGTGTGGCGCCGATGGCCAAGGTTCTCGACGAGAACTTCGGCATCGTCAAGGGCCTGATGACGACGGTTCACGCGTACACGAACGACCAGCGGATCCTGGACTTCCCGCACTCGGACCTGCGCCGCGCCCGCGCCGCCGCCGAGAACATCATCCCGACCACGACCGGTGCCGCGAAGGCCACCGCCCTGGTCCTCCCGCAGCTCAAGGGCAAGCTGGACGGCATCGCCATGCGCGTCCCGGTCCCGACGGGTTCGGCCACCGACCTGGTCGTGACGCTCCAGCGCGAGACCACCAAGGACGAGGTCAACGCCGCGTTCAAGAAGGCCTCCGAGGACGGCGACCTCAAGGGCTTCCTGACCTACACCGAGGACCAGATCGTCTCCTCGGACATCGTCGGCGACCCGGCCTCCTGCACCTTCGACTCCTCCCTGACCATGGTCCAGGAGGGCAACACGGTGAAGATCCTCGGCTGGTACGACAACGAGTGGGGCTACTCCAACCGCCTCGTCGACCTCACGGTCTTCGTCGGCGGCCAGCTCTAGGTCCCGGAGCCGGCACCTCGATGTGAGCCAGGGCTCGGGCAGCGCGACGCCGCGCTGTCCGGGCCCTGCGCCGCGTAGTGATCGATCCCTGCGATCGATCAGCCCTCCCGGAACCGAAGAGCCTTCCCAAGGAGCCCCCTCATGAAGACGATCGACGAACTTCTCGCCGAAGGCGTGGACGGCAAGCGGGTCTTCGTCCGCGCCGACCTCAACGTGCCGCTGGCGGGCGGCCTCATCACCGACGACGGCCGCATCCGCGCCGTCCTGCCCACCGTCAAGGCCCTGGCCGCGGCGGGCGCCAAGGTCATCGTCGCCTCGCACCTGGGCCGCCCCAAGGGCGCCCCGGACCCGGCGTTCTCCCTTCTCCAGCCCGCCGAGCGACTCGGTGAACTGCTCGGCGCGCCCGTCGCGTTCGCGCAGGACACGGTCGGCCCCGCCGCCCACGCCGCTGTGAACGGCCTGGAGCCCGGCCAGGTCGCGGTCATCGAGAACCTCCGCTTCAACGCCGGTGAGACGTCCAAGGACGACGCCGAGCGCGGCGAGTTCGCCGACCGGCTCGCCGCCCTGGCCGACGTCTACGTGGGCGACGGCTTCGGCGCCGTGCACCGCAAGCACGCCTCGGTGTACGACCTCCCGGCCCGTCTGCCGCACTACGCCGGCCACCTCATCGCCACCGAGGTCGGCGTCCTGAAGAAGCTCACCGAGGACGTCGCGCGCCCGTACGTCGTAGCGCTCGGCGGTTCCAAGGTCTCCGACAAGCTCGCCGTCATCGACCAGCTGCTCGGCAAGGCCGACCGCATCCTGATCGGCGGCGGCATGGCCTTCACCTTCCTCAAGGCCAAGGGCTACGAGGTCGGCACCTCGCTGCTCCAGGAGGACCAGATCCCGGCCGTCACCGAGTACATGGAGCGCGCCGAGAAGCTGGGCGTCGAGCTGGTGCTCCCGGTCGACGTCGTGGTCGCCCCCGGATTCCCGGACCTGAAGACCAAGGCGCCCACCGAGCACGCCGTCGTCGACGGCGACCGGATGCCCGCGGGGCAGCTGGGCCTGGACATCGGCCCGAAGACCGGTGCGCTGTACGCAGCCAAGCTCGCCGACGCCGAGACCGTGTTCTGGAACGGTCCCATGGGCGTCTTCGAGCACCCCGACTACGCCGAGGGCACCAAGGCGGTCGCCCAGGCCCTCGTCGACTCCAAGGGCTTCACCGTCGTCGGTGGCGGTGACTCCGCCGCCGCGGTGCGCACCCTCGGTTTCGACGAGAACGCATTCGGCCACATCTCGACCGGTGGCGGCGCCTCCCTCGAATACCTCGAGGGCAAGACGCTCCCCGGCCTCGCCGCACTGGAGGACTGACCTTAATGGCTGCATCTAATCTCTCTGGGCGCACGCCGCTGATGGCGGGCAACTGGAAGATGAACCTCAACCACCTCGAGGCCATCGCGCACGTCCAGAAGCTCGCCTTCGCCCTGGCCGACAAGGACTACGAGGCCTGTGAGGTCGCCGTCCTGCCGCCCTTCACCGACCTGCGCTCCGTGCAGACCCTGGTCGACGGCGACAAGCTCAAGATCAAGTACGGGGCCCAGGACCTGTCCGCACAGGACTCCGGCGCCTACACCGGCGAGATCTCCGGCTCGATGCTGGCCAAGCTGAAGTGCACGTACGTGGCCGTCGGCCACTCCGAGCGCCGCCAGTACCACAACGAGACCGACGAGATCGTCAACGCCAAGGTCAAGGCCGCCTACAAGCACGGCCTGACCCCGATCCTGTGCGTGGGCGAGGAACTGGACGTCCGCGAGGCGGGCAACCACGTCTCCCACACCCTCGCCCAGGTCGAGGGCGGTCTCAAGGACCTCTCGGCCGAGCAGGCCGAGTCCGTCGTGATCGCGTACGAGCCCGTCTGGGCCATCGGCACCGGCAAGGTCTGCGGCGCCGACGACGCCCAGGAGGTCTGCGCCGCGATCCGCGCCAAGCTCGCCGAGCTGTACTCCCAGGAGCTGGCCGAGGCGGTCCGCATCCAGTACGGCGGCTCGGTGAAGTCCGGCAATGTCGCCGAGATCATGTCGAAGCCCGACATCGACGGCGCTCTGATCGGCGGCGCCTCGCTCGACGCCGACGAGTTCGTCAAGATCGTCCGGTTCCGCGACCAGTAAGTATGCGGTAGCGGCGATTCGTCGTACCCTTGCGGGGGTCTGGTGCCATCGCGCCGGGCCCCCGTCGTCCATCCAGTTCCGAGGAAGTTGGTCCAGCCGTGGTTTTGGGGTTCTCGATCGCCCTGATCGTCTTCAGCCTGCTGCTGATGCTGCTCGTGCTGATGCACAAGGGAAAGGGCGGCGGCCTGTCCGACATGTTCGGTGGCGGCATGCAGTCGTCCGTCGGTGGCTCCTCGGTGGCCGAGCGCAACCTCGACCGCATCACCGTGGTGCTCGGCCTGCTCTGGTTCACGTGCATCGTCGTGCTCGGCGTCCTGATGAAAATCAACAACTGATCGCCGATCGACATCGGTACGACAGCACAACTGCACATTACGCAAGCACATTCCGCACGTAAGGCCCCATGTCCGGTACGCGCCTCCAGGCGCCGCCTATCATGGGGCTTGCGTCTAGGGGTGGGGATGTAACTCCAATCACTGGACGCGCGTTGGGCCTTACGTAGACTGAGGTGCTCGCAACGAAGCGAAACGCCGACTTGCTTCGCGGCACCATCACGCAGGGAGTTACACCGTGGCAAGTGGCAACGCGATCCGAGGAAGCCGGGTCGGGGCGGGGCCGATGGGCGAGGCCGAGCGCGGCGAGTCCGCGCCGCGGCTGCGCATCTCCTTCTGGTGCTCCAACGGGCACGAGACGGTGCCCAGCTTCGCCAGCGACGCACAGGTTCCCGAGACCTGGGACTGCCCGCGGTGCGGCTTCCCCGCCGGACAGGACCGGGACAACCCGCCGGACCCCCCGCGCACCGAGCCCTACAAGACACACCTCGCGTACGTGCGGGAGCGGCGCAGCGACGCGGACGGCGAGGCGATCCTCGCCGAGGCGCTCGCCAAACTGCGGGGCGAGATCTAGGAATTGAGAGCCGGCCGGGCATCCCGTGGATGTCTGGCCGGAACCGTCCGACGGCGACTTCGCGGCCGATGTCCGGCCCGTCGCCGGGTCCACCGCGCCCGGACGCGCCCACCTGGTGCCGATCATCCCGGGCACCCGGCATCCGGGCACCGGCTGCCGATCATCGGGACCCGCGCACCCGGAGCCGATCATCGGGTCACCCGGGCACCCCGCGCCAACCGCGCATGCACCCGGCGCCGATCTCCCGGTCACCCGCGCCGCGCGCCGGTTCGTCCGCCGTGCCCGGAGACGGAACGACGGCCGGTCACGCCGATGCAGCAACGCGGACCGGAATTCATGCCGGGCACGTCGGCCCGGAGTTTCCCGCGAGCTCTCCTGCGAAGCCCTGCCGGACGAAGCGCGCGCGGCGGCCCCCGAACCGAACGGACCGGCACCGTTCGCGGCCGCGCGACCTGCCCCCGCCTTCCTCTCGCCGTCATCACGCTGACACCTGCGGGCCGCCGGGACGTATCTGTTGTTGAGCCGGTGGACGCGCTGCGACAGCTCGTGTCCAGCCCTGATCAATTAGGTTGGGACCGGCAGCGGGGCAAGGTACGCAGCAGTACAGGCAGGAAAGAAGGCGGAAGTCCGAGATGAACGCAGAAAGCCGTACCAGGCTCAACCAGACACCCGAGTGGACCGCTCTCGCCAAGCACCGCGAGGAGCTCGCCGGCACCGGTCTGCGCGAGCTGTTCGCCGCCGAACCCGGACGCGGCTCCGGCTACTCGCTCCAGGTCGGCGATCTGCACGTCGACTACTCCAAGCACCTGGTCACCGACGAGACGCTGCGGCTGCTGCGCGAGCTGGCCGTCGCCACCGGTGTGTTCGGGCTGCGGGACGCGATGTTCCGGGGCGAGAAGATCAACACGACCGAGGACCGGGCGGTGCTGCACACCGCGCTGCGGGCGCCGCGGGACGCGGTGGTCGAGGTCGACGGGGAGAACGTGGTTCCGGCCGTGCACGCGGTCCTGGACAAGATGGCGGACTTCGCCGGCCGGGTCCGCTCGGGTGAGTGGACCGGGCACACCGGCAAGCGCATCAAGAACGTCGTCAACATCGGCATCGGCGGCTCGGACCTCGGTCCGGCGATGGCGTACGAGGTGCTGCGCTCCTTCACCGACCGCTCGCTGAGCGTGCGGTTCGTGTCGAACGTGGACGGCGCCGACCTGCACGAGGCGGTCCACGATCTGGACCCCGCCGAGACGCTGTTCGTCATCGCCTCGAAGACGTTCACCACGATCGAGACGATCACCAACGCCACCTCCGCCCGCTCCTGGCTGCTGACCGGCCTGAAGGCCGGCCAGGAGGCGGTGGCGCGGCACTTCGTGGCGCTGTCGACGAACGCGGAGAAGGTCTCGGACTTCGGGATCGACACGGCGAACATGTTCGAGTTCTGGGACTGGGTCGGCGGGCGTTACTCGTACGACTCGGCGATCGGCCTGTCGCTGATGATCGCGATCGGCCCGGACCGTTTCCGCGAGATGCTGGACGGTTTCCACCTGGTCGACGAGCACTTCCGCACCGCTCCGGCGGAGGCCAACGCCCCGCTGCTGCTCGGCCTGTTGGGCGTCTGGTACGGCAACTTCCACGACGCCCAGTCGCACGCAGTGCTGCCGTACTCGCACTACCTCTCCAAGTTCACGGCCTATCTCCAGCAGCTCGACATGGAGTCCAACGGCAAGTCCGTCGACCGTGACGGCAACCCGGTGGAGTGGCAGACGGGACCGGTGGTGTGGGGCACGCCCGGGACCAACGGCCAACACGCGTACTACCAGTTGATCCACCAGGGCACCAAGCTCATCCCCGCCGACTTCATCGGCTTCGCCGAGCCCGTGGCCGACCTGCTGCCCGGCCTGGTCGCCCAGCACGACCTGCTGATGGCCAACTTCTTCGCGCAGACGCAGGCGCTGGCCTTCGGCAAGACCCCGGACGAGGTCCGAGCCGAGGGTGTGCCCGAGGAACTGGTGCCGCACAAGACGTTCCAGGGCAACCACCCCACGACCACGATCCTGGCGAAGGAGCTGACCCCCTCGGTCCTGGGCCAGCTGATCGCCCTCTACGAGCACAAGGTGTTCGTCCAGGGCGCGATCTGGAACATCGACTCCTTCGACCAGTGGGGCGTCGAGCTCGGCAAGGTCCTCGCCAAGCGCGTCGAGCCCGCCCTGACCGAAGGCGCGGACGTACCAGGACTGGACGAGTCGACCAAGGCCCTCGTCGCCAAGTACCGCACAGTGCGGGGCCGTTGAGCCTGAATGAGGGGAAGCGGGCGGCGGGAGTCCGCCCGCTTCCCGTAACATCCCTGACGATCACGATGGCGATCGTTCGGGGGAGCGAAAAATGGCCGGGTCACGTGAGCGGTGGACGAGGGACAGACTCACGGTCGGGACGTTCCTGCGACCGAAGCGGATGGCGAAGGCACTGTTCCACCCGGCGTGGATCCCGGAGCCCGTCGATCCGTCGGTGGAGCGGCTCAAGCGGGTGCGGGTCGTCGCCGGAGCCGTCGCGGTGTTCGGCGTGTACACCTTCGTGCAGCACAAGTTCGACACCACGGAGATCCTGGCCAACATCCTGACGGCGGCCGTCGTCCTGCTGTTCATCACTCCGCTGACCGTGGGCGTGATGCTCCTCGTATGGCGGCGCACCGGCACCGTTCGTCAGCTGCGGCGCCCGCTCCTCGGCTCGCTCAAACTGCTGCTGCTCTTCCTCGGCCTGGCCGCGGCCGCCGTGTTCCTGCTGCACCTGGCGACCTCCGTCGGAGGCCCCGCGCTGGTTCCGCTGGGTTTCCTGGCTCTCTGGCTGCTCGGCGTCGTGGGCTACGGCGCGGTGCAACTGGCCGGGAACTACTTCGGATCCGCGGCCGTGCACCGCTGTCTGCCGCCGCTGCTGGCCTCGGTGACGACCTGGCTCATGGCCGTTCCCGACCTCGTCACCGGTGACCTGCACGGGCTCAGCCTCACGCTGGGCGTCGTCTTCATCCTCGGCGCGCCGGTGACCGTCACCGCCATCGCCGTCCTGGAGACGAACCGGCTCCGCCGCCGCTACGGGATCAGGCTGCGCGCGCACCCCGCGACCCTGCCGGTCCCGCGCCCCGTGGCCTACCCGCCGCCCGGCCCCCGCCTGCCGCCCCAGGGCACCCCGTTCCCGCCAGGGAACCCCTACGCCGGGTATCCCCACGGCAGTCCCTCGGGTCCCTACCCGCAGGGCGATCCGTACGCGCCGCGCCCCGGGGGAAATCCTCCGGCGCCGGGTACGCGACAGAACCCGTACGGCCGCGGACCGTACGGCACTTGAGCGGGATCGCGAACGGGGGCGGCAGAGTCGAAAGACCCTGCCGCCCCCGTTCGGCGGTTCAGCGGTTTGCCGGATCAGCCGTTCAGGCGGAAGCCGGCGGGTAGAGCGACCGTGGGAGCTGGGACGCCGCTGCCGCGTCCAGCAGCCACAGGGTGCGTGAGCGGCCGTACGCCCCGGCGGCCGGGGCCTGGATCTCGCCCGCGCCGGAGAGGGCGATGGCCGCCGCCTCCGCCTTGTCCTCGCCGGCCGCGAGCAGCCACACCTCGCGGGCCGAGCGGATCGCGGGCAGGGTCAGCGAGATCCGGGTCGGCGGCGGCTTGGGCGCGCCGTGCACGCCGACCACCGTCCGCTCCGTCTCCCGCACCGCGGGCAGCTCGGGGAAGAGCGAGGCCACATGGGTGTCGGGGCCCACGCCCAGCATCAGCACGTCGAAAGCGGGGACCGGTCCGTGGTTCTCCGGCCCGGCCGCCTTCGCGAGCTCCGCCGCGTACGACTCCGCCGCCGCCTCCACGTCGGCGCCGTACGGACCGTCCGACGCGGGCATCGCGTGCACCCGTGCCGGGTCCAGCGGCACCGCGTCGAGCAGCGCCGCGCGGGCCTGCGTGTCGTTGCGGTCGGGGTCGCCCTCGGGGAGGTACCGCTCGTCGCCCCACCACAGGTCGAGACGCGCCCAGTCGACGGCGTCCCGGGCCGGCGCGGCCGCGAGCGCCGCGAGGAGCCCGTTGCCGTTGCGCCCGCCGGTGAGCACGATCGAGGCGTAGCCGCGCGAGGCCTGCGCGTCCACGATCTTCGTGATCAGCCGCGCCGCCGCGGCCTGGGCCATCAGTTCCTTGTCGCGGTGGACGACGAGCTGCGGAGTGTTCACTCGGCGGCCGCCTTGCCCGCCGCCTTCTTGGCGAGCGTCTCGGCCACCCCGGCGGGGGAGTCCTTGGCGGCCGGGGCCGCCTTCGTGGCGGTCGCGGTCCCGCCCGAGGACCCGGACCCGGCGCTGTCCGCCGGCGTGTTCAGCCGGTCCACGCCGAAGCGCAGCGCCGAGGCGTAGGTGTCGTCCGGGTCGAGGCGGCGCAGCTCCTCCGCCATCAGCTCGGCCGTGTCACGGCGCTTGAGCGCCACGGCACGGTCGGGCTGCCCCTGGATGGACAGCGTCGCGAGGGTGCCGTCGGCGCGGTCCAGGACGATCGGGCCGCAGCTCGTGTCCAGCCGGACCGCGGTGAGGCCGGGGCCCGAGGACAGCGAGCGCTTGACGGGGACCTCCAGCCGGTCCGCGAGCCACATCGCGAGCAGCTCGCAGCTGGGGTTGAACTCCTCGCCCTCCACCTCGACCGCGTCCACGTCGCAGGTGACCTGGTCCAGGGCCGCGGCCAGCATCGAACGCCAGGGCGTGATGCGGGTCCACGACAGGTCCGTGTCGCCCGGGGTGTAGGCCTCGGCGCGGGCGTTGAGCTCCCGGACCGGGGTCTCGGCGGCATAGGTGTCGGTCACCCGGCGCTGCGCGAGCGCGCCGAGCGGGTCCTTCGCCGGATCGAGCGGCGCGTTCACCGGCCACCAGACGACGACGGGCGCGTCCGGCAGCAGCAGCGGCAGCACGACCGACTGGGCGTGGTTGATCACCTCGCCGTACAGGCGCAGCACCACCGTCTCGCCGGTGCCCGCCTCCGCCCCGAGCCGCACCTCGGCGTCGAGCCGCGACGTCGTGCGGTCGCGGGGTGAGCGGGAGACGCGCTTGATGACCACGAGGGTGCGCGAGGGGTGCTCGCGCGAGGCCTCGTTGGCGGCCTTCAGGGCGTCGTAGGCGTTCTCCTCGTCGGTGACGATGACGAGGGTGAGCACCATGCCGACGGCGGGCGTGCCGATGGCGCGGCGGCCCTGGACGAGCGCCTTGTTGACCTTGCTGGCCGTGGTGTCCGTGAGATCGGTCTTCATGGGCGACGCCAGCTCCGTCCGTCTCGTTCGAGCATCTCGTCGGCCTCGACGGGTCCCCAGGTGCCCGAGGGGTACTGCGCGGGCTTGCCGTGCTTGTCCCAGTACTGCTCGATCGGGTCGAGGATCTTCCAGGACAGCTCGACCTCCTCCGTGCGCGGGAAGAGGTTCGAGTCACCGAGCAGCACGTCGAGGATCAGACGCTCGTACGCCTCCGGGCTCGACTCCGTGAAGGACTCGCCGTACGCGAAGTCCATCGAGACGTCCCGGATCTCCATGGAGGTGCCGGGCACCTTGGAGCCGAAGCGGACCGTGACGCCCTCGTCGGGCTGGACGCGGAAGACGATCGCGTTCTGGCCGAGCTCCTCCGTCGCCGTGTGGTCGAAGGGGGAGTGCGGGGCGCGCTGGAAGACGACCGCGATCTCGGTGACGCGGCGGCCCAGGCGCTTGCCGGTGCGCAGGTAGAACGGGACGCCCGCCCAGCGGCGGTTGTCCACCTCCACCTTGATCGCGGCGAAGGTGTCGGTCTTCGACTTGGGGTCGATACCATCCTCCTGGAGGTAGCCGACGACCTTCTCGCCGCCCTGCCACCCCGCCGCGTACTGGCCGCGGACCGTGCTCTTGCCCAGGTCCTTGGGCAGCCGGGTCGCGCCGAGCACCTTGGTCTTCTCCGCGGCGAGCGCGTCCGCGTCGAAGGAGGAGGGCTCCTCCATGGCGGTGAGCGCCATCAGCTGGAGCAGGTGGTTCTGGATGACGTCACGGGCGGCGCCGATGCCGTCGTAGTAGCCGGCCCGGCCGCCGATGCCGATGTCCTCGGCCATGGTGATCTGCACATGGTCGACGAACGACCGGTTCCAGATCGGCTCGAACATCGTGTTGGCGAAGCGCAGCGCCAGGATGTTCTGGACGGTCTCCTTGCCCAGGTAGTGGTCGATGCGGAAGACCTGGTCAGGGGCGAAGACCTCGTGCACGATCGCGTTGAGCTCCTCGGCCGACTCGAGGTCGTGACCGAAGGGCTTCTCGATGACCGCGCGGCGCCACTGGCCGTTCGACTGGTCGGCCAGCTTGTGCTTCTTCAGCTGCTGGATCACCACCGGGAACGCGGACGGCGGTACGGACAGGTAGAAGGCGAAGTTGCCGCCCGTGCCCTGAGCCTTGTCCAGCTCCTCGATGGTGGAGCGCAGCCGGTCGAAGGCGTCGTCGTCGTCGAAGGTGCCCTGGACGAAGCGCATGCCCTGCACGAGCTGCTGCCAGACCTCCTCGCGGAACGGGGTACGCGCGTGCTCCTTGACCGCGTCGTGGACCTCCTGGGCGAAGTCCTCGTGGGCCCACTCGCGACGGGCGAACCCGACGAGTGAGAAGCCCGGCGGCAGCAGACCCCGGTTGGCGAGGTCGTACACCGCGGGCATCAGCTTTTTACGTGACAAATCGCCCGTGACGCCGAAGATGACCAGGCCCGACGGCCCCGCGATACGCGGGAGCCGTCGGTCTGCGGGGTCACGCAGCGGGTTGCTGCTCGACAAGATTTCAGCCCTCCGAAGGGGCGAGGCGCCGGAGCTCCGCCTCGGTCGACTTGAGCAGGTCGTTCCAGGCGGACTCGAACTTCTCGACGCCCTCGTCCTCAAGGAGCTGGACCACGTCGGCGTAGGCGATCCCGAGCTTCTCGACGGCGTCGAGTTCGGCACGGGACTGCTCGTACGTACCGGCGATGGTGTCGCCGGTGATACCGCCGTGGTCCTCGGTGGCCTCCAGGGTGGCCTCCGGCATGGTGTTCACCGTGTTGGGCGCGACCAGCTCGTCGACGTACAGGGTGTCCTTGTACGCCGGGTCCTTGACGCCGGTCGAGGCCCACAGCGGACGCTGCTTGTTGGCCTGCGCCCGGTCGAGGGCCGTCCAGCGGTCCGAGGAGAAGACCTCCTCGTACGCCTCGTACGCGAGCCGGGCGTTGGCGACGCCCGCCTTGCCGCGGGCGGCCTTGGCCTCGGGGGTGCCCAGGGCGTCGAGCCGCTTGTCGATCTCGGTGTCCACGCGGGACACGAAGAAGGACGCCACGGAGTGGATCTTCGACAGGTCCAGGCCGCGTTCCTTGGCCTTCTCCAGGCCGGAGAGGAAGGCGTCCATGACCTCGCGGTAGCGCTCGAGCGAGAAGATCAGCGTGACGTTGACGCTGATGCCGAGGCCGATGACCTCGGTGATCGCCGGCAGACCCGCCTTGGTGGCCGGGATCTTGATGAGCGTGTTGGGACGGTCCACGAGCCAGGCGAGCTGCTTGGCCTCGGCGATCGTCGCGCCGGTGTTGTGCGCAAGACGCGGGTCGACCTCGATCGAGACCCGGCCGTCCTGGCCCTCGGTCGCGTCGAAGACGGGACGCAGGATGTCGGCGGCGTCGCGGACGTCCGCCGTGGTGATCATGCGGATGGCTTCCTCGACGGTGACCTTGCGGGCCGCGAGCTCGGAGATCTGCTGCTCGTAACCGTCTCCGCTGCTGATCGCCTTCTGGAAGATCGACGGGTTGGTGGTGACGCCCACGACGTGCTGCTGGTCGATCAGCTCGGCAAGGTTGCCGGACGTGATCCGCTTGCGCGACAGGTCGTCCAGCCAGATCGCGACGCCTTCCTCGGAGAGGCGCTTGAGTGCGTCTGTCATGGAAATTGCATCTCCTACGTGTCGTATGTCAGCGTCAGCGCTGGGCTGCGGCGATCGATTCCCGGGCGGCTTCCGCGACGTTCTCGGCGGTGAAACCGAATTCGCGGAAGAGCACCTTGGCGTCGGCCGAAGCACCGAAGTGCTCCAGCGAGACAATGCGTCCGGCGTCCCCGACCAATCGGTGCCAGGTGAGACCGATTCCGGCCTCGACCGAGACACGGGCCTTCACCGAAGGCGGCAGGACGCTGTCCCGGTACCCCTGGTCCTGCTCGTCGAACCACTCGACACACGGCATCGACACGACCCGCGTGGGGACGCCCGCGGCCTGGAGCTGCTCGCGCGCCTCGACGGCCACGTGCACCTCGGAACCGGTGCCGATCAGGATGACCTCGGGCGTGCCGCCCTCGGCCTCGAACAGCACGTAACCGCCCTTGGCCGCGTTCTCGTCGGCCTCGTACGTCGGAACGCCCTGACGGGTCAGCGCGAGACCGTGCGGGGCGCCCTTGCCGTACACCTTGGTGTAGCGCTTGAGGATCTCGCGCCAGGCGATCGCCGTCTCGTTGGCGTCCGCGGGACGGACGATGTTCAGGCCCGGGATGGCGCGCAGCGAGGCGAGGTGCTCGACCGGCTGGTGGGTGGGGCCGTCCTCGCCGAGACCGATCGAGTCGTGCGTCCACACGTACGTCACCGGCAGGTGCATCAGGGCCGACAGGCGGACCGAGTTGCGCATGTAGTCGGAGAACACCAGGAAGGTGCCGCCGTAGATGCGCGTGTTGCCGTGCAGCGCGATGCCGTTCATCTCCGCGGCCATGGAGTGCTCGCGGATGCCGAAGTGGATCGTGCGGCCGTACGGGTCGGCCTCGGGCAGCGGGTTGTCCGCCGGGAGGAACGAGCTGGTCTTGTCGATCGTGGTGTTGTTCGAGCCGGCGAGGTCGGCGGAGCCGCCCCACAGCTCGGGGATGACCGCGCCGAGGGCCTGGAGCACCTTGCCGGACGCAGCGCGGGTGGCGACGCCCGTGCCCGCCTCGAAGACGGGGAGCTTCTCCTCCCAGCCGACCGGCAGTTCGGTGGCCGCGATGCGGTCGTACTCCGCTGCGCGCTCCGGGCTCGCGGTACGCCAGGCGGCGTAGCCCTTCTCCCACTCGGCCTTGGCCTGGGTACCCCGGTCCAGGGCGTGGCGGGTGTGGGCCAGCACCTCGGCGGCGACGTCGAAGGACTTCTCCGGGTCGAAGCCGAGGACGCGCTTGGTGGCCGCGACCTCGTCGTGGCCGAGCGCCGAGCCGTGCGCGGCCTCGGTGTTCTGCGCGTTCGGGGCGGGCCAGGCGATGATCGAGCGCATCGCGATGAACGACGGCTTGTCCGTCACCTTCTTCGCGGCCTCGATGGCGTTGTAGATGGCGTGCGGGTCGAGGTCGCCGTCCGGCTTCGGGGCGATCCGCTGCACGTGCCAGCCGTACGCCTCGTAACGCTTGACGGTGTCCTCGGAGACCGCGGTCTCCGTGTCGCCCTCGATCGAGATGTGGTTGTCGTCCCAGAGGAGGACGAGGTTGCCGAGCTTCTGGTGCCCGGCCATGGAGGACGCCTCCGCGGAGATGCCCTCCTGGAGGCAGCCGTCACCGGCGATCGCGTAGATGAAGTGGTCGAACGGGGACTCGCCCTGGGGCGCGTCCGGGTCGAACAGGCCGCGCTCGTAGCGGGCGGCCATCGCCATGCCGACCGCGTTGGCGACACCCTGGCCGAGCGGACCGGTCGTGGTCTCCACACCCGGCGTGTGACCGTACTCGGGGTGTCCGGGGGTCCTGCTGCCCCAGGTCCTGAAGGACTCCAGGTCGTCCAGCTCCAGGCCGAACCCGGCCAGGTAGAGCTGGGTGTAGAGGGTCAGGGACGAATGGCCGGCGGACAGCACGAAGCGGTCGCGTCCAACCCAGTCGGGGTCCGCCGGGTCGTGCCGCATCACCTTCTGGAAGAGGGTGTAGGCGGCGGGCGCCAGGCTCATGGCCGTACCGGGATGGCCGTTGCCGACCTTCTGTACGGCATCGGCGGCCAGGACGCGGGCGGTGTCCACGGCCCGCTGGTCCAGCTCGGTCCACTCGAGGTCTGTGGTGGTCGGCTTGGTGCTCACCCTGGGTCAGGGCTCCTCTCCACATGTCACACATGTCGAAATGCCGGTGCACTGGGCGCCCCGGCCGTTGTCGAGCCTACCCCCGTGAGTACGCGCGTTTTTTCGAGTCATTCCAGACTGCCGGGACTCGTCGGGATCCGCCTCCCGACTAGGTCGTTCCGTGTTCGGCACATGAATACGGAGCCGCTCGTCCGAGTGCTCAATCGAGTCTCGATCAGCTCTTCCGGCCGCACTCCCCAACACGGGCGCACCCCCGCGAATGCCGGGGTCTGGGCAACGTCTACAGTGGCGTGGTACGCGCGGGCCTTCGCGGGGAATTCATTCCGGGGCCCGCTGGGATGTCTCTGTCAGGGGTGTGCGTGACGGCCGTCGAATCCCGTCCAGCCGGTGTGCTCGGGACGAGCAGCAGCCGGGGCCAGCGGCCGTTCGGGGCCCGTGTCAAGGCGTTCGTGGCGCTGACCAAGCCGCGGATCATCGAACTGCTGCTGATCACCACCGTTCCGGTGATGTTCCTGGCCCAGCAGGGCGTGCCCGACCTGAAGCTGGTGCTCCTCACCTGCCTCGGCGGCTTTCTGTCCGCGGGCGGCGCCAACGCGCTGAACATGTATATCGACCGCGACATCGACGCCCTCATGGAGCGCACCTCGCAGCGCCCCCTCGTCACCGGCATGGTCAGCCCCCGTGAGTGCCTCGCCTTCGGCATCACGCTCGCGGTCGTGTCGACCCTGCTGTTCGGTCTCGCCGTCAACTGGCTGTCGGCCTGGCTGTCGCTCGGAGCGCTCCTCTTCTACGTCGTCGTCTACACGATGATCCTCAAACGGCGTACCTCGCAGAACATCGTGTGGGGCGGCATCGCCGGCTGTCTGCCCGTGCTCATCGGCTGGTCGTCCGTCACGAACTCCATGTCGTGGGCGCCGGTCATCCTCTTCCTCGTCATGTTCTTCTGGACGCCCCCGCACTACTGGCCGCTGTCCATGAAGGTGCGCGACGACTACGCGCGCGTGGGCGTGCCGATGCTGCCGGTGGTCGCGAGCAACAAGGTCGTCGCCCGCCAGATCGTCATCTACAGCTGGGTGATGGTCGCGGTCTCGCTGCTGCTCACCCCGCTCGGCTACACGGGCTGGTTCTACACCGTGGTCGCGCTTGGCGCGGGCGGGTTCTGGCTGTGGGAGGCGCACGGTCTTCAGAACCGCGCCAAGGCCGAGGTGTCCGGCGGCAAGCTGAAGGAGATGCGGCTGTTCCACTGGTCGATCACCTACGTGTCGATCCTCTTCGTGGCCGTCGCGGTGGACCCCTTCCTCCGCTAGACCACCTGCCCGGAGCCCGGGTTCGGCGGCCCGGCGGTCCAGGGAGACGTGGACGGGAGGGGTGCGTGGCCAAGGCCACGCACCCCTCCCGTCGCTCTTTGATCTACCCGTCGGTAGCATCCTGGCCATGGCAGAAACCCAGCACATCGACGAGACCCCCGGCACCGTCCAGGACCCCAGGGCCGAACGCGCCGCCGCCAAGCTCGCGCAGCGGATCACCGCCTTCTCCAAGGCGCACGGCGGCGCCGAGGCGCAGGTCGCGTACATCGGACAGCGCGGCGCCCGCATCGTCCTCGTCGGTGAGGACGGCGGCTGGGGCGACCTCGTGGCGACGAGCTACGAGATCGCCGAGAACGCCGTGAAGAAGGCCGGGATCACCGTCCACGAGACCTTCGACGGCGAGTTCGCGGCCAAGGTCAAGACCGGTCCTTACGAGTGGAAGCGCATGGCCGGCATCCAGCTCGGCGGTCCCTCGAACGGCTGACGTCTCACCCGTCGCACGGACGGCCGACAATCGTCGGCTGTTCGCACGGGGTGTGCCCGACCAACACCTGACACCCGGCTCAGCCGTTAGGACCTGAAAAGCAACGGTCCATTCGCGGGGAGTCCGGATGATCGAAACGCCGTCCCTCGTGGACCAGTACTGCCATGGCGTACTGCGGACGGAGCTGGGCCTCGGCACGTTCGAGGCCCACCTCTCCAGGACCGAGGGACCGCCGGCCGCGGGCACCACCTTCTTCGACACCCAGACGGGCTTCGCCGTACGACGCTGGTGCCCGCCCCTGCTCGGACTCGAACCGCACTGCACGCCCGCCCGCTATCTGGCCCGGCGCCGCGAACTCGGGGTCCTGGAATCCGGGCGAAGACTGCTGCGCGGCAGCGGTATCACCACGTACCTCGTCGACACCGGGCTGCCCGGCGATCTGACCGGACCGGGCGAGATGGCCTCCACAGGGGCCGCCAGCGCGCACGAGATCGTCCGGCTGGAACTGCTCGCCGAACAGGTCGCCGACACCTCGGGAACCGTCGAGGCCTTTCTCGCCAATCTGGCCGAATCCGTCCACGGGGCCGCCGCGAACGCCGTGGCCTTCACCTCCGTGGCGGGCGCGCGGCACGGTCTGGCCCTCGCGCCCGAACCGCCCGGACCCGGGGAGGTGCGCGGCGCGGCGGGCCGCTGGCTCGCGGGCCGCCGGGTGGGCGGGGCGCTCACCGACCCCGTCCTGCTCCGCCATCTGCTGTGGATCGCGGTCGCGTCGGGCCTGCCCCTGCAACTGCACGCCGGACTCGGCGAACCAGGACAGCGCATCGACCGCACCGACCCCGTGCTGCTCACCGACTTCGCCCGCGCCACGGCCGGCCTCGGCACCGATCTGGTCCTGCTGCACGGCTATCCGTACCAACGGCACGCGGCACACCTCGCCGGCGTCTTCTCACATGTCTACGCCGACCTGGGCGCCGCCCTGGTGCGCACCGGCGCGCGGTCGGCCGCCGTCCTCGCCGAGATACTGGAGCTGGCCCCCTTCGGCAAGCTCCTCTTCTCCAGCGGGGCCCAGTGCCTGCCCGAACTCCATGTGATCGGAGCACGCCTCTTCCGCGAGGCACTGGCCCGGGTGCTCGGCAACTGGGTCGCCGAAGGGGCCTGGTCACTGGCGGACGCCCAGCGGGTCGCGACCCTGATCGCGGCGGGGAACGCCCGGCGGGTGTACGGGCTGGAGTGAGCGCGTGGGCGCGCGGAAGCGCCGTCCCCCTGGAGCCACCGGGCTCCTGGAGGGGCTACGCGCGCGTGAGGGCCGACTCCGTTGCGGGACCCGGCAGGTCCGCCACGACGTCCGGGCGTTCGCGCAGAGCCAGCAGGACGCGCAGCACACCGATCCACACCAGGCAGGAGCCGAGCATGTGGAGGGCGACCAGGGCCTCGGGCAGGTCGGTGAAGTACTGGACGTAGCCGATGACGCCCTGGGAGAGCAGGATCAGGAACAGGTCGCGGGTGCGCCGCAGGGGACCCTGGGGGGCGTCCACCGCCTTCAGGACGAACCAGAGGGCGAAGGTCAGCGTCACGACGATCCAGGCCAGCACGGCGTGCAGCTTGGCCACGGTCTCCCAGCCGACGGGAATGCGCTCGACCTCGCTCGAGTCGCCCGCGTGCGGTCCGGCCCCGGTGACGACCGTGCCGACCGCGATCAGCAGGACGGCCGCGACGACCAGGAACCACACGAGCTGCTGCACCGACCTGCCGACGAGCGGACGCGGTGCCGCGTCACCCTCGCGGGTGCGCTGCCACATGAGCGCGGCGACGGTGATGAGCGCGGTGGAGAGCAGGAAGTGGGCGGCGACCGTGTACGGGTTCAGGCCGACCAGGACGACGATCCCGCCGAGGATCGCGTTGCTCATGACGATCCAGAACTGGGCCCAGCCGAGGCGGGTCAGATCGCGCCGCCACGGCTTCTGCGAGCGCGCCGCGACGATCGCCCACCCGACGGCGGCGCACAGCACGTACGTCAGCATGCGGTTGCCGAACTCGATGGCGCCGTGGAAGCCCATCGCGCTCGTCGCCGTGAGCGAGTCGTCGGTGCACTTGGGCCAGGTCGGGCAGCCGAGGCCGGAGCCGGTGAGCCGCACGGCGCCGCCGGTGACCACGATCACGACCGACATGACGAGCGCGGCGAGGGCCGCGCGCCGCACCGTCCGGGAGGCCGGGGTCCAGCGTTCGGCGATGAAGGCGAGCGGGTTGCGCACCGCGCTGAGGGCGTCGGCTCGGGTCAGGTTCTGCACGCGCACCATCGTAGGGGCCCGCTTGTGCACGCTTTCACGAGGGTCGCCCCCGGACGGACGTATCGGTCACTCCCGGTGGAAGGTCCGACAGCTCCCCGTGGCGGAGCCGGTCACTCCCAGCGGAAGAACCGGCCCGCCGCGCCGAGCCCCACGACCGCCCAGACCGCGAGGATCCCCAGGTCGGCCCAGGGCATCCCGGCACCGTGCTGGAGCACGTCCCGCAGCCCGTCGGACAGGGCCGAGACGGGCAGCAGACCGAGCACGTCCTGGACGCCCGCGGGGAACTTGTCCATCGGCACGATCACCCCGCCGCCGACCAGGAACAGCAGGAACACGAGGTTGGCGGCGGCCAGCGTCGCCTCGGCCTTGAGCGTGCCGGCCATGAGCAGGCCAAGCCCGGAGAAGGCCGCGGTACCGAGGACCAGCAGGAGCAGGACGGGGAGCGGGCCGCCGTGCGGCGACCAGCCGAGCGCGAAGGCGATCGCGGTGAGCAGGATCACCTGAAGGATCTCGGTGACCAGGACCGACGCCGTCTTCGCGGCCATCAGTCCCCAGCGGGGGAGCGGCGAGGCGGCCAGCCGCTTCAGGACGCCGTAGCGGCGCTCGAAGCCCGTGGCGATGGCCTGGCCGGTGAACGCCGTCGACATCACGGCCAGCGCCAGGATGCCGGGCGCGAGGAAGTCGACCGCCTTGCCCGGACCGGTGTCGATGATGTCGGCCGAGCTGAACAGGACGAGCAGCAGCGTCGGGATCACGACCGTCAGCAGGAGCTGCTCGCCGTTGCGCAGCAGCATCCGGGTCTCCAGGGCGGCCTGCGCGCGGATCATGCGGGGCAGCGGGGCGGCGCCCGGCTTCGGGGTGTACGTGCCGGTGGTCACGGACGCGGCTCCTTGCCGGTCGGTTCCGAGCTGGGCCTGGCTCATGAGCGCAGCTCCTTGCCGGTCAGTTCCAGGAAGACGTCTTCGAGGGTGTGGCGTTCGACCGAGATCTTCTCCGGCATCACACCGTGCTGGGCGCACCAGGACGCCACGGTCGCCAGCAGCTGCGGATCGACCTTGCCGCCGATCCGGTAGGCACCCGGTGTCAGCTCGGCCGCCGTGCAGTCCGCGGGGAGGGCCTTCAGCAGCGAGCCCACATCCAGTCCCGGGCGGCCGGTGAAGCGCAGGGTGTTCTCGGCGCCGCCGCGGCACAGCTCCTCGGGGGAGCCCTGGGCGACGACCCGGCCGGCGTCGATGATCGCGACGTCGTCGGCGAGCTGCTCGGCCTCGTCCATGTGGTGCGTGGTGAGGATCACCGAGACACCGTCGGAGCGGAGGTCGCGGACCAGGTCCCAGGTGGCGTGGCGGGCCTGCGGGTCGAGGCCGGCGGTCGGCTCGTCCAGGAAGACCAGTTCGGGACGGCCGACGACCGCCATGGCGAGCGCGAGGCGCTGCTGCTGGCCGCCCGACAGCCGCCGGTACGTCGTGCGGCCGCAGCTCTCCAGGCCGAGCCGCTCGATGAGAGCGTCCACGTCCAGGGGATGGGCGTGCAGTCTCGCGACATGGCGGAGCATCTCGTCCGCGCGGGCGCCCGAGTAGACGCCACCCGACTGGAGCATCACGCCGATGCGGGTGTGCAGCTCACCGGACTGTCTCGCCGGGTCGAGGCCCAGGACGCGCACCGTGCCGGAGTCCGGCTTCCGGTATCCCTCGCAGGTCTCGACCGTGGTCGTCTTGCCCGCGCCGTTGGGTCCGAGTACGGCGGTGATGCCCGCCGTGGCCACCAGGTCGAGGCCGTCCACCGCGGTCTTCGTGCCGTACCGCTTCACCAGGGCCTGGACCTGGACCACGGGCTCGCTTCGCATGAGGAGCAATTCTAGGGACGTCGCCGCGGCTCCGGACCGCCGGGGGCGGCGGCGGTCTCGACGTCCAGGTCCCGCGGCCGGTGCACGGGCAGCCACCGCTGCGCGTACGCCACCGCGTCGGCCACCGGGAAGAGCCGCGCCCGGGCCGCGCCCACGATGCCGCGTACGACGGGGCGGTCCCGTTCGAAGTCGGAGCCCAGCTCCTCGAAGAGATCGGAGTCGATGGACACCTCCCGCACCTTCTCCCAGCCGGTCGGGGACGGGCGTCCGACCTCCACGACGGGCGAGGGCATGCGGTATTCGGCGAGGTGGAAGCTGGTGCAGGAGTCGTAGCCCGCGCCGAGCAGCAGGACCCGGGCGCCGCCGGCCTCCAGCCGGGCCAGCGGGCTGCGCTCGCCGAGCCGGCAGTCGGCCGCGTGCCCGGCGAGGACCGTCGCCGCTCCCGGGCCGATGGCCGCGAACGAGGTCTCCGGATGCGCGCTGCGCAGGGCGCCGGGCCAGTTGCGGACCGTCTCGGGTATCACGCCGACACCCCGGGACGGCGTCACCCGGGGGTCGTAGGCGGGCATGGTCGCCCGGATGGTCGCCCACCACTCCTCGGGAACCGGCGGGCGGCCCCACAGCGCCGGGTCGGAGAGGTCGCCTGACTGCGTCGGGACCACCAGGGTGCCGTCCGGGCCGAGGGCGTCGAGAAGTCCCTGCACGACGGCCACGGGGCCGCCGTTGACCCAGCCGAGGGCGCTGAGCGAGGAGTGCGCGAGAAGCGTCTCTCCCGCTCGTACTCCGAGCGTGCGCAGGTCCGCGGCAAGGGTGTCCCGGGTGACGAGAGGGCCGGTCGGAGGGGGTGTGGGCATGGTCCGGCAGTCTTCCCGAGGGACGGCAGGCGCGCCACCGAATTGATCGATCAAAGATCGTTCGCCCAGGTCACCTTAGGTATGCCTAAGTGACACAGCGCACCGCCCGCCCCGGAGGGCGCGGCTTGTCAGGCCCTGAGGAATTACGCAACAATGGCGTTGTGAAAAACGTTGGCGAGGCTCGGGAGACCCCCGCGGGGGCCCCGCAGGAGGAACTCGCGACCGGTGAGCGCTCGACGCGCAACCGGGTCGCGCGGTCGATCCTGGACCACGGCCCGTCGACCGTCGCCGACCTGGCGGGCCGACTGGGCCTGACCCATGCCGCCGTACGCCGTCATCTGGACGCGCTGGTCGCCGACGACGTCGTGGAAGCACGTGAGCAGCGGGTCTACGGAGCGCGTACGCGCGGCCGTCCCGCCAAGGTGTTCGCCCTCACCGACTGCGGCCGGGACGCCTTCGACCAGTCCTACGACAAGCTCGCCGAGGACGCACTGCGCTGGATCGCCGAGCGCGAGGGCGGGGACGAGGCGATCCTCTCCTTCGCCCGCGCCCGGATCGCCGCGCAGGCCGGGGCGTACCGCGCGGCCATCGAGGCCGCGACCCCCGAGGAACGCACGGAAGCCCTGGCGAAGGCCCTGAGTGCCGACGGATACGCTGCCACGGCGCGCAGCGCACCGGTCGGCGAGCAGCTCTGCCAGCACCACTGCCCGGTCGCGCATGTCGCCGAGCGGTTCCCGCAGCTGTGCGAGGCCGAGACGGAGTTCTTCTCCCAGCTGCTCGGCACGCATGTCCAGCGACTGGCCACCATCGCCCACGGCGACGGGGTGTGCACGACGTTCATCCCCAAGATTTCGCAAGCCACTCATAACGCATCCGCAAGCACGGCCGGGAGGAACCCCGCATGACGCTCCCCACGGAGACTGCTCACCCCGAACTCGAGGGCCTGGGCAAGTACGAATACGGCTGGGCCGACTCCGACACGGCCGGTGCCTCTGCCAAGCGCGGTATCAACGAAGACGTCGTCCGCGACATCTCCGCGAAGAAGAACGAGCCGGAGTGGATGACCAAGCTCCGTCTCAAGGGCCTGCGTCTCTTCGCGAAGAAGCCCATGCCCAACTGGGGATCCGACCTGTCGGGCATCGACTTCGACAACATCAAGTACTTCGTGCGTTCCACGGAGAAGCAGGCGGAGTCCTGGGAGGACCTGCCCGAGGACATCAAGAACACGTACGACAGGCTCGGCATCCCGGAGGCGGAGAAGCAGCGCCTCGTCGCCGGCGTCGCGGCCCAGTACGAGTCCGAGGTCGTCTACCACCAGATCAACGAAGAGCTCGAAGCGCAGGGTGTCATCTTCATGGACACCGACACGGCGCTGAAGGAGCACCCTGAGCTCTTCAAGGAGTACTTCGGCACCGTCATCCCGGTGGGCGACAACAAGTTCGCGTCGCTGAACTCCGCGGTGTGGTCCGGCGGCTCGTTCATCTACGTGCCGAAGGGTGTGCACGTCGAGATTCCGCTCCAGGCCTACTTCCGTATCAACACGGAGAACATGGGCCAGTTCGAGCGGACCCTGATCATCGTCGACGAGGGCGCCTACGTGCACTACGTCGAGGGCTGCACGGCTCCGATCTACTCCTCGGACTCCCTGCACTCCGCGGTGGTCGAGATCATCGTGAAGAAGGGCGGCCGCTGCCGCTACACGACGATCCAGAACTGGTCGAACAACGTCTACAACCTGGTCACCAAGCGCGCCGTGGCGTACGAGGGCGCGACCATGGAGTGGATCGACGGCAACATCGGTTCCAAGGTCACCATGAAGTACCCGGCCGTCTACCTGATGGGCGAGCACGCCAAGGGCGAGACCCTGTCCATCGCCTTCGCGGGCGAGGGGCAGCACCAGGACGCCGGCTCCAAGATGGTCCACATGGCGCCGAACACCTCCTCGAACATCGTGTCGAAGTCCGTGGCGCGCGGTGGCGGCCGTACGTCCTACCGCGGTCTCGTCGAGATCGGCGAGGGCGCCCACGGCTCCAAGTCGAACGTCCTGTGCGACGCGCTGCTCGTCGACACCATCTCCCGCTCGGACACGTACCCGTACGTCGACGTCCGCGAGGACGACGTGTCCATGGGCCACGAGGCGACCGTCTCCAAGGTCTCCGAGGACCAGCTCTTCTACCTGATGAGCCGCGGTCTGACGGAGTTCGAGGCGATGGCGATGATCGTGCGCGGCTTCGTCGAGCCGATCGCCAAGGAACTGCCCATGGAATACGCCCTCGAGCTCAACCGGCTGATCGAGCTCCAGATGGAGGGCGCGGTCGGCTGACGCCGAACACCGCCCCCGTCACGCCACTCACGTAAGAAAGCGAGCAGACCGACAGCCATGGCTGAGGCTCAGAACTCCCCCAAGTCCTCGACTGCGCTCGGACAGGGGGGACCCCCACCGTTGGGCTCGACCACCGCGGGCCAGATCGCGGTGGCCGCCGAGTCGACCGTCGCCACGCGCATGAGCGCGCCTCCGTCCTTCGACGTGGCGGACTTCCCCGTCCCCCACGGCCGCGAGGAGGAATGGCGGTTCACCCCGCTGGAGCGCCTGCGCGGGCTGCACGACGGCACCGCCGTCGCGACCGGCGGAGGCGTACGGATCGACGTGAGCGCCCCCGAGGGCGTCACCGTCGAGACGGTCGCCCGGGACGACGCGCGCGTCGGAAAGGCCGGCACCCCGGTCGACCGCGTCGCCGCGCAGGCGTTCTCGGCGTTCGAGAAGGCCGGTGTCGTCACCGTCCCCAAGGACGCGGTGCTCACCGAGCCCATCCGGATCGCCGTGCACGGCGAGGGCGGTATCGCCTACGGCCACCAGATCATCGAACTGGGAGCCTTCGCCGAGGCCGTCGTCGTCATCGACCACACCGGTGACGCGGTCCTCGCCGCCAACGTCGACTACGTCCTCGGCGACGGCGCCAAGCTGACCGTCGTCTCCGTCCATGACTGGGACGACACGGCCGTCCACGTCGGCCAGCACAACGCGCTGATCGGCCGCGACGCCACCTTCAAGTCCTTCGTGGTCACCTTCGGTGGCGACGTCGTGCGCCTGCACCCGAGGGTCGCCTACGCGGGCACCGGCGGCGAGGCCGAGCTGTTCGGCCTGTACTTCACGGACGCCGGCCAGCACCAGGAGCACCGTCTCCTGGTCGACCACAACACCCCGCACTGCAAGTCCAACGTCATGTACAAGGGCGCGCTCCAGGGCGAGGGCGCGCACGCGGTCTGGATCGGCGACGTCCTCATCGAGGCCAAGGCCGAGGGCACGGACACCTACGAGATGAACCGCAACCTGGTTCTGACCGACGGTGCCCGCGTCGACTCCGTGCCGAACCTGGAGATCGAGACCGGCGAGATCGTCGGCGCCGGCCACGCCTCCGCCACCGGCCGCTTCGACGACGAGCAGCTCTTCTACCTGATGGCCCGCGGCATCCCGGCCGGCGAGGCCCGCCGTCTGGTGGTGCGCGGCTTCTTCGCCGAACTGGTCCAGAAGATCGGTGTCGACGACATCGAAGAGCGCCTTCTCGTGAAGATCGACGAGGAGCTGGAGGCGTCGCTCTGATGCCCGGCACCTTCGTGCGCGTCTGTGGGCTGAGCGAGCTGGAGGAGAACACCCCGAAGCGGGTGGAACTCGACGGCACGCCGGTCTCGGTCGTGAGGACCGAGGGGGAGGTGTTCGCGATCAACGACATCTGCTCGCACGCGAACGTCTCACTCTCCGAGGGCGAGGTGGAGGACTGTCAGATCGAATGCTGGCTGCACGGCTCCGCGTTCGACCTCCGCACCGGCAAGCCGTCCGGCCTTCCCGCGACGCGCCCCGTCCCCGTATACCCCGTTCAGATCGAAGGGGACGACGTGCTCGTCTCCCTCAACCAGGAGTCCTGAGGCACCCATGGCAACGCTTGAAATCCACGACCTGCACGTCACCGTCGAGGCCGACAACGCCACGAAGGAGATCCTCAAGGGCGTCGACCTGACCGTGAAGCAGGGCGAGACGCACGCCATCATGGGCCCCAACGGCTCGGGCAAGTCGACCCTCGCCTACTCGCTCGCGGGCCACCCGAAGTACACGATCACCGGCGGCACCGTCACCCTCGACGGCGAGGACGTCCTGGAGATGTCCGTCGACGAGCGCGCCCGCGCGGGCCTGTTCCTGGCGATGCAGTACCCGGTCGAGATCCCCGGCGTCTCGGTCTCCAACTTCCTGCGCACCTCCGCCACCGCCGTCCGCGGCGAGGCCCCCAAGCTGCGGTTGTGGGTGAAGGAGGTCAAGGAGACCATGGAGCGCCTCTCCATGGACCCCTCCTTCGCCGAGCGCAACGTCAACGAGGGCTTCTCCGGCGGTGAGAAGAAGCGCCACGAGATCCTTCAGCTCGAACTGCTCAAGCCGAAGATCGCGATCCTCGACGAGACCGACTCCGGCCTGGACGTCGACGCCCTGCGCGTCGTCTCCGAGGGCGTCAACCGCGTCCGCGAGACCGGTGAGGTGGGCACCCTGCTCATCACCCACTACACGCGCATCCTGCGCTACATCAAGCCCGACTTCGTCCACGTCTTCTCCGGCGGCCGCATCGTCGAGTCCGGCGGCGCCGAGCTCGCGGACAAGCTGGAGAACGAGGGCTACGAGTCCTACGCGAAGGGTGGCGTATCAGCGTGACGCAGCTGCCGGGCCTCCTCGACACCGAGGCGATCCGCAAGGACTTCCCCATCCTGGACCGCCAGGTCCACGACGGTAAGAAGCTGGTGTACCTGGACAACGCGGCGACCTCGCAGAAGCCGCGCCAGGTACTGGACGCCCTCAGTGGCTATTACGAGCGCTACAACGCCAACGTCCACCGCGGTGTGCATGTGCTCGCCGAGGAGGCCACGGCGCTGTACGAGGGCGCGCGCGACAAGGTCGCCGCGTTCATCAACGCGCCGAGCCGCGACGAGGTGATCTTCACCAAGAACGCCTCCGAGTCGCTCAACCTCGTGGCGAACATGCTGGGCTGGGCCGACGAGCCCTACCGCGTGGACCACGAGACCGAGATCGTCATCACGGAGATGGAGCACCACTCCAACATCGTTCCGTGGCAGCTGCTCTCGCAGCGCACCGGCGCGAAGCTGAAGTGGTTCGGCCTCACCGACGACGGCCGTCTCGACCTGTCGAACATCGACGAGATCATCACGGAGAAGACGAAGATCGTCTCCTTCGTGCTGGTGTCGAACATCCTGGGCACCGTGAACCCGGTCGAGGCGATAGTGCGCCGCGCCCAGGAGGTCGGCGCCCTGGTCCTGATCGACGCGTCGCAGGCCGCGCCGCACATGCCGCTCGACGTCCAGGCCCTCCAGGCCGACTTCGTGGCCTTCACCGGCCACAAGATGTGCGGTCCGACGGGTATCGGCATCCTCTGGGGCCGCCAGGAACTCCTGGAGGACCTCCCGCCGTTCCTCGGCGGCGGCGAGATGATCGAGACCGTGTCGATGCACTCGTCGACGTACGCGCCGGCGCCGCACAAGTTCGAGGCGGGCACCCCGCCGATCGCGCAGGCGGTCGGTCTGGGCGCGGCGATCGACTATCTCTCCGCGATCGGCATGGACAAGATCCTCGCCCACGAGCACGCGCTCACCGAGTACGCGGTGAAGCGGCTCGCGGAGGTCCCCGACCTGAGGATCATCGGCCCCAGCACGGCCGAGGACCGCGGGGCGGCGATCTCGTTCACGCTGGGCGACATCCACCCGCACGACGTGGGCCAGGTTCTCGACGAGCAGGGCATCGCGGTCCGGGTCGGTCACCACTGTGCCCGTCCGGTCTGCCTGCGGTACGGAATTCCTGCGACCACGCGGGCGTCGTTCTATCTGTACTCCACGCCGTCCGAGATCGACGCTCTGGTCGACGGCCTGGAGCACGTACGGAACTTCTTCGGCTGAGGGGCTGGCTGGGAACGTGAAGCTGGATTCGATGTACCAGGAAGTCATCCTGGACCACTACAAGCACCCGCACGGGCGCGGTCTCCGGGACGGCGACGCCGAGGTGCACCACGTCAATCCCACGTGCGGTGACGAGATCACCCTGCGTGTGAAGTACGACGGCGAGCGGATCGAGGACATCTCGTACGAGGGCCAGGGCTGCTCGATCAGCCAGGCCTCGGCCTCCGTACTGAACGACCTCCTGGTCGGCAAGGACGTGTCCGACGCGCAGAAGATCCAGGAGACCTTCCTGGAACTGATGCAGTCCAAGGGCCGGATCGAGCCCGACGACGCGATGGAGGAGGTGCTGGAGGACGCGGTCGCGTTCGCCGGTGTCTCCAAGTACCCGGCCCGGGTCAAGTGCGCCCTCCTCAGCTGGATGGCGTGGAAGGACGCGACGGCCCAGGTTCTGGGCGAGAGCGCCGAGAGGAAGACGGCATGAGCGAGAACACTGTGACATCGGACGAGACCGCGGTGACGCCGGACGAGTCCGCTGTGGCATCGCAGCAGACCGCGGTGGCGCCGGGCGATACCGCCGCGGCACCGGGCGGGAACCTGACGACGAAGCCCGCGTCGGAGGAAGAGGTCCGCGAGGCCCTCTACGACGTCGTCGACCCCGAGCTGGGCATCGACGTCGTCAACCTCGGCCTCATCTACGGCGTTCACATCGACGACGCGAACATCGCGACGATCGACATGACCCTGACGTCCGCGGCCTGTCCGCTCACCGACGTCATCGAGGACCAGGCCAAGTCCGCCACGGACGGCCTCGTCAACGAACTGCGCATCAACTGGGTCTGGATGCCGCCGTGGGGCCCGGACAAGATCACGGACGACGGCCGCGAGCAGCTTCGGGCGCTCGGCTTCAACGTCTGAGTCCTCGCTCCGGAGCTCCGGCTCCCGAGTACCTCGCACGGGGCGGCACCTTCGGGTGCCGCCCCGTCGCGTTTCCCTCGGGAGACGGCCCGGTCTCAGGCCAGGCCTCCCACCAGCCGGAACGCCGAGTCCTCCCCGTAGAGCCGGTCGCGCTCGTAACGCCCGAGGACGAGCTGGAAGTTGCGGTGGCGCAGGAAACGGCCCGGGTAGTTGACCGACTCCAGCGTGACGGCGCCCGAGCGGGAGGAGTCCCGCGGACAGAACGTGGCGTCCTCCCGGAAGAGGGAGGAGCCGTCGTCGCGGTCCGCGTGCAGGACGAAGTCACGGTGGCGCAGATACGAGCCGTCGACGGTGGCGAAGGAGTAGCAGGAGGACTTCGCCAGTCCCGGGACCACCTTGAAGCTGGCGGCCCTCCGGGTCGCGGCCGGACTGGACGAGCTCACCGGGTCGAGCCGGACCTGACCGCCGCTCAGATGCCAGTAGCGGTCCGGGTAGTTGACCGCCTGGACGGACTTCAGCCGCGAGGCCGGCCGGGGTGCGGAAGCGGTGCCGGAGGCGGCCGGCGCCGACTTCCCGGGGGCGGGCCGGCCGTCGGAGCCCTTGCCGGACGGCTCCGGCGAAGTTGAGCTGCGCGAAGCGGAATCCGGTGATGCCGAGCGTGAACTTCCCGGTGAGGACAGCGCGTCCTTTCCGGCCGGAGCCGTGGTCCCTCCTGCGGGAGCGACGGGGGCGCCGAGCAGGAAGGGGTTCGCCGTGTCGGCCGTGGTCCTGTTGTCCGCCTGATGTGATGAGGCGTCAGAGGGGCGTGCCTGCACGGAGATCACGGCTATGACGGCGATGGAGACGGCCATCGCGAGCCCACCGGCGAGCCAGAGCCGCCGTGTTCCCGGCAGCCTGTCCTCGTCGTCCGCCCGGACCGCCTCCCAGGGTGCCGAAGACGCGGGGACGAGGTCGGCCGGCACCGGGTAGGGCGCGCCGCGCGGTGTGGGGCGCCAGGGCACGATCTCCCTGGAGGGGGTGGATCCGTCGGAGCCGGATCCGGGTGTCACTTCTGGCATACGCGTTCCTAAGCGGGGGAGGGCGAGCGCGTGAGGGGGGGCGAAGCGGAAGGTGCGGAATGCGTGCGGCACACGGAGCGGGGCGGCCATGGAGACCCGGTGTGCGGCTGGTGAAACAGTAGTGGAACCGGTGACTACCGAGCGGTCGTTCCTCGTAGTGGCCAGGAAATTACGGACGGCTCTTTTCGGGCAATCACGCACAGAGCCACGGGAGTTGGGCGGGGGAGAGGGGCTCGTCCGGGTGAGGGCCGGCGGCGGCCGAGCGAGAACACCCGCCGGGGTGTGCTCACCGGTGTGTCCCGTGGCGGAGTCTCCGCCGCCGGGAGAGACTGCCGTTCATGGCTGTCTCCCTCTACCAACTGGTCATCGACGCCCACGACCTGCCGGCGCTCGCCCGCTTCTGGTGCCAAGTCCTGGACTGGCAGGTGCTGTTCGAGGACGAGAACGAGATCGTCATCGGCTCGGGCGCGCACGCGCTCCCCGGAATCTGCTTCGTACCCGCGGGCGAGCGAAAGACCGTCAAGAACCGTCTCCACATCGATCTCGCGCCGGACGACCGGGCGGCCGAGGTCGAGCGGATCCTCGCCCTCGGGGCGCGCCGGGCCGACGTGGGGCAGGGCGAGGACGTCACCTGGACCGTCCTCGCCGACCCCGAGGGCAACGAGTTCTGTGTGCTGCGGCCGAAGAAGTCGCTACTCGACTGAGCCGGGAGTTCCCGGCCCGCCTGGTGCCTGCGGCCCGCCGGGTGCGGCGGGTCCCCCGGATGTGTCAGGTCCCCCGGGTATGTCCGTGACAGCGGCCGCGCGCAGCAGTACATCCGCCAGGCCTTCCCTGCGGATGCGCTGGTCGATGTACAGCAGGCTGCTCACCAGGGGCATGAACACCATGAAGAACAGCTGGGCGAAGAGACCCGCGATCGCCGAGAGCACCAGGGCCGGTCCCAGGTCCGGCAGCATCTGGACGTAGACCTCCGCCATGTTCACGGACGCCTGTGTCCCGGGGGTGTACGGCTGCGGGGTCGGCATGGCGAACCTGAACGGCACATTGATCACGATGGAGACGATGAACGCGATCAGGCCGCCCAGCAGGGTGATGCCGAACGTGCGCCACCACGCACCGCGTACCAACCGCGCCGACCGGCGCAGCGCCGTCACCGGGGACGCGCCCTCCAGCACGGCGGCGGCCGGGGCGAAGCTGAACCGGACGAGCAGCCAGACCGTCAGCGGTACGGCGAGCAGCAGGAGCAGGAAGGCGAGACCGGGCGGCATGAACGGCTCGCCGTTCCTGACCGTGGTCAGCATCAGCCCGAAGAACATCAAGGCGAACAGCGCGATCGGGATCGCCAGGAACAGGCCCAGCAGCAGTGTCACCCCGAGCACGGCCGGGGTGCGCGACCAGGCACGCTTCCAGACGGCACCGAGGGGCGCCCGCCGCCCCAGTACGGCGTCGTGCAGGGTCGCCGCGGACGAGGCCTGGACGAAGGAGCTCGCCACCAGCGAGACCAGCATGCCCACGACCCACACGGAGCCGAACGCGATCAGGACGGCGCGCAGGTCGGTCCAGTGGATGGACCGGGGGGCCGCGGTCATGCGGTGCAGCTGGTCCCTGGTCGAGTAGTAGGCGAGGACTTCCAGGCCGATCGTCAGGGCCGCCAGGGCCAGGACGCACAGCAGTGCGAGCCCGAACAGCGGCTTCACGTAGCGGCGCATCGTGACGAAGGCGCCACCGAGGATGTGGTCCACGCCGAGCGGGGCCAGGGGGATCACGCCCGGCTTGGGCGGTGGCGGCGGCATCCAGCCCCAGCCGCCCGGAGGGCCCCAGTGCGGTCCCGGTCCCGACGGTCCCCACCCAGAACTGTCCGACATGCCCCACGCGCTCCTGTTGTCGGGAGTCTGTTCGACTCCGGCCCCCTTGTGATCGCGAACGATATCCGCTGGGGCGCACGATGCCCACGGCATATACGGGATCCGTACACGGACAACCGGACACCTGGGATGCGTACACCTGTACCCATCGCGGGTGCTCCATGTGTACAGTCGTACGCATGGGATACGTACTGCTCGCCGGTGCCATCGCGGCGGAGGTCGGCGCGACCACCGCGATGAAGTACACGGAGGGCTTCAGCAGGCTGTGGCCCTCCCTGCTGACAGTCCTCGGCTACGTCGTCGCCTTCGCGCTGCTGGCGCAGACCCTGAAGACCGTCTCGGTCGGCACGGCCTACGCGATCTGGGCCGGCGTCGGCACCGCCGCCATCGCCGCGATCGGCATGCTGTTCCTCGGCGAGGGGCTCACGGCGGCGAAGGCCGCCGGGATCGTCCTGATCATCGGCGGAGTCGTCGTGCTGAACCTGGGCGGGGCGCACTGATGGCCCGGTCCTGCGCCCCGGACGGCGGACCGTGAAGACGCGGCGGTACGACCCCGAGCGGCGCCAGCGGATCATCGACGCGGCGATCCGTGTCGTCGGCGCCAAGGGCATCGCCGGACTCAGCCACCGCTCCGTCGCGGCCGAGGCCGATGTGCCGCTCGGCTCCACCACGTACCACTTCAAGACCCTCGACGAGCTCATGGTCGCCGCTCTTCGCCAGGCGAACGAGGGCTTCGCCAAGGTGCTCGCCGCGCGCGGCACCCTGGAGGACACCCGCGCGGACCTGGCCGCCGAACTCGCCGGACTCATCGGCGAATGGCTGGCCGGCGACCGCACGGGGGTGGAGCTGGAGTACGAGCTCTACCTCGCCGCCCTGCGCAGACCCGCGCTGCGCCCGGTGGCCGCCGAGTGGATCGACAGCCTCGTCGGACCGCTGACCCGTCGCACGGACCCGGTCACCGCACGGGCGCTCGTCGCCCTGCTGGACGGGATCTGTCTCCAGGTCCTGCTGACGGGGACCTCGTACGACGAGGGGTACGCACGGGAGGTGTTGGAGCGGGTCCTGCGGGACGGCGGGGGCGCCGGCGCGGGACTCCGTGGGGTGGCCGGCGGCAATCCGGACCGACCGGCGGCGGACCCGGCGCGGTGACCCGGTGCCCGGTCGGCGAGACGCCCCGCGTAGCGGTTCGCCCGCGCGGCCCCCGTCAAGTTAGGTTGCACTCATGACCGACACGACTGCTTCTCGTACCACCGGCGCCGTCGCCGCCGGGCTCGCCACCCTCGCCGCCGACGGCACTGTTCTCGACACCTGGTTCCCCGCCCCCGAACTGTCCGCCGCGACCGGCGAGGGCCCCGGCCCGTCCGGCACCGAGCGGCTGTCCGCCGAGCGGGCCGTGGAACTGCTCGGCGAGGGAGCCGCGCAGGCCATCGGCCCCGACGCCCGCCGTGGCGTCGAGGTGGTCGCGGTCCGTACGGTCATCGCGTCGCTGGACGACAAGCCGCTCGACGCGCACGACGCCTACCTGCGCCTGCACCTCCTCTCGCACCGCCTGGTCAAGCCGCACGGCCAGAACCTGGACGGCCTGTTCGGGCTGCTCGCCAACGTCGCCTGGACCTCGCTCGGCCCGGTCGCCGTCGACGACATCGAGAAGGTCCGGCTGAACGCGCGCGCCGCGGGCCTGCACCTCCAGGTGACCTCCATCGACAAGTTCCCGCGCATGACGGACTACGTCGCGCCCAAGGGCGTCCGTATCGCCGACGCCGACCGGGTCCGCCTCGGCGCGCACCTCGCCGAGGGCACGACCGTCATGCACGAGGGCTTCGTGAACTTCAACGCCGGCACGCTCGGCACCTCCATGGTCGAGGGTCGTATCTCCGCCGGTGTCGTCGTCGGCGACGGCTCGGACATCGGCGGCGGCGCGTCCACCATGGGCACCCTCTCCGGCGGCGGCAACGTCCGCATCACCATCGGCGAGCGCTGCCTCGTCGGCGCGGAGGCGGGCGTCGGCATCGCACTCGGCGACGAGTGCGTGGTCGAGGCCGGGCTGTACGTCACCGCCGGGACGCGCGTGACGATGCCCGACGGTGACGTCGTCAAGGCCCGGGAACTGTCCGGGGCTTCGAACATCCTCTTCCGCCGCAACTCGGTCACCGGAACCGTCGAGGCCCGCCCGAACAACGCGGTCTGGGGCGGCCTGAACGAGGTCCTGCACAGCCACAACTGACCTTCGGGGGCCGTGACTTGAGGCCTCCAACCGGATCATCGCCCTGAACTGCTGCCGAGCTGTCGGCAGTTGTCGACGCTGGTCACCATCGAGCGCCCTTCCATGGCCCCAGGACGGCCCGGGAGGGCGCTCGTGCGTCGGGGGAGACAGGTGCCTCGTAAGTTCGATCCGGGCTCTTGCGGCTGGTGTTGCCGCCTGGCCCGGCGACCTGGCAGAGCTGCTGTGTACGCCTCCGCGGTCCAGTCGACGGCGTCTCCTGCTCCCGGACGGGAGGGCATGAGCTGCCTGAGCGTGTCCATCCAACTCATGGCGTCTCTGCCTCCGTGCCAATGAAGATCGCGAGCCGACCCGCCCCGTTGAAGCACTGCATGCGGTCATCGTCCATGACGGAGCCCGGGCCTAAGGGCTGTCCCGTAGTCCCCGGCGGGCGCACGACGACAGCTACGGCTCCCCCAAGCTCTTCGAGCAGGGGGTACCCCCACGCCGCGTTGTCGGATCGCCCGAATACGCCCGGTATGAGGACGACCCTCCGCCTTGCGATGCACCGCATCTGACGCCGCGCGCTGGTCCACCGGGGATTACGGGACAGCCCTTAGGTAGACCAACTGCGGTGCCCTGACGTGATCTCAGCTTGGGAAGCTAAGGTCCTGCACCGTCGAGAGGCTTGCTGGCCTGCTGCGGAGCGGCGTCATGGCCGAGGGCGTGCTGGGTGGGGTCACCGGTGTTCCCCGTGGTTCCCCGCAGCATCTGGCACGGGATTGGCACGGGAGTACGTTCAGGCGGGTGAGTCAGTCGCGCCGCGGACTCGACATGTCAATGTCGGCGCCGAGGGCGTTGGAGGAGGTCAACGAGTGGGCCGCGCTTCTCAGGTCGTGCTCCCATCTTGAGAGCTCGCCGGGGCCTATCCATTCACTGTAGTCCGCTGCGACGGAGAGAAACCGTGTTTCCTCCTGGGTGCCGGCTGCGACCGTCATCGACAACCGGTCAGCCACGTCCTTGGGGCTCAGCTCGCCTCTCGCGAGGCCGAACGCGAGGCTCGCGAGGAGGCGTCGGCCGGCCGCCTCTTCGTCGGGAAGCGGTACGCCGAGTTCGTGCAGGGCCTGGACGTACAGCTCACGGATCTCTGTCGCGTCGCTCCTGCGCGACAGTCCGGCCAGCTCGCGCAAGGCGGGGGAATCATGCCCGTCGACGAGCGCATGAGCAGCGAGCATCGGGAGTTCCTCGGGCGGGAGTACCTCCGCTACGTACTGCCAAGCGCGCTGCTGCAACCGATCCATGCGCTCATCGTGAAGGCGATGAGACGTCCTGGCCAGCCGATTTGCCGGTGGGGCCTCGGCCTCCTCTTGCCCTGGGTCTTGCCGGGGATCTTGGGGACCTGCATTTTCGCTGCTCAGGGGCGGTGGGGTCCGGGCGCCTGGTGGTCGTCGTTGGTCGTCCTTGGCCGCTGTCGAGCGACGTCGGACGGCCCAGCTTTTGCGCACTCGACCGCCGGCACCTCTTTGATACGCCCTGTCTGGACCCCCGCCGACGACAGTCAGCCACGACGGCGAGTCAGCCGACACCACTGGCGCGCGTGCCGCGCTGCACCCCCAGCGGCCTGAGCCGCGCTGTCCGCCGTCAACCAGAGCAAGCCCCCACGGCTCAGACGCGTCATAGGAAGTTCTGTGACCCGCCCCGATGATCCAAAGCGGCCCGGACGGCAGGGGTTTGTGCGACAGCGTCCTTGAGGATCAGGTGCCAGAGTTGTCGACGAACCCCACGATGTCGAGGTATTCGATTTTGGGCGGGACGCCATAGATCCCCGTCACCTTGGCGACGATCTCCTCCGTGAAGAAGGCACGGGCTTTCTCCTCGTCATCCCACACGTAGAAGTTCCTTGCCTGAACGCCGTCTTCGCCGAGCGTGAAGCTCTTGAAGCGAAGGCCGGCCATGCCTTCGAACGGTCCTCGGAGTTCGTCGGCAATCTTTGCGATGGTTGAGCGATCGAACTTTTCGGGCTGCGTGAAAGTCACCAGCACGCCGATCATCGGGCCTCCTGTCGATTGGGTGAGCGACGGTCGATCGAGTGATGCTCGCGGCGGATCCTAGTACACACAGCCGGAGGTTCTGGTCGTTAGGTCGCGAATGTCGGTGAACTCGGACAGATCGCCCTGGGTGGCCGCGGACAGCTCGGTGATGCCGCGGTCGGCGAGCCGCTGGGCGACATCGACCCGTGGTGGAGAGGTCTGCCGTGAGCTGGCCCGCGCTATGAACGCCCTGCCACGATTCTCCTCGGAGTGTCAGTCGCCTCGGACACGTCGGGCACCGGTGGGCGGGGGCCGGCATGGTGATGGTCGGGCATTTACACCATTAGGTGCTGGTTTTGCGGCAGTGGCGGTATGCACCACCGCCATCAGTTCCGCGGTGACGTTCGGGACCCGGAGGCTTCCTGCGGTGGTGGACGTGGGGCTACGTCTCGCTAGTCGCATGCGTCCTACTCGTGCTGCTGGCCTCCGAAGCGTGGCTGGAGCGACGCGGTGGTCGACCTCGGCCCGCGCCCAGAGGGCGGCGAAGATCTGGGGGCATGGGCTACGCGTCGATTCCATGCCCTTGGACATCTGGCGCGATCGCGAACTGCCCGATGTCGCCCGGGATGGACTCGTGATCGGCATCAACTGGAGCGGGCCGCGCCTCGTCGGCTGGAGCTTCACCACGATGGAAGTCCTCAACCGACTGGCGGCGGCCGACTAAGGGCTGTCCCGTAATCCCCGGTGGATCAGCGCGCGGCGTCAGATGCGGTGCATCGCAAGGCGGAGGGTCGTCCTCATACCGGGCGTATTCGGGCGATCCGACAACGCGGCGTGGGGGTACCCCCTGCTCGAAGAGCTTGGGGGAGCCGTAGCTGTCGTCGTGCGCCCGCCGGGGATTACGGGACAGCCCTTAGCTCCTGGCGTCGCCCGCCAGAGCGCGCCGTCGCCGCCGGCGGATGATCCTGAGGGCGAGGGCGAGGGCGAGGGAGACCTCGTCGATGTCGTCGCGTATCTTCCGGCGGATTCGCAGGCGGCGGAACCCATGCGAATGGGCGAACGCGCGCCCCACGACTCGGCGTTGGGCGCCAAGGCCGGATCCGTGCTCGGTGCCGCGGCGCGCGATCGGCGGCTTCACGCTCGGACGCGAGAACGGCATGCACGCGCTTCGTTTGTGGTGGCGGAACGGGTTTTGGCCTTACCCGGGTGGATGGTTGTATATGCATTTCTGAAATGCGGTAATGATTCGATTTGTAAATTCCGATCAAATTCCGATGCCTGCCGCATTGATGCTGCGGTCGACTCAATGAGTTGCTTTCCCGGGCCGGACCGGCGTGCTGCATCGATCTTCCGAATCGGCCCTGTATCCCTTGGGCGTTACGCGAGGCGATGGAGAGGCACAGACGATGTTCGGGCGAAGGAAATTCCTCAAGGCCGGTGCCGTGGGCGGTGCGGTCATGCTTCCGCAGGGTGTTCTGGAGGCGCGGGCGTCCGCGTCGCCGGAGCACGGGACGGGGGCCGCGGACGACACCTCGGTGCCGCAGACCCCTCCACTGGCGAAGTACGTCGACCCGCTGCCCCGGCCGAGGACGGCCATCGCGGACCGATCCGTCTACCCGGGCGCCGACTACTACGAGGTCACGATGAGGGAGGGCTCATGGCGCTTCCACCGGGATCTCGCGCCGGCGGCCACGTGGGGTTACTGGGCCACGAACCCGCATGATCCCCGCAAGCCGATCGGCATGGGCTATCTGGGCCCGACCCTCGACGTCACCAGGGATCGCCCGACTGTCGTCAAGTGGCGCAACGAGCTGCCGACCACCCACATGTTCCAGTTCGTGATCGACGCCATTCGAAGCGGGGACCCCCAGCTCACCCCGACCGCCCCGCCCCCGTACAAGAGCGAACCGCCCTTCCCGTCGAACGTCAACGTGTGGAACGTCGTGCACCAGCACGGCGGTTTCACGGCACCGCAGTCCGACGGTATGCCGTTGCAGTCCTACAGCCCGGACGGAATCCACGCGGAGGCGTACACCACCCTTGACCCGAGCCGGGTCGAAGCCAACGAGGCGATCTGCGCCTACACCAACCACGACCACTCGTGCATGCTCTGGTACCACGACCACGGCATGGGGATGACGAGTCTCAACGTCTACGCGGGTCTGGCCGGCCTCTACCGGATCGGTGACCCGGCCGACGACCGGCTCGGGCTGCCGCAGGGCGAGTTCGAGGTCCCCCTCGTCCTACAGGACCGGACCTTCCACCCGGACGGTTCGCTCGCCTACACGATGACGATGCGGGAAGGCGAGGACACCCCGGTCGTCAACGGGAAGGCGTACCCGTACCTGGCCGTCGAGCCGCGGCGCTACCGGCTGCGCCTCCTCAACGCCTCGAACGAGCGTTTCTGGCGGCTGACGTTCGAGGTTCCCAGGGACGTCCTGCCTCAGCCCACACTGCCGTTCTGGCTCATCGGCACGGACGGCGGTTTCCGTGCCCCGTTGCAGATGCTGAACTTCCTGATCTCGCCGGCCGAGCGGTACGACCTGATCGTCGATTTCAGCAAGATGCCCATGGGCACGAACGTCACCCTGACGAACTACAACGCCCCGGTCCACTTCCCCGGCATGCCGGGCGAAGGGCCGGTGATCACGGAAATCATGCAGTTCCAGGTCACCAAGCCCTTGTCCGGCGGCGGGGACAGGACGAGGCCGCCCAGGAAACTCCAGCTGCCGGCGGTCGTACCCGTCGAGCCGAAGCCGCACATCCGCCGCCGGGAATGGGTCACCTACCAGCACAAGCTCTTCGGCACCATGACATTCAACGCGGTGCCGTTCATGGAGCCGTCCGAGGACTTCATCAAGGTGGGCTCGCCGGAGATCTGGGAGTACATCAACCCCAACCACGACGCCCACCCGATGCATGTTCACCTCGTCAACTTCCAGGTGCTGAACAGGCAGCCGATCGACGCGGCCGCCTATCAGGCGGATTACGAGAAATGGCTCGACGGTGGCCGCAAACCGGAGGACCGTCCGGTGCTGGCGAACTATCTCACCGGCCCGCCGATTCCGCCGGACCCGGACGAGGCGCGGTCGTACAAGGACACGTTCAAGTCCTATCCGGAGACGGTGACCAGAATCATCGTCGACGAATTCACCCCGCCGATGGAGACGATCGGGGGGATTCCGGGCAGCGGCGCCGAGCTCCCGGCGACGTACGTCCACCACTGCCACATCCTCGAACACGAGGATGACGACCTGATGCGCCCATGGACGATCGTCGGCCCGGGTGACGACTCCGGTGACGGTGACCACGATGGTGGCTACGGCGGTCACGGCGGCGGTCACGACGGTGCTCACAGCAGCAGTCACGACGGCGGTCACCGCCACTGACGGTTCGGTCGGCCCGCGTGTGCCACGGTCCCCGCCCTCCCGCTCCGGCGGGAGGGCGTTCGCCTATGTGCCGAGGCTCGTGCCGAACTCCGCCAGGGCCTCGAAGTCGGGCTCACGCAGGCCGAGACGGGGGTCGACGTGGTGCAGCAGCGCGGGGGCCGGGTGATGAGCGGCCACGAACGTGTCGTCGGCCGGGCTCTGTTCGTCGTCCACCCAGGCGAACGGGCGGCCCTCGGCGTGAGCCACGATCCTTGCCGTCTTCCAGTGGACGCCGTCGGGGCGCTCGGCGAACAGGGCGCCGGTGAAGTCGACATAGGGTAGTTCCGGCAGGCCGATCACAGGGGCGATCCAGCGGTTGGCGGCGCCCATCCAGGTGGTGGCCCAGCACAGGTCGTAGCCGAGGGCCAGGAGCGCGCGGCCGTGGTCCGGGTGGAGCCAGACGCGCAGCGGCCGGCCGGGCTCCAGAGCGACCCGGATCGTGGTGTACCCCGCGGGCCGGCGTTCCTTCTGGGCCGCGTACGGATTGAGCGGGCCGTCGACGTCGAGGAACAGCAGTGGCCGGTTCACCTCGACAACGTACGGCAGAAGCCGCATGGAGTCGCGGGAGATTCGCACCCCGCGCAGGGCCCTGGACACGCCTCACGCACGGACAGGCAGCGCACCATGCTGGTGCTGCGCTACTTCGAGGATCTGCCGGAGTCCGAGGTGGCCCGGATCCTCGGGTGCCCCGTGGGGACGTACGGTCCACGACGCACCGCTCGCTGGCCCGGCTGCGCGCCCTCGCTCCGGAGCTGGAGCTGCTGGGCCCCGCCGCGGCCGAGCGGCGGTCGTCCCGTGACTTCTCACCCGTGGAGGTGCGTCCGTGAACGTCGAAGAACTGGTGCGCGATGCCTTCCGCGAGGAGGCCGCGGACACCCCGCACGCGTCTCCGTCGCTCGTCGACCGGGTCCTGGACGTCCGGCGCCGTATCCGGAGGCGCCGGCTCGCGTCGCTCGCCGCGGCCACCGCCGCCGCGGTCGCCCTCACGGTGGCCCTGCCCCTCCTCGGCCGTGGCGGCCACGAGGTGCGCCCCGCCAGCGAGATGAACCGGAGCGACATCATCGGGCACCCGGACCAGTCGCCGCCGAAGACCATGATCGCGGCGGGGGACACCGTGCTGTCCGCCTTTGTGACCAAGTGGGTCAAGCAGCCGGACGGGGACATGGTCTCCCAGCGTGTGTACGGGCTTCTCGACCAGAAAAAGGGCACGTACGAGAAGACCGAATGGGCCTTCCTGGATGTGGCGCCGGGCTCCCGGACCGCCGCCGTGCTGGAGGGCGAACTGCCCGCCAGGCGCATCGGACTGCTCGACCTGATCACGGGCAAGGTGGACCGCTGGATCGCACTGGACCAGGGCGTCGCCAGTGTCGCCTTCTCCCCGGACGGCACGAAGCTCGTCGCGACGACCTACGCCAAGAACCCCGACCGCCGCCTCGCCGCCCATCCGGAGATCGTGGACGGCAGGAAGACCCCGGGGCCCGTGCCGAGCCGTACCGGATTCACCGTCGTGGACGTGGAGTCGGGCCGGTCGGACTGGCACAAGGCGCCGTACTCGACGGACGGGACGGGGTGGTTCGGCAACGCCCGCGAGGATTTCGACTGGAGCCATGAAGGCACGCTCGTCCACTCGGATTCCGTGATGAAGCCCTTCCGCGCCTACTACGGCCTGGACGGCACCAAGGCCGACTGGCCGAAGGACGAGCAGGGTTCCCCCTCCGTGGCGGCGGGACTCTCGCCCGACGGGAAGCTCTCGGCCGGTGACTTCGCGGGCTTCGGCAGCACGGTCGCTGCCGCGATCCTGGACCCGCACACCGGCAGGCGGGTCACCACCGTACCGGTGCAGCAACTTCTCGCCTGGGCCGACAACAAGAGGCTCGTCGCCTGGGGCTGCGACCCGAAGAGGTGCTCCGGAAAGGGCGAGTTCCACAACCAGTTGCTGCTCGTCACCATCGGCACCGACAGAGTCGTACAGCTGAGCGGATTCCGTAAGGCCGATGCCGCGTACCCGGGACGCTGGACGCCGGTCTTCAGCTCGCGCTGACCGAGGTCTCGTACGCCGCCAGCAGCCCGTCGACCGCCTTCCGGTCGGCGGGCCGCAGCGGTGCCCGTACCGGACCGGCGGGCCGCCCCAGCGAGTTGAGCAACGCCTTCGCCGTGACCGCGCCGGGCAAGCCGGCCGACATCATCGACTCGACCAGCGGAAGAACCCGGCGCTGGCCCAGGGCCGCCCCCGCGGTGTCTCCGGCGTCGAACGCGTCGAGGATCGAACGGAACTGACGGGGTGCCACATTGGACACCGTGCTGACGTATCCGGCCGCGCCGATCGCGTACAGCGCGAGGACGTACTCGTCGCAGCCCGCGTAGTACGCCAACTCCGTCCGTGCCAGCACCTTTTGCGTACCGAGCAGGTCGTACGCGCAGTCCTTCACCGCCACGATCCGCGGATGTCCCGCGAGCCGGATCAGCGTCTCCGGCTCGATGCGGGTCCCGGTGCGTCCCGGGATGTCGTACAGCATGACGGGCAGCCGCGAGGCGTCCGCGATCTCCCGGAAGTGCGCCTCGACCGCGTCCTGTGGAGGCCTGCTGTAGTAGGGCGCGACCACCAACAGCCCGTCCGCGCCCGCCCTCTCGGCCGCGCCGGCCAGTTCCACGGTGTGCCGGGTGTCGGCGGTCCCCACTCCCGCCACGATCGGGACCCGGTCGCCCACGGCCTCCCGCACCGCCCGCACCAGCGTGGCCTTCTCGGCGTCCGTCGTGGTCGGCGACTCGCCCGTCGTCCCGGAGAGCACCAGCCCGTCGCACCCCTCGGCCACCAGCAGTGCTGCGAGCCGCTGCGCGCCCTCGACGTCCAGCGAGCCCGCCTCCGTGAACGGCGTGACCATCGCGCAGAGGGCGCGGCCGAAGGGAGGCGCGGGCCGCGTCGGGTGCGGGGTGCCGTCGGTGGAGGTGACGGCAGGCGTGGAGGGGGTGGGGGAGGCGGAGGAGGTGGCGGAGGCGGATGGGGTGACGGTGGCGGGACTGGTCCTCGGAGCGGTCATGAACGTAGTGTCGGCCACTCCATTGTGAAGCTCCACTTAAATCTTCTACGCAATATCGTCAATGATTGCTACGGCTTTTGGGCGGTGGCGGTGGCGGTGGCGACGAGGGTGGCGGCCGCGACGGCGGTGGTGGCTGCCACCGTGGACGCGGGTCTCCGGGTTGCCGCACCGGGCGCCGTCGTGGACTGCCGAAGGAGTCGGAGGGGATCGGTGCGGCGGCGGTCCGGACTGCTCAGCCGGTGTCCCGGCCGGTCCGCGTGCGCGTCGGCACGATCCCCGTGTCCACCTTCTCCCGGGCCGCGCGCAGAGCCCGCAGACGCGGGGGCCACTTGCGGGTGTCCCGCGGTTCGACGTAGGGCTCCTCGGTCGGGGGCCGGCCGTGGGTGATGGCGCGCTGCCGGGCCAGCTCCGCGTCGAACTCGAGGCCGAGGAGGATGGCCAGGTTGGTGAGCCAGAGCCATACGAGGAAGATGATCGCGCCCGCAAGCGTGCCGTACGTCTTGTTGTACGAGCCGTAGCCGGCCACGTAGACGGCGAATCCCCCCGACGCGGCCAGCCAGATCAGGGTGGCGACGACGCTGCCCGGACTCGACCAACGGAAGCCGCGGGCCGAGACGTTGGGGGCCGCCCAGTACAGCAGCGCGATCATCAGCTCGACGAACAGCAGCAGGACGGGCCACTTGACGATCGACCACGCCGTGATCATGGCGTCGCCGAGCCCGAACGCGGTGCCGGCCCGCTCGGCCAGCGGTCCGGTGAACACGACGATGATCGCGCTCCCGATGAGAAGCAGCATCAGCGTGACGGTGAGCGCCAGCCTCAGTGGCGTGATCTTCCAGACCGGACGGCCCTCCGGCAGGTCGTACACCGCGTTGGACGCGCGGATGAACGCGCCGACGTACCCCGACGCGGACCACAGCGCCGCCAGCAGCCCGACGATCGCCAGCACTCCGCCCGTACCGCCGCTGTGTCCCAGTTGCGCGACCGCGTCACGCAGGATGTCGCGCGCGGGGCCCGGTGCCAAGTCTCCCACGCTGGTGAGGAGTCGGTCCGTGACGCGTTGCCCCATGACACCCAGCAGGGAGACCACCACCAGCAGCGCGGGAAACAGCGACAGCACGCCGTAGTAGGTCAACGCCGCCGCACGGTCGGCGAGTTCGTCGTCGCGGAACTCCTTCACCGTGCGCCAGGCCACGGGCCACCACGCTCGCGCGGGCAGTCTGCCGGGGACGTCCTTCCCGGCGGGCTCCGCCGTCGCCGCGCCCGCGTCCGCACCTGTACCCGTACCCGTACCAGTACCTGTATCGGTGCCGGTGCCGGTGCCCGTGCCCGTGCCAGCGCTCGTGCCCGCGCCCGTGTCCGGAAGAGCTCGCTGCTTCGATTCCGGTCGCTTCTCGTCCATGACCGCCGTGTTGCCCGAAACGCGCCGCTGAAGCCCGCCGCGAGGGTGCGGACCCGACTCACCGACGATTCAAGCTGCCTGGACAAGAAAAGTTTTCGGTGGGAGGGTGGAGTCATGTTGGACGTGACCGTGATCGAGGACGCCGAGGCCGCCGCCGTGTCGCTGGACCCCATACGGGCCCGGCTGCTCGCCGAACTGGCCGCCGGACCCGCGTCGGCCGCCATGCTGGCCGGCAGGGTCGGCCTGCCCCGGCAGAAGGTGAACTATCACCTCAAGACGCTGGAGCGGCACGGCCTGGTCGAGCTGGCGGGCGAGCGGCGCAAGGGGAACGTCACCGAGCGGATGATGCGCGCGACGGCGGCGTCGTACGTCATCTCGCCGAAGGCGCTGGCCGCCGTACAGCCCGATCCGGACCGTTTCCGGGACCAGCTGTCCGCCCGCTGGCTCCTCGCGCTCGGCGCCCGGCTCGTCCGGGACGTCGGGTCTCTCGTCACCGGAGCCGCGAAGGCCCGCAAGCGGCTGGCGACGTACGCGCTCGACGGCGAGGTGACCTTCGCGTCGGCGGCCGACCGGGCCGCGTTCATCGAGGAACTGACGGCCGGGGTGAGCGCGCTCATCCGCAAGTACCACGACGGGGACACGGAGACCGGGCGTCCGCACCGGATCGTCGTCGCCGTCCACCCCACGCTCAAACCCGAAGCCGGGGAGGGACCCGAGGCCGTTGCGCAGTCCGATGCGGCGGCAGGGCCCGAAGCCGTTGCGCAGCCCCGCGCGGCGGCCGGACCCGAAGCCCTCGGGCAGCCCGGGGCCGGACCCGAGACAGCCGGGGAAGCCCCCGCGCGCACCGCAGCCACCCACTGATCACCCAGGAGTCGTCATCATGCCCAAGGAATTCGAGGTCGCCCGCGAGTACGAGGTCGACGTTCCGCCCGCCCGGGTGTGGGACGCGATCACCAGCGGCAGCGGCGGCTGGCTGTGGCCCGTGGAGTACGAGGCGCGCGAGGGCGGGGCCGGCCCCTTCGGCAGCACCATCACCACCTGGGACCCGCCGCACCGGCTGACCGTGCGCACCGAGGACGTCAGGTTCCCGACACAGAGCCTCAACCAGATCGACCACACCATCGAAGCCCGCGGTGACGGCAGCAGTTCCTGGGTCCGGTACGTGCACAGCGGCATCTTCACCGACGACTGGGACAACCAGTACGACGGGGCCGACAAGCACACCGACTTCTATCTGCACACCCTGCGCGAGTACGTGACCCACTTCGCGGGCCGCCCGGTGGCCTTCGCGACCTTCGACGGGCCCGGCGCGTCCGCGGCCTCCGACGCCTTCGCGGCCGTCGGACGGGCCCTCGGCCTCGCGGACGGCACCGCGGAGGGCGAGCGGGTACGGGCGCAGGGGCCCGGCGGCGAGGACTTCGACGCCGTGCTCGACTACCGCAACCCGTACTTCATCGGGCTGCGCACCGACAGCGCGCTCATCCGCTTCTTCGGGCGCGGCCGCTGGGGCGCGCCGGTCGGCATGAGCGTCCACGACTTCGCGCCCGACGCCGACGCCAAGGGCAACGAGACCGCCTGGAGGGGCTGGCTCGACGAGGTCTTCGCGGGCTGACCGCGCGCGGCCGAAGCGCCGTGCCCGCAGACTCGAAGAGCCTCGGCTCCGCAACGCGGTGAGCCCCGGCCCCGTAGGCGGGCGGGAACCGATGAGCGTTCCGCGCAGGCGAAGAGCCCGGCCCCCCGGACGACGGGGCCGGGCTCTCGCGTACCCGTTGCGACTACGGACGGAACCGCAGGACCTGCGGGTCGTGGTCGCTGATCTGGTCGGAGAACTCCGAGTTGATGTGCACGCTGTCGTAGTCCAGGTCGCAGCCCTTGCGGATCGAGGGGCTGACCAGGATCTGGTCCAGGACCTGCTGGTTGCCCTGGTAGTCGTACGTGTAACGCTCCTTCTTGGGCAGCGACTTGATCGCCGACCAGAGCTCGCCGTCACCCTCCAGGATCTTGGCGGTGTCGGAGAACTCGAAGTCGTTCATGTCGCCGAGCGCGATGACGTCGGCGTTCTTCTGCGTCTTCAGGATCTCGTTGACGAAGCCGTTCACCAGGGCCGCCTGGGCGTGCCGCTGTACCTCGGAGCTGCGCGTCGGGGGCTGGTACTGCGCGGTCAGCCCCTGGTCACCGCCCTTGGAGTTGAGGTGGTTGGCGATCACGAAGACCGTGTGGCCGCGGAACACGAACTCGGCCGCGAGCGGCTTGCGGCTGCTCTTCCAGGCGTCGTTCGCCGGGTCGACGCGGCCGGGGGACGCGGTGAGCTGCGCCTTGCCGTGCACCTTCGTGACGCCGACGGCGGTCGTCGAGTCGCCGCCCGCGCGGTCGGTGAAGGAGACCCGCTCGGGGTTGAAGAGGAAGACCTGGCGGATGTTGCCGCCGGGCTCGCCGCCGTCCTGGTCGTTGACCGGGTCGATGGAGCGCCAGTCGTACTTCGGGCCGCCCGCCGCGACGATCGCGTCGATCAGCTTGTTCACCGTCTGGTCGGCGGCGACCGTGCCGTCGTCCGTCGCGCCGTTGTTGTCCTGGATCTCCTCCAGGGACACGATGTCGGGCGAGTTCAGGTTGTTCACGATCGCGGACGCGTGCGCGTCGAACGTGCCGTCGCCCGGGTCCAGGTTCTCGACGTTGTACGTCGCCACCGCCAGCTCGCCGCGCGACTGCTTGCGCGTGGTCTCGCGCTCCAGGCCGCCCTTCTGAAGGGTGCCCAGCTGGTTGGCGACCAGGGTGTAGCCGCCGAACTGGTTGTAGTCGAGCGGACCCGCCGTGGTGCCCGCGAGCTTGTCGCCGACGTTCGCGACCGGGAAGTCGGCGGTCGCGCCGAGGGACTGTATCTGTATGCGTCCCGTGTTCTGCGAGGTGTACGAGCCGTACACCGTGCCGCCGCGCCGCGAGGCGTGCTCGTGCGACTTCACCGTGACCCACAGCTCGCTGTACTTGTCGGTGGCGGTGACCACACGGGTGTCGGCGACCTGGACGTTCATGCCCTCGAGGGACTCGTAGTAGTCCAGGGCGTACTGCGCCGGCTCCAGGGCGAGCGCGTTGACCGAACCGGCCGCCGCGGTGTCGCCGGCGGGGGCGTAGTCGTCCGGCACGGACCTGGCGTCGACGACCGTCGCGGCCGGGACGGGGTTGCCGCTGGAGACGACGGTGACCGTCGGCTTGGTGACCTCGGTGACCGACTGGTTGCCGGTGGAGACGCCGCCCGGGACGTACTCCGAGACCGTGCCCGTCACCGTGACCGAGTCGCCGACGGCGACCTTGGGGGCGGAGCTGGTGAAGACGAAGACGCCCTCACTCGTGGCGGGGTCGGCGTCCGGGGTGGGGTCCTGGAACCAGAAACCCTTGGACGAACCGTACGTCCGCACGCCGGTGACGATGCCGGGCACGTCCGCGACCTTCGTGCCCGCGAGGGGCGAGGTCCGGGTGGTGCCCTGGATGTCGTGGATGTGGACGGTGTCCGCCTGGGCCGGTGTGGTGAACACAACGGCGGAGACGGTGGAACAGACCGCGGCGACGGTCAGCGCGCCGATGCGCGCGGTTCTCTTGCTCGGCAAGGGAATCCCTCCGGGGACGTTCGTGAGCGCCGGGACGAGGGTGGACTGGTGGGGGGAGCGCGACCTGCTTGCGGGCCAGTGACGCGCGTAGAAGCGGCCCAGCCACACGGCCGTTGAACTTCTACGCGCGTCAATCTCGTGTGTGGCGGGGGGAGTTGTCAAGGTTTCGGCGCTGTACGAGACCTGCCGGACACATGAACCGGGCGGCATGGGTGGAAATCCGTCTAGGCTGAGCAGTTGGTACGGATCTCCCGGCGCTTGGACCGCTCGGAACGACCCGCCCGCTTGGACCGCTCGGAACGATCTGACCGCCCGGCCTGCTCGGAACGATCGGCTCGCCCGGCGTGCCTGGACTGCTCGGACTGCTTGAAACGATCGGCCCGCCTGGACTGCTTGAAACGATCGGCCCGTCCGGACCGTATGAACCGCTCGGACCGGACTGCTCGGACCGGACCGGACCGTTCGGACCCGTACCGCTTGGACCGGACCGCTCGGACCGTATGAACCGCTCGCCTGCCCGCACTGCTCGTCGTGGTTGTTCGGAGGAGAACCCAGCCGATGTCAGACAGCTCTTCCCTGCCGCCCGTGCGGCTGCACTCCGAGGCGCAGTTGGCGCGGGACGCCCTCGCCGCGCCGCTGCTCTCCCGCGCCGCACGGCTGGCCCGCTGGGCAGGCCCCGCCACCCGTGTCGGCGCCGGGGGCGAACTCGTCGAGGAACAGATTCCCGAGGCGACCGGCGTCCTCGGCCTGTCCGGCGAGGACGCGGCCGCCCTCACCGGTGAGGCCTGGACGGTGGCCGTCGACATCGGGCTCGTCGAGATCGTGGACGAGGAGGAGGGCAGCGTCACGACGGGAGAGGACCTCGCCCTGCTCACCTCGGGTGCCCCGCAGGACGTCCTCGGCGTCTGGCTCGGCGCGCTCGACATCGTGCTGGCCGACGCGAGCGTGCCCGACCTCGGCGATCTCGTCGACGCCATGGACGAGGAGGGCGAGATCGATCTGTCCTCGCTCGACTGGGACCCGGAGGCGGAGTCCGAGTTCCTCGACGGGGTGCTCGGCAACCTGTATCTGCTGACCGTCGGAGAGGACGCGCTCGGCGAGGTGTCGGTGCCGCTGCCCGCGCTCGCCGCCTCGATGATCCTGCCCGACGACATGGGAGAGCCCACCAACGACGTCCTGGAACAGGTCTCGGACGCCATGATGCGGCTCGACGACCAGTTCCGGCTGCTGGAGCCCATCGGACTCGTCGCCTTCCAGCCGGTCGACGAGGCACTGATGGCGGACGCAGCCGAGGAGCCGGTCCCCGCCGACGACATGGACGTGTCGCGGTACGGGGTGGTGCGCCTGACACCGCTCGGACTGTACGGACTGCGCGCCCGGCTGATCGAGGCGGGATTCTCCGCCCCCGCGGTGGGCGAGCTGACCGACAAGGGGGCGGACACGCTGCTGGACGGCACGGCCGGCTTCCCTCCGACCGCCGCTCAGGCCGAGATCGAGCAATGGCTCGCCCGGCGTGAACCGCTGTCCGCCGCGCAGGAGTTGCTCTCCGCCGCACGCGGCGCCGACACGGGCGGCCCGCTGCGCCGCCTGCACTGCCAGCAGGCGCTCGCGCTCGTCGGCGCGGAGGCCGAGACCGCGCTGCGCGAGGTGCTCGACGACGCAGAGCTGGGCGGTCTCGCCCGGGTCTGGCTCTCCGAACGCGACGCGCCCGATGTGCCGCCGCCGTCCGAGGCGATGGTCTTCTGGCTGACCATCGACACGGTGGCGGCACAGCTCGCCGCCGAAGGGAACTCCGCGGAGCTCCAGGCGCTGGTCGAGGGCCTGGCCCAGCAGCACAGCGGCTTCTTCGACATGGCCTGGCGGGTCGACCACCCCGCCGCCCCGGACGTCCTGGAGGCCATGGGCCGGCTGCACCCCGACAAGAGGGTCGCCAAGGAGGCCCGCAAAGCCGCGTTCAAGGCCCGGTCGCAGCAGGGCGCGTGACACGGGCGGTGAGATGACTCGGGTGCCGTGCCGGGCGCTGGGGTGCCGGGGTGTAGGGCTGCCCGGTGCGGGGCTGGGGCTGTAAGTCGGGGGCCCGGTTCCGGTTGTCGGGTGGGGCTCCGCGGAGAGCTGCCTGCGCCGGTCGGGTGGATTCACGTAAGCGGGACCCCGGAAGTCGGCGCGCGTTCAACTCGTGTTCAGGCGGGGACGGGACGGTGTGGCCGCGAACCGAGGTCGCGGCCGCCCCCCCCCCCACGACAGTCCGAGTCCACCGTCACAGGAGACATCACATGTCGCTCTCTCGCAGGGACTTCGCCAAGCAGTCCGCGATCACCGGTGCAGGCGTCGTCCTGATCGGCAGCGTGGGCGCCCTCGCCACCGCCCCCAACGCGCTCGCCGCCGCCGAGACGGAGACCGAGGGCGTCGGTGAGGACTCGGCGGAGGCCCGCCACGGTGGCGTCGGCTACGGCCCGCTCGTCACCGACCCGAAGGGCCTCCTCGCGCTGCCCGCCGGGTTCTCCTACCGCGTCGTCACGTACAGCGGCCGCACCAAACTGGACTCGGGTGAGTTCACGCCGTCCAACCACGACGGAACCTCCACGTTCCAGGGTCCGCGCGGCGCCACCCTCCTCGTCAACAACCACGAGCTCAAGGGCCCCCGCTCCGGCTGGGCACATCCCGTGCCGCTCACCGAGGGACTCGTCTACGACCCCGCCGCGTCCGGCGGCTGCACGGTCGTCGAAGTGCGCCACGACAAGGTCGCCGAATGGGTCGGCATCGCGGGCACCTCCACCAACTGCGCAGGCGGCAATACTCCTTGGGGCACCTGGCTCACCTGTGAGGAGACCGAGGACAAGGCCGGCCAGAACGGCATGACCAAGGACCACGGATACGTGTTCGAGGTCGACCCGCAGGACCACCGCCGCAACAAGAACCCCAAGCCCCTGAAGGCACTCGGCCGTTACGCCCACGAGGCGGTCGTCGTCGACCCCAAGCGGGGCCGGCTCTACCTCACCGAGGACGCCTCGGGCCCCAACGGCCTGCTGTACCGCTGGACTCCTCCGCAGGGCTTCGAGCACGGCCACGGACAGCTCGCCACCCTCGCCGACGACGCCGGGGCGCTCCAGGCCTTCAAGTGCTTCGACTCCGGCGGCAAGTTCGTCGACGACCTCTCCCGCGCCACCAGGATCGGCACGGTGTACGGCGTGGACTGGGTTGACGTCCCGGACCGTGACGCCAGGACGGTCTCCGTCCGCAAGCAGTTCACCGACGTCCAGGTGACCCGTGCCCGCAAGCTCGAAGGCATGTGGTGGGGCGACGGCGGTGTCTACATCGTCTCCTCCTACGCCCGCACCGAGAGCCCCGGCCAGGCGCACGACGGAGCGGTCTGGTTCTACGACCCCAAGCGCCGCACCCTGACGCTGAAGGTCCTCATCGGCGTGAACCCGAACCCCTCCGCCGACGGCGCCTTCGACGGCCCCGACAACATCACCGTCTCCCCCTACGGCGGCCTCGTCATCGCCGAGGACGGCGAGGGCATCCAGCACCTGTTCGGCGCCACCGAGAGCGGCCGTACGTACCCGATCGCCCGCAACGAGCTCAACAACGGCACCGCCGAGGCGCCGGAGTACAGCGAGTTCACCGGCGTCACCTTCTCGCCCGACGGCCGGACCCTCTTCGTCAACATCCAGGAGCCGGGCATCATGCTCGCCATCACCGGCCCGTGGAAGCGCCAGAAGCGCGGCTGAACTCCCTTCGGTTCCAGCGGAATTAAATAGCTCGCCCGACGCGCGGCCGCCCTCCTAAAGTGATGCATGTCCAGGTGCGAAGGCAGGACCTACTTCCACTGATAATGGGGCGGTCGCGGGTTCGAGTCCCGCCATCGGTACAACGCGCCGGTGTAGCTCAGGGGTTAGAGCACCTACGTCGGTTCCGCCGAGACTGAACTCTGGACACCACAACTTCACGCACCTCCCGGTGCGCGGGCCGCGGCTACTTCTCTCTCAAAGAATCCCTGCCGCGGCCGACTTGATCTCGGGAGGCGCAGCTCGTGGTGGGTGCCCGGTGCGCAGGCGGCGGATACTTCGGGACACGGTATGTTGCGGGTTCGAATCCCGTCGTCGACTCTCGGGTCGATGTGGCGGAACTGGCAGACGCGCCGGGTGAATAGGAACCGCAGCCACTCCTGAACTCGGGCACCCTCCATTTGCTGTGCCTCTCTCCGGAACTCTCATGAATTCGGGGGGAATTCACCATGGCACGCTTCAACAACAAGGCGGCGAAGGCACAGCCCACCTCTCGCGTGACGTCCACCGGCCGTGTGCTGCGTACGCACCAGGGCGGCCTGGGCCGCGAGCGCGACGCCCGCTCCGAGCTCTTCCTGCTGGCTGTGACGCACTTCCTCTCGGACACGTTCTACGAGGCCCGTTCCGACCGCGACGACCGGTTCGCCGCGCTCGTGCGCGAGCTCGCCGTCTCCGACCCGTCCTGGACCGCGGGCCTGCTCGGCTGGTTGCGCGGTGAGGGAAACCTGCGCACGGCCTCGCTCGTGGGCGCCGCCGAGTACGTGAAGGCACGGCTGGACGCGGGCGCCACCGACGGCCCGGCCAACCGGCAGGTCATCGCCTCCGTACTGCGCCGTCCTGACGAGCCGGGCGAGCTGCTCGCCCACTGGACCTCCCGGTACGGCCGCAGCGTGCCCAAGCCCCTCAAGCGGGGCATCGCCGACGCCGTACGCCGTCTCTACAACGACAAGACGCTGCTGAAGTACGACACCGCGTCCAAGGGGTACCGCTTCGGCGACATCCTCAACCTCGTCCACGCGGCGCCGGACCCGGACAAGCCGTGGCAGGGCGACCTGTTCCAGTACGCGCTCGACCGGCGCCACAACCCGGACACGGCCGTCGTCCCCAAGTCGCTGCCCGTGCTCGCCGCGCATCGCGACCTGATGGCGCTGCGGCCCGCCAAGCGGCGCAAGGTCGTGACCGGCGCGCAGGGGGCGCGGCGGCTGGCGGACGCGGGAATGACGTGGGAGGCGCTGGCCGGCTGGCTTCAGGGGCCGATGGACAAGGCGGCCTGGGAGGCCGTCATCCCGTCCATGGGCGCCATGGCGCTCGTCCGGAACCTGCGCAACTTCGACGAGGCCGGTGTCAGCGACGAGTTGGCCGCACAGGTCGCCGCGAAGATCAGCGACCCGGCGGAGGTCGCGCGCTCGCGGCAGTTCCCGTTCCGCTACCTTGCGGCCTACCAGCACGCGCCGTCGCTGCGCTGGTCGTACCCGCTGGAGCAGGCGCTCGGTCACTCGCTGGCCAACGTGCCCGCGCTGCCCGGCCGGACCCTGGTGCTCGTGGACCGTTCGGGCTCGATGTTCTACTCGCGGCTGTCGGAGCGCTCCGAGCTCAACCGGGCCGACGCGGCGGCGATCTTCGGTACGGCGCTCGCGCTGCGGGCGGAGGACGCGGATCTCGTCGAGTTCGGCACCACCAGCAAGCGGGTGGGCTTCGGCCCGGGCGAGTCCGTGCTCAAGGTCATCGGGCGGTTCGGCGACCTCGGCGGCACCAACACGACCGAGGCGGTCCGGGCGCACTACAAGAAGCACGACCGGGTCCTCATCGTGACCGACGAGCAGGCCATGTACAGCCAGTTCGGTGAGCCGACCGAGCAGGTACCGGCGAACGTTCCGGTCTACACATGGAACCTCGCCGGTCACCGAGCCGGCCACGGCCCCTCGGGCGAGGGCAACCGGCACACCTTCGGCGGGCTCTCGGACGCGGCTTTCCGGATGGTGCCGCTCCTTGAGTCGGCGCGTGACGCGGACTGGCCGTGGGCCCAGGCAAGTTGAGGTGTGAGGTGTGAGGTTCCGGGCTCCCGGGCCCGGATCGTGGGCGCGGCCCGTACTTCGGTACGGGCCGCGCTCCCGTGCGTCCCGGCTCGGCAGAGCAGCCTGCATAGGCGCCGCGTTCGGCGCGGTTCGCGGTTCGGCTCCGGCCGGTGGGTGGGTCGGGGCCGCGCAGGTACATCCGAACGGATCCCACCGGCGTTTCCAGGTGGGCGTGGGTGACGATCCGTCCGGCCTGCGGGCATTTGATGTACCGGTACGTCCCCTCCCGCGCGCTGCCGACTGCGGGTGCATCGTGGTGACCGTGCCGGTCTCTTCCGCCGGATCACGGCTGCGGGCGCATTTTTAGCCCCGGTCGGCGCAAGCTTCAGCCCCGGCCCGGAACATCCAGTCCCTCCGGCGTCTGAGGAGTGGGGGCTGGGGCGGAGGGGGCGAGGAAAAGGGGGTGCCGGACCCGGCCCGGATTCTCGCCCCCGGCCATAGGGGTTCGCCGTGGGTCAGAGGGACTCGGCTGCCGGTTTCACCATGCCTCGGACCGTGCGGGACTTGACGAAGTTGCCCATGGCCGTCATGTCCCACTCGCCGGAGAACTGCTTGATCAGCTTGGCCATCATGACGCCAGTCTGGGCCTCGGCGTTGGTGAGGTCGAAGCGGACGAGTTCCTCGCCGCTGGCCGCGTCGATGAGACGGCAGTAGGCCTTGGCCACCTCGGTGAACTTCTGGCCGGAGAAGGAGTTGACCGTGAAGACGAGGCCGGTGACCTCCTGGGGGAGGCGGCCGAGGTCGACGGTGATCACCTCGTCGTCCCCGCCGCCCTCGCCCGTGAGGTTGTCGCCGGAGTGCTTGATCGCGCCGTTGACGATGGAGAGCTTGCCGAAGTAGCAGCTGTCGATGTGGTTGCGCTGCGGACCGTACGCGATGACCGAGGCGTCCAGGTCGATGTCCTTGCCACGGAAGGCGGGCTCCCAGCCGAGGCCCATCTGGACCTTGGACAGGAGCGGGGCGCCGCCCTTGACCAGGGACACCGTCTGGTTCTTCTGGAGGCTGACCCGGCCCTTGTCGAGGTTGATCTTGCCGGTGGCGGCGGGAGCCGCGGCGGGCATGGGCGGGACCGGGGGAGCGGCCGGGGGCTGCGGGGCGGTGAGGCGGGGTTCCGCCGGCGGGGCCGGGGCCTGCGCCGCGGGGGCGGGCTGGGCGGCCGGAGCGGGTTCCTCCACGCTCACGCCGAAGTCGGTGGCGATGCCCGCCAGGCCGTTCGCGTAGCCCTGGCCGACCGCACGGGCCTTCCAGGCGCCGTTGCGGACGTAGACCTCGACGATCACCAGGGCCGTCTCCGCGCCGAGCCGGGGTGGGGTGAAGGTGGCCAGGACCGTGTTGTCGTCCGCGTTGCGGATCGTCGCGGTGGGCTCGATGCCCTGGAACGACTGGCCCGCGGCGTCGGGGCTCGCCGTGACGACGATCTTCTCGATGCCCGGCGGCACTGCGGCCGTGTCGACCGTGATCGCGTCGGGCGTCGTACCGCCGCCGGAGCGGTAGGTCACGCCGGGGCCGGACGGCTGGTTGTAGAAGATGAAGTCGGCGTCGGAGCGCACCTTGCCGTCGGCGGTGAGCAGCAGGCTCGACACGTCGAGCCGCACGGGGGCGGTGACGTCCACCGTCACACGGGAGACGGGGAGAGGGATGTTCGAGCCGGGCGTCATAGCTGTCATGACTGGGGTAACGAGCGGAGGCGCTTTACCGTTCCCTTACTCAAAGGGTGAGATGCGGGCCGGCCTCCGGGCCGGGGCGCGTGGGCCGTTCCCGGGCCGGTGCCCCGGGAACGGCCCACGCGATCCCTCAGGGCACCACGACGATCTTGCGTCCGACTCCCGACGCGAACTGCTCCAGTGCCTGCGGGTAGCTCGCCAGCGGGAGGCGGTCGCTGATGAAGACGGACGGGTCGAGGACACCCGCGGCGAAGAGTTCCGCGGCGCGTTCGAAGCTGTGCAGGACGGCCATCGAGCCGGTGATGGTGATCTCCTGGTTGTAGATGCGGTACGGGTCGACGGTGACCCGGGTCGCGTAGTCGGCGACGCCGAACTGGAGGAAGGTGCCCGCCTTGGCCACCCGGTCCAGGCCGTCCTGGATCGCCGCCGCGTTGCCCGTCGCGTCGACGACCACGTCCCAGCCCTGCGGGCGGTCCAGTTCGGCGGGGTTCGCCGCCGCCCCGGAGGCGCCGAGCAGCCGGGCCGTGGCCAGCCGCTCGGGGTTCACGTCGACGACGTCCACGCTCGCCGCGCCGGTGCGCTTGGCGAGTTCCAGCATCATCAGGCCCATCGTTCCGGAGCCGTAGACCAGGACATGGGCGCCGAGCCGGGAGCGCAGGACGTCGTAGCCGCGTACGGCGCAGGAGAGCGGTTCGACCAGGGCCGCGTCCTGGGTGGCGACGTGTTCGGGGAGCTTGACGCAGTTCGCGACGGGGGCGCTCGCGTACTGGGCGGCGCCGCCCGCGGTGGTCACGCCGATCGCGGCCCACCGTTCGCAGAGGTTGTTGTGGCCCGTACGGCAGTACCGGCACTCGTGGCAGTACAGGGACGGGTCGACGGCCACCCGGTCGCCGATCGCGAGCTCCGTGACCCGGGTGCCCACGCCCACCACCTCACCGGCGAACTCGTGGCCCGGCACGATCGGCAGCCTGGGCGCGAACTCGCCCTGGAGAATGTGCAGATCGGTGCCGCACAGGCCGCAGGCGGCGACCTCGACCACGACCTCACGGGGGCCCGGCGTCGGGTCGGGGACCTCGGCCACGACGGCACGGCCCACGGACTCGATGACTGCGGCCTTCATTTCACGGCTCCCAGCGACAGGCCCTGGACCAGTTTGTCCTGGGCGGCGAACCCCGCGGCGAGCACCGGCAGGGAGACGACGAGCGACGCGGCGCACACCTTCGCCAGGAACAGGCCCTGGCTGGTGATGAATCCGGTCAGGAAGACGGGGGCGGTCTCCGCGACCACACCGGTGAGCACCCGGGCGAAGAGCAGCTCGTTCCAGCTGAAGATGAAGCAGATCAGGGCCGTTGCGGCGATGCCGGGGAGGGCTATGGGGGCTACGACCCGGGTGAGGACCGTCGGCAGCCGGGCGCCGTCGATCCGCGCCGCCTCGATCACCGCGACGGGGACCTCGGCGAGGAACGACTGCATCATCCACACCGCGATCGGCAGGTTCATCGAGGTGTAGAGGACGGCCAGCAGCCAGATGTTGTCGAGCATGCCGGTGTTCCTGGCGAAGAGATAGATCGGCAGGAGGCCCGCCACCACGGGCAGCATCTTGGTCGACAGGAAGAAGAACAGGACGTCCGTCCACTTCCTCACCGGGCGGACCGAGAGCGCGTACGCCGCCGGGAGGGCCAGCAGCAGGACGAGGAGGGTGGAGGTCACCGAGGCGACCGTGGAGTTGATCAGCGCGGGCCAGGGGCTCGCGCCGCCGCCCGTGCCGAAGAAGTCCCGGTAGCCGTCGAGGGTGAGGGCGGCGCCGAAGGCCGGCGGGTTCTTCGCCGCGTCCGGTTCGGAGTGGAAGGACGTCAGGGCCATCCAGGCGATGGGCAGGAAGAACACGATGCCGAGCGCCCAGGCCGCCAGGCCCAGGCCGGTGCCCCTGGCACGGCGGGGGCCGGCAGGTGTCGCGGTGGTGCTCATCAGCGGGAGCCCTCCTCGCGGAACAGGGACGACACCACGCGCAGGGCGAAGGTCGCGATGACGATGGAGCCGATGACCACCAGGACGCCCGCGGCGGAGGCGAGGCCGTTCTCGTGGGCCTGGTAGAAGCTCTGGTACACGGTGTAGGGCAGGTTGGCGGTGCCCAGGCCGCCCGAGGTGATCGTGAAGACCGCGTCGAAGTTCTGGACGATGTAGATCGAGCCCAGCAGGGCGCCCAGTTCGAGGTAGCGGCGCAGGTGGGGAAGGGTGAGATGGCGGAAGACCTGCCAGTCGTTCGCGCCGTCCACCCGCGCCGCCTCGATCTGCTGGTGGTCGCGGCTCTGGAGGCCGGCGAGCAGGATCAGCATCATGAACGGTGTCCACTGCCAGACCAGGGACGTCTCGACCGCGAGCAGCGGGGTGTTCGAGATCCAGTCGGGCTGAGGACCGCCGACGGAGTGCAACAGGCCGTTCAGCAGACCGTACTCGGGGTTGTAGAGCACGTGCTTCCACAGGAGGGCGGCGGCGACCGGGACCACGAGGAACGGTGCGATCAGCAGGGTGCGGACGATGCCGCGCCCGCGGAACCTCCGGTCCAGGAGCAGGGCCAGGACCAGGCCGAGGACCAGGCTGACGAGGACGACGGTGACGGTCAGCAGGATCGTCGTCCGGACGGAGTGCCGCAGATCGGCGTCGGTCAGCACCTGTGAGTAGTTGCCGAAGCCGGTGAAGCGGCGGGCCTTCGGATAGAGGGAGTTCCAGTCGAAGAACGAGATCACCAGCGTGGCCACGAAGGGCAGTTGGGTCACCGCGATCATGAAGATCAGCGCCGGGAGCAGCGGGGCGCGGGTGGCCCAGGCGCGCAGCCGGGCCGACGGTTGTCCGTGGGTGCGTACGGGAGGAGCGGCCACGCGGGCCGTTGTCGTCGCGGTCATCGTCCCTCGTACTCCTTGGAGATCTTCTCGGCGAGTTTCTGGGACCTGCTCAGGGCCGCGTCGACGGACTGGCGTCCGGCGATGGCCGCGCTGATCTCCTGCGAGACCTTGGTGCCGAGGTCGGTGAACTCGGGGATGCCGACGAACTGGATGCCGGGCGCGGGGCGCGGCTGGACGCCGGGGTCGCGCGGCCGGGCACCCTCGATGGCCGCGCGGGTCATGTTCTGGAAGGCGGCGGCCTCTTTGACGTAGGCGGCGTTCGTGTAGGTCGAGGCGCGTTTGCCCGCCGGGACGTTCGACCAGCCGGCGGTGTCGCCGACCAGTTGTTCGTAGCCCTTGCCGGAGGCCCAGGAGATGAACTTCCAGGCCTTGTCCGGGTTGTGCGAGGCCTTCTGGAGTCCCCAGGCCCAGGTGTAGAGCCAGCCGGAGGACGCGGTCCTCTCCACCGGCGCGGGCACGTAGCCGAGCTTGCCCCGGACAGGGGAGTCCTTGGCCTCCAGCAGGCCCGCGGCGGAGGTGGCGTCGTACCACATGGCCGTCTTGCCCTGGGTCATGTTGTTGAGGCACTCGGCGAAGCCGGACTGGGCGGCGCCGGACTCGCCGTGCTCGCGTACGAGGTCGACGTAGAACCTGGTGGCCTTCTCGAACTCGGGGGAGTCCAGGCGTGCCTTCCAGTCCTTGTCGAACCAGGTGCCGCCGAAGGTGTTGACCACGGTGGTGAGCGGGGCCATGAGTTCGCCCCAGCCGGGGAGTCCGCGCAGGCAGATGCCCTTCATGCCGGATTCGGCGCCGTCCGCCTTCGCCGCGAGGTCGCCGACCTGCTGCCAGGTGGGGTGCGCGGGCATCGTCAGGCCCTTCGCCGCGAAGACGTCCTTGCGGTACATCAGGAAGGACGACTCGCCGTAGAACGGCTGTCCGTAGAGCTTTCCGTCGTCGGCGGTCAGCGACTGCCGCATGGGCTTCAGGATGTCCCGCTCGTCGTACCCGCTGTCCTGGCGCACGTACGAGTCCATCTCGTGCAGCCAGCCGTTGCGGGCGTAGATCGGTATCTCGTAGTTGGAGAGGGTGGCGATGTCGTACTGGCCCGCCTGGTTGGCGAAGTCCTGGCTGATCTTGTCGCGGACGTCGTTCTCCGGCAGGACGGTGAAGTTCACCTTGATGCCGGTGTCCTTGGTGAAGTGGGCCCTGGTGAGTTTCTGGAGCTCGACCATCTGCGGGTTGTTGACCATCAGTACGTTGATGGAGTTCCCGCCGGAGCCCGACCCGCCCGCTCCGGTCCAGCAGCCGGAGACGAGAGGGGAGAGCAGCGTCCCTGCGGCTGCCGCGGCGAGCAGTGCGCGCGGCCTCCGTCGGCTCGGGGTTCGCATGGATCACTCCTGGAAGGGTGGGTGCAAATGGGGAGAAAAGGGGTGGGGTGAGGTGTGAGGATGCCTGTGGCCGTCGCGGCGGTGCGGAGGGGGTGGTGGCCGGGGCGTCGGGTCGGCGGGGCTCTCAGACGCGGATGACCTGGGGGCCCAGCAATGAGTAGCGGTGCGCCTCGGAGGCCGGGAGCAGTGTGCTCGTGACGATCGTCTCCAGTGCGCCGATGCCGGCGAACCGGCAGAAGCTGACGGCGCCGAACTTGGTGTGCACCCCGGCGAAGACCGTGCGCCGGGAGGCCCTGATCGCCTGCGCCTTGACCTCGCTGACCGCCGGGTCGGGGGTGGTGAGGCCGTGTTCGCGGGAGATGCCGTTGGCGCCGATGAACGCGAGGTCGATGACGAAGCCGGCGAGCATCTTCGTCGTCCAGTGGTCGACGGTGGCGAGCGTGCCGGGGCGGACCCGGCCGCCGAGCAGCAGGACGCTCGTGTTGCCGGCCCCGGTGAGGGCTCCGGCGGTGGCGAGGGAGGCGGTCACCACGGTCAACGGCCTGTCCCTGGGCAGCGCTTCGGCGATGAGCTGCGGGGTGAACCCCTCGTCGACGAAGACGGTCTCGGCGTCCCGGGCCAACTCGGCCGCGGCGGCGGCGATCCGGCGTTTTTCGGGCACATGGCTCGTGGTGCGGAAGGCGAGCGTCGTCTCGAAGCCGGCGCTCTCCACGGGATAGGCGCCGCCGTGGGTTCGGCGTACCAGTCCGTGGTCCTCGAGGGTGCGCAGATCGCGCCGTACGGTCTCCTTGGCGACGCCCAGTTCGCCGGCGAGTTCGGTGACGTCGACCGAGCCCGTGCGGCGCGCGGCCCGGACGATCTCGCGCTGTCGTTCTTCCGCAGTCATGGCTGTCATCGCCGTCACCCGCTCCCTCGCGCTCCGTCGCGCATGCCCGTTCGGACCCGGTGGGCCCTTGAGGGAAGTTCTACAGCGGGTGTCGGCCACTGGCCAGGCCTGTTCCGGGCCCGATGCTGCCCGGCTGTGCCCGTTCCGTGCCGTCGCCGCCCGTCGCGGACCTGGGGCGGAGCGGGGGCGGTGGGGGAATCGGGCAGGGGCCGTGCCCGAACACGGGGGTGGGCGGGCCCGTTCCCTGCCCGCCCGCCCACGGGTCTTCAACCGCCGTGTCAGTAGGGCCAGATCGGCGGGTGCGTGGTGAAGTGGCCGCCGAGGTGGGCGTGGTCGGGGTTGCCCGGGTCGAGCTCCCCCTGTTCGGCGATGAGCTTCTCGGCGTACGGCTCGGAGTCGTCGCGCGGCTCGTAGCCGAGGGCCCGCGCTGTCGAAAGGTCCCACCACAGGCGGGTGTTGGCGGACGAGCCGTAGACGACCGAATGCCCCACGTCCTCGGCGGTCAGGGCCGCGTGGAAGAGGCGGGCGCCGTCCTCGGGGCTCATCCACACCGAGAGCATGCGCACACTGGTGGGCTCCGCGAAACAGGACCCGATGCGTACCGAGACGGTCTCCAGGCCGTGCTTGTCCCAGTAGAACTGCGCCAGGTCCTCGCCGAACGACTTGGAGAGGCCGTAGAAGGTGTCGGGGCGGCGTGGTGTGCCGACGGGGATCAGGGGGTCGTCACCCTGCGGGCGCGGGGTGAAGCCCACCGCGTGATTGGAGGAGGCGAAGACGACTCGGCGGACGCCCTCCTCGCGCGCCGCCTCGTACAGGTTGTACGTGCCCTCGATGTTGGCCTTGAGGATCTTGTCGAAGGAGGCTTCCAGGGAGATGCCCGCGAGGTGGACGACCGCGTCGACGCCCCGCACCGCCTCACGCAGCGCAGCCCGGTCGGCGAGGTCCGCGGTGATCGCCTCCGGTTCGCCCTCGACCGGGAGCATGTCGAGCAGGCGCAGCTCGTAGCCGTACTCCGGCAGCAGCCCGCGCATCAGGGTGCCGAGTCCGCCGGCGGCGCCGGTGAGCAGAACGGTGCGGGGAGCGGGCATGCGGGATGTCCTCCGTAGGGGCCGGTGCGGCGGGGCGGGGAGCCGCGGCGAGTCGGCGAGGGCCCTTGCCAGGTAATCGTATTCGTGTACGCCATTCACATCCATGGACACGCTATGAAGTGCTGACGTGCCGCGTCAAGTGTCGCGCGAAGGGGAGGAATCCGCCTCCGTGTTGCGGGTTTGCGTGCTTGACCGGCCCCGAGGTGGCGGCTTAGCGTGGGCGCGTTCAGAGATATGGACATGGATCAGAAACGTGCACCCGGTGTGCATCTTTCAAGGGAGAGTCCGTGACGTCAGCCCCTCTCGCCGCTCGGCTGAGCATCCCCAGCGGGCCGCTGTTCTTCCCCGTCACCGCGTACGGCCCCGACGGCACGGTCGCTCCCGCCGTCCTGCGGGAGCATGTACGGCGCGGCGTCGAGGCCGGAGCGGCGGCGGTCTTCGCGTGCTGCGGCACCGGAGAGTTCCACGCGCTCGTGCCCGAGGAGTTCGAGGCGTGCGTCAGGGCCGCGGTGGAGGCGGCCGAGGGGCGCGTCCCGGTGGTCGCCGGCGCCGGATACGGGACCGCCCTCGCCGTGCGCTACGCGCGACTCGCGGAGGCCGCCGGGGCCGACGGGCTGCTCGCCATGCCGCCGTATCTCGTGAACGCCGGGCAGGAGGGCCTGCTCCGGCACTACCGGGAGATCGCCGCCGCCACCTCGCTGGACGTCATCGTCTACCAGCGCGACAACGCCGTCTTCACCCCCGAGGGCGTGGTCGAACTCGCCCGCACCGAGGGGATCATCGGCTTCAAGGACGGGCTCGGCGACCTGGACCTGATGCAGCGGATCGTCAGCGCCGTACGGAGCGAGGCGCCCGGCGACTTCCTCTACTTCAACGGCCTGCCCACGGCCGAACTGACCGGTCTCGCCTACCGGGGGCTGGGGATCACGCTCTACTCCTCGGCGGTCTTCTGCTTCGCCCCCGGGGTCGCGCTGGCCTTCCACCGGGCCCTGAACGCCGGGGACGACGACACGGTGAACCGGCTGCTGGACGGCTTCTACCGGCCCTTCGCCGACCTGCGGGCGCGGGGACGCGGCTACGCGGTCGCCCTCGTCAAGGCGGGTGTCCGGCTGCGCGGACTGGACGTCGGCGAGGTCAGGCCCCCGCTGAACGAACCTGCCGAGGACCATGTCAAACAGCTCGCGCAGCTGATCGACCGCGGATACGCGCTCATCGAGGAGGAACTGTGAGGACGTCCGCGTTCCTCTATCCCTGGGATGTCAACGGTGACCCCGGGGCCGCCGCCAGGACCGCCGCTCTCGGCGTCCGCCAGGTGACCCTCGCGTCCGCCTACCACTCCACGCGCGCGCTGACGCCCCGCCACCCGGAGCACCGGATCGTCACGGCGTCGCACGCCGCCGTGCTCTTTCCCGTGGACGAGGCGCGGTGGCGAGACATGGTCCTCCGCCCGTACCCGGCCGGGGACTGGGCGCCCGGTGACGCGTACGGCGAGGCCGCCGCCGCGCTCGCCGGGGCCGGGCTCGACGTCCACACCTGGGTCGTGCTCGCGCACAACTCCCGTATGGGGCAAGAACATCCGACGACCTCCGTCGTCAACGCCTACGGGGACCGCTACCCCTGGGCCCCCTGCGTCGCCCAGCCCGCCACCCGCGCCCACCTGGCCGACCTCGCGGCGGAGGCCGCGGTGCGGCCCGGCGCGACGGGTACGGAACTGGAGTCGCTCGGCTGGTACGGGCTCGCCCATCTGCACGCCCACGACAAGACCGGCGGGGTGCCGCTCGGCGACGCCGGGCAGTACCTGATGTCCCTCTGCTTCTGCGCGGTGTGCGCGGACGGATACGGCCGGCAGGGCCTCGACGCCGAGGAGCTGGCGTCCTTCGTGCGCGGGGCGCTGGAGCCGGTGTGGCGGGGGGAGCCGTCGGGCGGGGGCTGGGCCGGAGTGGAGAAGCTGCTCGGGGCGGGGACCGCGGCGGCCACCCGTCTCTGGCGCGACCAGGTGGCCCGCTCGCTCCAGGAGGAGACGGTCTCGGCGGTCCGCTCCGCCGCGCCGGCCGGGTTCCAGGTGCTGCTGCACGCCGACCCCGTCTCCTTCCACTGCGGCGCCAACGCCGGGGTGGATCCCGGGCACATCCTCTCCGTGGCCGACGGGGTGGTCGTGCCGTGCACCGGCGGAGCGGGTCTGCTGACACCGTTCGCGGAGGCGCTGCGGGCGGGGGCGCGGGGCAGGGTCCTGGCCGCCAACTTCACCGTGGTGTCCGGGATGGGCGGCCGGCCGGAGGGTCTGGCGGCAGACGCGGCCCGCGCGGCGGAGCTCGGCGCGACGGAACTGCGGCTGTACCACGCGGGGTTGGCCTCGGACGCCGATCTGGAGGCGGTGCGGAGGGCGTTGGCGGGGCTGGGCTAGAGGGCTCTCTCCGCCCCGTCCCGCGGTCCACGCCCGCCGGCGGTTCCGCCTTTTCCTGCGGCTCCGCGTTCTCCTGCGGCGCTATCCCTCCTGCGACTCCGCGTCCTCCAGCGGTGCCATCCCTCCTGCGGTTCCGCCTCTTCCTGTGGCTCCGCGTTCTCCTACGACTCCGCCCCTCCTGCGGCTCCACGCCCGCCCGCGGTTCCGTCCCTCCTGCGGCTCCGCCCCCTCCGTCGACCGGCCTCGGACGGGGCGAGTCGGCGGAGGGGGCGGGGCGGGTCGCGCCTTCAGCCGGTCACCGTACGGGCGTTGATGTCGCCGTGGGCGGTGGTCGCCCGGATGGTCAGGCCGGGGGTGGCGCCGGTGTTCCTGAGCGTGTTGCTGATCCGGCCCTGGGTGGTGCCTGCGTCCAGGGCGGCGGAGACGCCGGGGGCGGCGCCGACGGTGATGTCGCCCTTGAGGGTGCTCAGTGTGACGGTTCCGGCGGCGGCCGCCTCGGTGATGGTCAGGTCGCCCTTCTGGGTGCTGATCTCGGCGGGGCCGTTGAGGCGGCCGACGGTGATGTCGGCGTCCAGGCCGGCCAGGCGGACGCTGTCGGCCTCGTCGAGCTTCACCGAGCGGTGGCCGCCCTCGAAGGTGACGTCGCCGAGCCGGCCAACGCCCCGGAACTCGGCGGCCGCCGCCTTCGCCTCGACACGGGAGCCGGCCGGCAGCTGCACGGTCACCTCGACGGACCCGGAGGAGCCGAGGCTCCGGTTCCTCGCCCCGGGGATCTCGACGCGCAGGACGCCGTCGGCGTAGGAGACCTCGGTCTGCTCCGCCGCCTTCACGTCCCGGCCCTTCGAGGCGTCCGCGGGCAGGACCTCGACCGTCGTGTCGGCGCGGTCAGTGGCGCTGAAGCGGATGCGTCCCGCGGGGATGTCGATGATCGCGGAGACGGGGGCGGGGGTGTCGAACTTCTGCATGGTGCTCTCCTTGGTCTGCGTCACGTGCGTTCCCTGCTGGTTTCTGATAGTGGAAACGCTACGTTGCGTTCAAGGATCGGGCAACATGCTTGTTGCGCAATATTGCTGTTATTGCAGGTGAATGCCGAAAATTCGTTGCAATGGCTGTGATTTCAACGCAACAGGGTTGGTGGGTTTCATTGCAATGACTGAGGGGTGAACGTGGTGAACGCTCTGCGGGGCGCCCCTATGGCAGGGGCGCCCCGCGAAGGAGTCGTTCAGTTCTTCAGCAGGGCGCAGACGAAGTTCTCCTCGACCTCGCGCAGCTTCTTCAGCAGCTCGGGCTTGTTCGTCTTGTTCACCTGGGTGGTGAGCGAGAACGTCAGTGACCGCCGGCCGTCCGGTGTGGCGGCGATCAGCTGGGTGTAGCCGGGGAAGTTGCCGGTGTGGCCGAGGACCACTCCGCAGCGGGTGGAGTAGCGGAAGATCGCCTCCCCCGCCTTGTTCGTGCCGGGTCCCGCCGGCTCCGAGGCGCCGTCGATCCAGCGGCGCTGCTCGCGCAGGGTGGCCTTGGAGATCAACGCCCCGCCCGCGTACCCGCGGATGAAGCGGGTCAGGTCCGCCGGGGTCGAGATGATCCCGCCCGAGGCCCAAACGCCCGACGCGCTGAGCGCCTCGCTGACGTCCTCCGGGGGATTCGGCGGCGTGACGTCGTAGCCGTGCATGTACGGCTCGGGCATCTCGAAGCCCTGCGGCAGGCTCGTGTCGCGCAGGCCGAGCGGCCGGTAGACGAGCCCTCGCAGCAACTGCTCGTAGGGCAGGCCGGTCACCGCCTCGGCCATCAGCGCGACCGCGATGTTGTCCGAGTTGGAGTACTGGTAGCGCGATCCCGGCCGGAAGAGCAGCGGTTCGCCGGCCACGTAGTCGAGCAGCCGGCGCGAGTCGAAGTGGTGGTGCGGATCCGCGGTGAGGACCTTGATGAACTCGGGGCTCTGCGAGTAGTCGGGCAGCCCGCTGGTGTGGTTCAGCAGCTCGCGCAGCGTCACGGCGTGCCACTGCCGCGGCAGGGACGGCAGCCGGCGGCCGATCGTGTCGTCGAGGGAGAGGGCGCGCCGGTCCACCAGGCGCAGCGCCACGGCTCCGCTGAACGCCTTCGCGGTACTCGCGATCCGCGTGTGGTCGTCCGGATCGACCGGGCGTCCGGTGGCGAGATCGGCCACTCCGGCGCGCACGACGCGGGACCGGCCCTCGCGGTTGAGGACGGCGATCACACCGGGCGGGCCGCCGGGACTGCGCACCAGTCCTTCGAGCTGCTTCCGCAGTGTGCGGTCCTGGTCGCGGTCCGCGGGGCCGGAACCGGAGCCGGCGTCGGCCGGTCCGGACACGGCGCCGGTCAGGCAGGCGGCGGCCAGCAGTACGCCGAGGGACGGACGCAGCCGGGGGCGGCGGGGCAGGGGCATGGGGGTCTCCCGAGTCGGGCGGGGCCTGGGCACGCCCAGCTTCGGCCCGTGGTGATCGCTTCGCCTGCGCCGCTGCTGCATACGGAGGAGCGGGCCGCCCGCTGTTGGGCCATCCGGCTGCCCCGGTGCGGGAACCCCGCTCCGGGGAACCGATGAGTTACCGGCGCCGCCGGGGTCTACCTCATGGGAGTGCCCCCACGGGCCTGCCCCCGCAGGCCTCTCTCGCGGGAGCGTTCTGCGATCTGCACGGATACGCGTTCTGAGGAGAATCGGATGACCGGCCAGACCTTCGATTTCGGGCCGCAGGCCCTCGTCGTGGCGCGCTTGGCGGAGGGCGTCACGGACGCGCAGCTCGACGGGGCGACCCCCTGTCCGAAGTACGCGGTACGCAACTTGCTCGGGCACCTGGCCGGACTGGCCGTCGCCTTCCGCGACGCGGGGCGCAAGGACCTGGGCCCCACGACCGACACCAGCCCGGCCGACACCTTGCCCGACATCGAGCCGGGCTGGCGCGAGGCCCTGCCGAAGGCGCTCGACGGACTCGCCGACGCCTGGCGGGACCCGGCCGCCTGGACGGGGACGACCCGGGCGGGCGGAGTGACGCTGCCGGCCGAGGTCGCGGCGGCCGTCGCCGCCGACGAACTGGTGGTGCACGGCTGGGACCTCGCGCGGGCCACCGGCCAGGAGTACACCCCCGACGAGACCGCCCTCCAGGTGACGCACCAGTTCCTCGCCGGCGTAGCCGACGACCCGACCCGCCTCGGGGGCATCTTCGGCCCCGTCGTCGAGGTGCCCGACGACGCACCGCTCCTCGACCGCGTGATCGGGCTCAGCGGCCGCGACCCCGGCTGGAAGCCGTAGCGGGAGGCCGGTGACCGCAGGCCGCGAACCGCCATTACCACCACCACAACTTCGCGGGAGCACACGGATTCCGTGAACTCCGGAGTGGCCCTGGAGTCATCGTCCAGTGCGAACTCACTTCGCCGGAACCGCTGTTGAAGTGCCGTCACCTCGACATGTCACGGGCCGTCCGCCGAGCGGGCGGCCCGTAGGCGTCTCCCGGTAGAGCATCGCGCGAGCGAACAGCCGGCACGCCCCGCCCCGGGAGTGAGGGATCCGGAACCTCCGATGTCCCGTGCCCCGTACGTCATTTGAACTTCCTCTGCCGGAAGCGTTGACGAAACACGGTCACGCTCCTACCTTCAACGCGTCGTACTTCGTACGTCATATATGAGACGCGATATGCGAGAGACCCGGAGATCGGTGTCCGCCACCGATGCCCGGCTCCCGTGATCCGAGACGTGAGACCGGAGAGGCGCGCATGACCTCTGTGCCCACCCCGATCCCCTCCCGCACGCAGTTCGTGCTGGAGGGGATCAAACACCGCATCCTCACCGGGCAGTTGACCCCGGGACAGGCCCTGGTCGAGACCGACCTCGCCGCACAGTTCGGGGTGTCGAAGACCCCGGTGCGCGAGGCGCTCAAGACCCTGGCCGGTACCGGGCTCGTCGTGATGAACCAGTACAAGGGCGTCACGGTGCGCATGGTGGACGCGGACATGGCGCGCGAGGTGTACGACGTACGGCTGCTCCTCGAACCCGAGGCGCTGCGGCGGGTCGTGAGCCGCAAAGCCTCCCTCGATGCCGCCCGCGACGCGCTCACCCGGGCCGACGCGGCCGCCGACACAGCCGAACGTTCCCTGGCCAACCGGGAGTTCCACCGCGCCCTGTACGCGCCGTGCGGAAACCCGCTGCTCGGCCGGATGCTCGACGAGGTGCGCGACCAGGCGGCCCTCGTCTCGGCGGTCGCCTGGGCGTCCGACCCCTCCTGGGAGCGCGAGGCCGGCGAGCACCGGGACATCCTGCGGCTCGCCCTCGACGGCGACGCCGACGGGGCGGCCGCGGCACTGCGCGCGCACATCGCCTCCTTCGTGCGACGCGCCTTCCCCCAGGACCCGGAAGAGGACGGCCCGGAAACGGACGTCCCGGAATCGGGCGGCCCGCGAAAGGTCGGACGGGAAGAGGGCGGCCCGGAAACGGACGGACGGGAAGAGGGCGGACGGGAATGACAGCGACGTTCGAGACCCAGCGGGCGGCGCTCGCCGAGGTCGTGGCGATCCCGGTGACCCCGTTCGCCGAGGACGGCACGATCGACCGGGACGCCCACCGGGCCCTGCTGCGCCGGCTGGTCGACGGCGGCGTCCGCACCCTCACCCCCAACGGCAACACCGGCGAGTTCTACGCCCTCAGCCCCGAAGAGCGCCGCACCGTAACGGAGTTGACCATCGAGGAGGCCGGTGACCGCGCGGCCGTCCTCGTCGGCGTCGGGCACGACGTGCCGACCGCCGTCGCCTCCGCACGGCACGCCCGGGAACTCGGCGCACCGATGGTGATGGTTCATCAGCCCGTGCATCCCTACGTCTCGGAGAGCGGCTGGGTCGACTACCACCGGGCCGTCGCCGAGTCCGTGCCGGAGCTGGGCGTCGTGCCCTACATCCGCAACCCGGTGCTCGCGGGTGCGCGGCTCGCCGAACTCGCGGACACCTGCCCGAACGTCATCGGTGTGAAGTACGCGGTCCCCGACGCGGCGCGCTTCGCGTCCTTCGCACGGGACGCCGGCCTCGAACGGTTCGTGTGGGTGGCCGGACTCGCCGAGCCGTACGCCCCCTCGTACTTCTCGGCCGGCGCCACCGGCTTCACCTCTGGCCTGGTGAACGTCGCCCCGGCGGTCTCGCTGAACATGATCGAGGCGCTCCGCGCGGGCGACTATCCGGCGGCGATGAAGGTCTGGGAGCAGGTCCGCCGCTTCGAGGAACTGCGCGCCGCCGACGCCTCCGCGAACAACGTGACCGTGGTCAAGGAAGCCCTGTCCTCGCTCGGTCTGTGCCGCCGTGACGTCCGCCCGCCGAGCAGGCCGCTTCCGGCGGACGAGCGTTCCGAGGTCGCCGCCATAGCCGCCGGATGGTCGCTGTGAAGCGGCCCGAGGATCTCAGAAGCCATCAGTGGTACGGCACCGACGGGCTGCGTTCGTTCAGCCACCGGGCCAGGACCCGGCAGCTCGGCTACCTCCCCGAGGAGCATCTGGGCAAGCCGGTCGTCGCGATCCTCAACACCTGGTCCGACATCAACCCGTGCCATGTGCACCTGCGCGACCGCGCCCAGGCCGTGAAGCGGGGAGTGTGGCAGGCCGGCGGATTCCCGCTCGAATTCCCGGTGTCCACGCTGAGCGAGACCTTCCAGAAGCCCACCCCGATGCTCTACCGCAATCTGCTCGCGATGGAGACCGAGGAGCTGCTGCGGTCGTATCCGGTGGACGGGGCCGTGCTGATGGGCGGCTGCGACAAGACCACGCCCGCGCTGCTCATGGGGGCCGCCTCGGTGGACCTGCCGACCGTCTTCGTCCCCGCGGGGCCGATGCTTCCGGGCCACTGGCGCGACGAGGTCCTCGGCTCAGGCACCGACATGTGGAAGTACTGGGACGACAGGCGCGCCGGTCTCATCGGGGACTGCGAGATGACCGAGCTGGAGAGCGGGCTCGCCAGGTCGCCCGGGCACTGCATGACGATGGGCACGGCGTCCACGCTGACGGCCGCCGCCGAAGCGCTCGGGGTCACCGTGCCCGGCGCGTCGAGCATCCCCGCCGTCGACTCCGGGCACGACCGGATGGCGGCCGCGGCAGGGCTCAGGATCGTCGAACTCGTCCACAAAGGACGGACGTTGTCCGACATCCTCACAGCGGACGCCTTCACGGACGCGGTCACGACGGTGCTCGGCCTCGGCGGTTCGACGAACGCCGTGATCCATCTGATCGCCATGGCCGGACGGGCCGGAGTCGCCCTCACGCTGGACGACTTCGACCGGATCGCCCGGACCGTGCCGGTCCTCGCCGATGTCAGGCCCGGTGGACGGAAGTACCTCATGGAGGACTTCCACTTCGCCGGCGGCCTGCCCGGGTTCCTGTCACGGATCACCGATCTGCTGCACCTGGACCGGCCCACGGTGTCGCACGACAGCATGCGCGAGCAGCTGGCGGGCGCCCGCGTGCACAACGACGACGTCATCCGCACCCGGGACAACCCGGTCGCGGCCGAGGGCGGAGTGGCCGTCCTGCGCGGCAACCTGTGCCCCGACGGCGCCGTCATCAAGCACATCGCCGCCGAGCCGCACCTGCTCGAGCACACCGGTCCCGCGGTCGTCTTCGACGACTACCGCACGATGCAGCGGACCATCGACGACCCGTCGCTCGGCATCACCGCGGACAGTGTCCTCGTGCTGCGGGGCTCCGGCCCCAAGGGCGGTCCCGGGATGCCCGAGTACGGCATGCTGCCCATCCCCGGTCATCTGCTGAAGCAGGGCGTCCGGGACATGGTGCGGATCTCCGACGCCAGGATGAGCGGCACGAGTTACGGCGCGTGCGTGCTGCACGTGGCACCCGAGTCGTACGTCGGCGGCCCGCTCGCCCTCGTACGGAGCGGGGACAGGATCACCCTCGACGTCGAGTCACGGTCGCTCCACCTCCACGTGGACGACGCGGAGCTGGAGCGCAGGCGAGCCGCGTGGACCCCGCCGCCCGTCCGGTACGAACGCGGCTACGGCGCGCTCTACAACGACCAGATCACCCAGGCCGACACCGGCTGCGACTTCGAGTTCCTGGCCCGGCCGGGCCAGGTGCCGGACCCGTACGCGGGCTGAGGCCCCCGCAACACCCGCACGTGGAAGTACTCGACCCATGCGGTCGTAGCAAGCGCTTCCTGTACCCGCTGTACCTGCCCCACTGCGAACGGAGAACAGTCATGGCCCAAGCCGCAGCCGTGGCGAAACCGCCCGCGCCACCCCGGCGGCGCCGTGCTTCCGCGACCCCGCGCAGGCTTCCGTACCTGCTGATCGCCCCGGCGGCGCTGCTGATGCTGGGCTTCATCGCCTACCCCGTCATCAGCGTCTTCTACTACAGCCTCCAGAACTACAACCCGACCAAACCGTGGCGCAACGGCTTCGCGGGCTTCGCCAACTTCACGCACGCCTTCACCGAGGACCCCCAGTTCTGGGACACGCTGACCTTCAGCGCGAAGTGGGTCGTCGTCGAGGTGGGCCTCCAGCTGCTGTTCGGCCTGGCGCTCGCGCTGATCGTCAACCAGACCTTCGTCGGCCGGGCGGTGGGGCGAGCGCTCGTCTTCTCGCCCTGGGCCGTGTCCGGGGTGCTGACCTCGGCGATCTGGGTGCTGCTCTACAACTCCCAGACGGGCCTCACCCGTTACCTCGCCGACGCGGGCATCGGCTCGTACGGGACCAGCTGGCTCTCGGACACCTCCACCGTCTTCCCGGCGGCGGTGGCCGCGGATCTGTGGCGCGGGGTCCCCTTCTTCGCGATCCTGATCCTCGCCGACCTCCAGTCCGTCTCCAAGGACCTGTACGAGGCCGCCGAGGTCGACGGCGCGAGCCGCGTCCGCCAGTTCCTGCACATCACACTGCCGCACCTCAAGGACGCGATCGTCCTGTCCACACTGCTGCGCGCCGTGTGGGAGTTCAACAACGTCGACCTGCTCTACACCCTGACCGGCGGCGGACCCGCGGGCGAGACGACGACCCTCCCGCTCTACATCGCCAACACCAGCGTCGACGCCCACAACTTCGGCTACGCGTCGGCCCTCACCACGGTCGCGTTCGTGATTCTGCTGTTCTGCTCGATCGTCTATCTGCGGTTGAGCAAGTTCGGAGGCGGGGACAAATGATCACCAAGGACGCCGGAACGATCGCCGCCCCGCCCGCACCACCCCCGCCCGTCGAGGAACCCCGACCGCGCGAAGCGGGGAAGCGGCGCGCCTGGGACGAGGTCCCGCGCTGGCAGATCTACGTACCCCTGGGCGGCTATCTCCTCTTCACCCTCATCCCGTTCTACTGGATCCTGCTCTTCGCGCTGCGCCCGGCCGGGTCCACCGCGCTCGTGCCCTGGCCCATGACCCTCGACCACTTCGCCAAGGTGTGGACCGAGCGCAGTTTCGCGACCTACTTCCAGAACAGTGTGATCGTCGCGGTCGCCACCCTGGTGATGACCACGCTCGTCGCGCTCGCCGGCGGCTACGCGCTCGCCCGCTTCGACTTCAGGATCAAACGCGGCTTCATGCTCGCGCTGCTCTGCTCGCAGTTCGTGCCGGGCGCGCTGCTCCTGGTCCCGCTCTTCCAGATCTTCGCCGAACTCCGGATGATCAACTCGCTGGTCAGCGTCGTCATCGCCGAGACCGTCTTCCAGCTGCCGCTGTCGATGATCCTGATCAGCGGGTTCATCCGGAACGTGCCGTACTCCCTCGAAGAGGCCGCCTGGGTGGACGGCTGCAACCGCTTCGAGGCCTTCCGGATCGTCGTCCTGCCGTTGCTGCGGCCCGGGTTGATCGCGGTGGGCTCCTTCGCCTTCGTCCACGCCTGGAACCACTTCCTGTTCGCCCTGATGTTCCTCAGCGACCAGAGCAAGCAGACCATCCCGGTCGGCCTCAACACCCTGATGAGCTCCGACAGCGTCGATCTGGGCGCGCTCGCCGCGGGCGGCATCGTCGCCGCCGTCCCCGTGGTCGTCGTCTTCGCCTTCATCCAGAAATGGCTGATCACCGGATTCAGCGCCGGGGCGGTGAAGGGATGACGGCCACCTCGCGCCAGGACCGCGACCGGCACCCCGACGGCCACCGCACCACGCCCGCCGGCACACCGCGGCTCCCGCTGCCCGTCGTCCTCGCGGGCGCCCGGGGGCACGGTCGCCGGCACCTGGAAAACATCCGCCGGCTCCAGGACAAGGGCCTGGTACGCCTCGTAGGAGTCTGCGAGCTGACCCCGCTCACCGAGGAGGAGCTGGGCGGGCGACGCGTCGTGCAGTCCACCGACCTCGGGGCTCTCCTCGACTCCACCGGCGCCGCGGCAGCGGTGATCTGCACCCCCATCCCCACCCACACCGACCTAGCGCTGACCGCCGCGCGCAGGGGCGTACACCTGCTCCTGGAGAAACCGCCCGCGCCCTCCTACGCCGAGTTCCGGCGGATGGCCGACGGGGTCGCGGCGGCCGGAGTGGTCTGCCAGATCGGCTTCCAGTCGCTCGGCTCGCACGCCGTGCCGGCCATCAGGAAACTGATCACCGAGGGCGCGCTCGGCCGGGTCACCGGCATCGGCGGGGCCGGCGCCTGGGCGCGCGACGAGGCCTACTTCCGGCGCGCGCCCTGGGCGGGCAGGCGCAGGCTCGACGGCGTGGACGTGGTCGACGGGGTCCTGACCAACCCGCTGGCCCACGCCGTCGCCACCGCCCTCGCGCTGGACGGCTCGACCCGCGCCGAGGACGTCACCGGCGTCCGGACCGAGCTGCTGCGCGCCAACGACATCGAGTCCGACGACACCTCGTGCGTACGGGTCACGACCGCCGGGGGCGGCCGGATCACCGTCGCCGCGACACTCTGCGCCGAACAGCCCGGCGAACCGTACGTCCTGGTGCACGGCACGGGCGGCCGGATCACCTTCTGGTACAAGCAGGACCGGGTGCTCGTGCAGCGGACAGGACACGGGCCCGAGGAGACCGCCTACGGCCGGACCGACCTGCTGGAGAACCTGGCCGAGCATCTGACGGGCGGCGCCGAACTGCTGGTCACGCCCGAGTCGACGGGCGCCTTCATGAAGGTCGTCGAGGCGATCCGGCAGGCGCCCGACCCGGTCGCGCTGCCCCCGGACGCCTGGGAGACGCTCCCGGGCGAGCGGCGCCGAGTCGTGCCCGGCATCGACGGACTGGTCGCGGCGGCCGCCGACACCCTCGCCCTCTACTCCGAGCTTGGCGCCTCCTGGGCGCTCCCGAAAGAGGTGAGCACCCCGTGAACGACGACCCGCCGCTCGTCCTGCGGATCGCGGGACGCCCCGTCGCCCGCTACGTCACCCGGCCCGCGCTGCCGGCCCGGCTCTCACCGCGGCCGTATCTGCACCCCGTCACCACCCTGGCCGGCACGGCCGTCACCGAACTCGGCCCGGCCGATCACCCGCACCACCTCGGCGTCGGTGTAGCCGTACCCGACGTCGAGGGGCACAACTTCTGGGGCGGGCGCACCTACGTCCGCGACCAGGGGCCGACCGAGCTCGACAACCACGGCGCCCAACGGCACATCGGCTTCCTCCAGCGCGACCCGGACGGCTTCGTCGCGGAGCTGCGCTGGATGGCCGCGGGGAGCGAGCTGCTGCGCGAACGACGTACGGTCGCGGCCGTCGCGCTCACCGACACGGCCTGGGCGCTGGACTTCACCTTCTCGCTCACGAACGTCTGCGCGCGAGAGCTCTCGATCGGCAGCCCGGCCACCAACGGACGGCCGGGCGCGGCCTACGGCGGCTTCTTCTGGCGGGCCCGCAGGGAACAGGACGCCCCGAGCGTGTTCACCGCCGACGCCGAGGGCGAGGACGCCGTGCACGCGCGCCCCGCCGACTGGCTGGCCCTCGCGGGCGCCGGCTGGACGGTCGTCCTCGCCGGGGCGACCGGAGCGACACGCCGTGACCCCTGGTTCGTGCGCACCGCCCAGTACCCCGGCGTCGGTTCCTCCCTCGCCCACGACGAGCGGCTCACCGTCGAGGCGGGCGGCACGCTCGTCCGCAGGGTCGTCACAGTCGTCGCCGACGGCACCCTGGACCGGAGCGGAGCCGCCGCGCTGGTCCGCAAGGCGGTGAGCCGCTGATGGCCCTTCCCTCCGCCGACCTGGGTGACGGCACCTACCGCAATCCCGTCCTCGACGCCGACTGGTCCGACCCCGATCTGCTGTGCGTCGGCGACGACTTCTACCTCACCGCCTCCAGTTTCGGCCGCGTCCCCGGCCTGCCTCTGCTGCACTCCCGGGACCTGGTGAACTGGACGCTGATCGGACACGCCCTCCAACGCCTGGAACCCGCGCACGAGTTCAGGACTCCGCGGCCCGACGGCGGTGTGTGGGCGCCCGCGTTGCGCCACCACGACGACCGCTTCTGGATCTTCTGGGGCGACCCCGACCATGGCATCTTCCAGGTCAACGCCCCCCGGATCAGGGGCCCTTGGACGCAGCCGCATCCGGTGAAGGAGGGCAGGGGACTCATCGACCCGTGCCCGCTGTGGGACGAGGAGACCGGCGAGGCGTATCTCGTGCACGCCTGGGCCAGATCCCGTTCGGGGGTGAAGAACCGGCTCACCGGTCACCGGATGCGCCCCGACGGCACCGGGCTGCTCGACGAGGGCAAGGTGATCGTCGACGCCGACCTGATTCCCGGCTGGTTCACCCTCGAAGGACCCAAGGCCTACCGGCACGACGGCTGGTTCTGGATCTTCGCGCCCGCCGGGGGAGTCGAGACCGGCTGGCAGGGCGCCTTCCGTTCGCGCGGCTTCTTCGGACCCTACGAGGCGCGGGTGGTGCTGGAACAGGGGAACACCCGGGTCAACGGCCCGCATCAGGGCGGCTGGGTGCGTACGGCGGCGGGCGAGGACTGGTTCGCCCACTTCCAGCAGCGCGGGGCCTACGGGCGGGTGGTCCACCTCCAGCCGATGCGCTGGGGCGACGAGGGTACCTCCCGCTCAGGGGAGTCCCCCCACTCGAGCGAAGCAGGGAGCGGGGGAGAAGCCGGGAGTGGAGGAGAAGCCGGGAGCGGGGGAGGCTGGCCGGTGCTCGGCGACCGGGGCACCCCCGTCGCCGTACACCGCAAGCCGGACCTGCCCGCCCAGCCGCCGTCCGCTCCCGCCACGGACGACGACTTCCCCGGGGGCCGCTTCGGGCGCCAGTGGCAGTGGACCGCCAACCCCCAGGACGGCTGGGCCACCCAGCATTCAGGCGACGGACTCAGGCTGAGCTGTGTCCGTACGCCGCATGCCCACGACCTGCGCGCGGTGCCCCACGTCCTGACCCAGCGGACACCGGGTACGGCCGCCACCGTCCAGGTCGACCTGCGCCTCGACAGCGAGGAGCCGGGGGCGCGGGCCGGGCTCGCGGTGCTCGGGGACGCGTTCGCCTGGATCGGCCTCCTGCGCGAGCCCGGGGGAGCGGTGCGGCTCGTGCACCGGTTCGCCGAACCGGCCGCCCCGGCGGCACCGGCCGTGCGTTCGGGGCGGTGCGAGGGCGAGCGCGACGCGGCTCCCGCGCGCCCGGCACCCCAGGGCCGAGCCCGGCTGTGGATCGAGATCGGCGCGGGGGCCCGCTGCCGCTTCTCCTACGACGTCGGCGGCGGCCGGCAGTCCTCGGGGCAGGTCTTCGCCGCGAGCGGCCGGGGCTGGGTCGGCGCCCTGCTCGGCCTGTTCGCGCTCGCGCCGACGGGCGCGGGGCACGCCGGGGCCGCCACCTTCACGCGTTTCCGAGTCACCGGGACCCCCTGAGGGTCACCGTCAGCCGTTCGTTCGCAGTATCTCTCCCCCCGCCAGGGGGAGTTACCGAGTCACCCCCACCCCGGCCCGAAGGCCGAGGCATCCACGGAGGAAGACCGATGAACAGAAGTCCACTGAGGAACAGCCCACTGGGAACCGGCCCGAGAAGGAACGGTGTCGGTGGAGCCAGGCGCTTCGCCGTGGCCGTCGCCCTCGGATCCGTGCTCGCGCTGACCGCCACCGCCTGCGGTGACGACGGCAGCGGCAGCGCGGGCGACAAGGGAACCGAGGGCTCCGGAAAGGGCGAGATCACCTTCTGGGACAACAACGGCGGTGTCCGCACCGACATCTGGAAGCAGATCATCGCCGACTTCGAGAAGAAGTACCCGGACATCAAGGTCAACTACGTCGGTATCCCGGCGGCCAGTGCCCAGTCCAAGTACGACACCGCCATCCAGGGCGGCGGCCTGCCCGACGTCGGAGGCGTGGGCACCGCGATGCTCGCCGAGGTCGCCGTCCAGGGGGCGCTTGAGCCGCTCGACAGCAGGATCGAGAAGAGCGCGCTGAACGGAAAGCTGAGCCGGAACCTGCTCGACGTCAGCCGGGCCGCGGGCGGCGGCGACACGCTGTACCAGGTGCCCACCTCCGCCAACAACGGCACGCTCTGGTACCGCACCGACCTGTTCAAGGGGGCCGGCCTGGACGCGCCGGCCTCCTGGTCGAAGTTCTACGCCGCCGCGGCGAAGCTCACGGACGCGGGCAAGAACAAGTTCGGCTTCACCATCCGCGGCGGCGAGGGCTCCATCGCCCCGGCGCTGGACGCGGCGTACGGCCAGACCGGCATCACCTCGTTCTGGGACGGCGACAAGACCACCGTCAACGACCCGAAGAACGTGGCGGCCCTGGAGAAGTACGTCGCCCTCTACAAGAAGGCCACCCCGTCAGCCGACGTCAACAACGACTTCACCAAGATGGTCGCGCAGTGGGACAGCGGCACCATCGGCATGCTGAGCCACAACCTCGGCTCCTACCAGGACCATCTGAAGGCGCTGGGCGCCGGCAAGTTCCGCGGCATCCCGAACCCCACGATGGACGACGGCACGCGGGTGCAGATCTCCAACCCGGTCGACGGGCTGAGCCTGTTCAAGTCCGGCAAGAACAAGGCGGCCGCCTGGAAGTTCATCGAGTTCGCCGTCTCGGCGGCGGAGAACTCCAAGTTCAACGAGTCCGCGGGCCAGGTGCCGGCGAACACCGACGCCGCCAAGGACGCCTGGGTCCAGCGGGCCGAGCCGACCAGGCTGGCCGCCGAGGCGCTGAACGGCACCGGCACCAAGATCGTGCAGCTGCCGTACTACCTGCCCGACTGGAACACCATCTCCAAGGCCGACAACGAGCCGAACTTCCAGAAGGTGCTGCTCGGCAAGATGAGCGTCAAGGACTTCCTGGACACGCTGGCCGACCAGCTGGACAAGGCGCAGGCCGACTGGAAGGCCCATCACTGATCCGGCGAGCCCACCGGGTTCGGCCGCGGTGTGTGCCGTGGCCGGGCCGGGACGGCTTCCCGTGGAACATCCCTGCCGAGCCTCTGCCGGTCCTTCGTCGAAAGGCACACGCCCGTGTCCCTCACGCGCAGACAGGTCACCTCGGCGGCCGCGGCCGCCTTACCGCTCGCCGTCGTCGCCTCCGGCCCCGCGTTCGCCGGTGCGCGTCGTGGGCCGCGCACCCTGTACATCGCCGGCGACTCCACCGCCGCCCAGAAGTACGCCGACGCGGCACCCGAGACCGGGTGGGGCATGGCACTGCCGTTCTTCCTCCACCAGGACGTCGTGGTCGCCAACCACGCGGTGAACGGGCGTAGTTCGAAGAGCTTCATCGACGAGGGGAGACTCGCCGCGATCCTCGGCGTGATCCGGCCCGGCGACCTTCTGCTCGTCCAGTTCGGGCACAACGACGAGAAGAGCGCCGACCCGACGCGCTACACCGAGCCGTGGACGACGTACCAGGACTGTCTGCGGCAGTACCTCGACGGGGCGCGGGCCCGGGGCGCCCGGCCGGTGCTCGCCACTCCGGTGGAGCGCAGAAAGTTCGACGCCGACGGCAACGCGGCGCCGACGCACGGCGACTACCCGGCGTCGATGCGCGCGCTCGGCGCCGAAGAGCGTGTGACGCTCCTCGACATCCAGGCCCAGTCCCTCGCCCTGTGGCAGAGGCTCGGCGTCGAGGAGACGAAGAGGTACTTCAACTGGACCGCGACCGAGCAGGACAACACGCACTTCAACCCGCCCGGAGCCATCGCCGTGGCCCGTCTCGTCGCGGCCGGGCTGCTGCGCCGCCGGGTGCTCGCGCGCCGGGACGTACGCCGTCTCGACGCGGAGATACCCGAGTCCTGGATCACCTGGCCCACCGCCTGACCCCTGAGCCGAAGCAGAAGACCTGACCCCCTGAGCCCAAGGAAAGAGAGGCACACCATGAACACACAGAAATGGCATGGGCATGCCACAAGCTGGCGTGCGGTCACCGTCCGCAGAGCAGCCGCGCTGATCGGCTGCACGGCCCTGGTGCTCGCCGCCACCGGCACCACCGCCGAGGCCGGTCCCCGGGAGCCCGGCCGGCAGACCCTCGCCGCGGGTGACGGCTGGGCGTCCGACGGGACCGGCACCACCGGAGGCTCTGCCGCCGGCGCCGCGCAGGTCAGCACGGTCACGACCTGGGCGCAGTTCAGGGCGGCGCTCGCCGCCGGCGGCAGCGCGCCGAAGATCATCCAGGTCAGGGGCACGATCGACGCCGGGGCCGAGGGCTGCGACTCCTTCGCCGCGCCCGGCTACGACTTCGCCCGGTACCTCGCCGACTACGACCCGGCCGTGTGGGGCTACGACAAGGTGGTCAGCGGTGAGCAGGAGGATCTGCGGGCCGCCTCCGCCGCGAACCAGGACACGGCCATCAAGGCGTACGTTCCCGCCGATACCACCATCGTCGGCATCGGACGGAACGCGGGCTTCAAGGGCGCGAGCCTCCAGATCAAGGACGTCGACAACGTCATCGTCCGCAACCTCTCCTTCGAGAGCCCCCTCGACTGCTTCCCGCAGTGGGACCCCACCGACGGCGACACCGGCAACTGGAACTCCGAGTACGACAGCGCGGTGATCTACGGGGCCACGCACGTCTGGCTCGACCACGACACGTTCACCGACGGCGCCCACCCGGACAGCTCGCTGCCGACGTACTACGGCCGGATCTACGAACAGCACGACGGCGAGCTGGACATCGTCAAGGGCGCCGACTACGTGACGGCCTCCTGGAACGTCTTCGCCGACCACGACAAGACCATCCTGATCGGCAACAGCGACAGCGCGTCCACCGCCGCCGTGGACCGCGGCCACCTGAAGGTCACCCTCCACCACAACCTGTTCACCGGGCTCGTCGAGCGCGCTCCGCGTGTCCGCTTCGGCCAAGTGGACTCGTACAACAACCACTTCGTGGCCGACTCCACGTACGGCTACAGCTACGGCATCGGGATGGAGTCCCAACTCGTCGCCGAGCACAACGCGTTCACGCTGCCGGACACGGTCAGCGCGGCGAAGGTCCTCAAGAGGTGGAAGGACGCGCCGCTGACCGCGGCCGACAACTACGTCAACGGCGTGCTCACCGATCTGATCGCCGTGCACAACGCGGAGATCCCCGCCGAGACGCTCCGGTCCGGCGCCGGATGGACCCCGGTCCTGAGGACGAAGGTCGACCCGACGAGGGCCGTCCCCGGCATCGTCGACCACCGCGCGGGCGCCGGAGAGATCTGCTGACCATGGCCGGACACCCCTTCAGCAGAAGGGCGTTCGTCGCCGCGGGCACCGGGGCCGCACTGGCCTCGGTGTTCGCGGCGCCCGCCCGCGCCACCTGGCGCCCGCCGTTCGGGCGGTACGGCTCGCCGTCCGCGCGGCTCGACGCGAGGACGCTGTACGTCCATCCGGGCGGCCTCGGCGACCACACCACCGTGCAGGCCGCCGTGACCGCCGCGACCGGCGCCGGATTCACCCTGGTCGTCGCACCCGGCGTGTACCGCGAGACGGTCTCGGTCGGAGCGATCGACCCGGCGACCGGCCTGCCCGGCGCCGCGGGCTCCGAAATGACCTGGATCGGCGCCTCAGGCGACCCGCGCGACGTCGTCGTCGTGTACGACAACGCCAACGGCACGCCGAAGCCGGACGGTTCGGGCACCTACGGCACCACGGGGTCGGCGACGACCACCGTGCGCACCGACGGCTTCACGGCCCGCTCGGTCACCTTCGCCAACGACTGGCTGCGCGCCGACCACCCGGGGATCACGGGCACCCAGGCCGTGGCGATCAAGGTGCAGGGCGACCGCTCGGCGTTCCACCGCTGCCGCTTCCTCGGCCACCAGGACACCCTGTACGCCGACTCGATCGCGCTCGGCACCTTCGCCCGGCAGTACTACCGGGACTGCTACGTCGAGGGGGACGTGGACTTCGTCTTCGGGCGGGCGACGGCGGTCTTCGAGCACTGCCGCTTCCGCACCCTGGCCCGCACGGACCTGGCCGCCGCCCCGTACGGCTTCGTGTTCGCGCCGTCCACGGCCGTCGCCGACCCGCGCGGATACCTGGTCACCCGCAGCCGGATCAGCAGTGCCGCGCCGGACGGGTACTACAAGCTGGCCCGCCCCTGGGTGCCAGGCTCGGACCCCACCGCCCGCCCGATGCTGACCGTCCGCGACACCCGCCTGGACGCCGGAATCGACGCGGTCGCGCCCTACACCGACATGTCCGCCGCCCACCCGTGGCAGGACCAGCGTTTCGCCGAGTACCGCAACTGGGGCCCCGGCGCGGTGATCGGCGTCCCGGAGAACCGCCCCCAGCTCACGGACGCGGAGGCCGAGCCGCACACCCGTGCCGCCTATCTCGGCGACTGGTGCCCGTGACCTTCCTGTTCCGTCCGACAGCACGACGAAAGGACCGTTCCTATGGGCTGAGCGGGAGTGGGTCCTGTTGCCAGGACTCGTGCTCGGTCGAACGCCCCGGACGGTGCTGGGCGTTCTGGTTGTCCGCGTTCGCTCCGCGTCCGGGCGGCACGGATCGTGTCCGTGGTCCGGGGATGCGGGGGCGGGGTCCCTCACGCCCCGGGGTTTCCGGTTCGGCCTGGAGGTCCGATGCCCCGCACGATCACTCCGGTCGTGCGGGGGCGGTGCCGTCCGTCGCCGGACCGGGTGCACTCCCGTCAGTCCGGCGTGCTCTGCCCGCGACGACCTTCCTCACCACGGGCAGCACCACCATCGGCGCGACCATGAACTGACGGCCACCGGACGGGGCGAGAGGCTCAACTCGGCCGAAAAGTATGTATCGATCCGGCAAAAGGCCTCGCGTCCACGGACGTTACGCGCGTAGAACACCTGTCATGCATAAGCCATTGCGCCTCGCGGCCGTCGCCGCAGCCTGTGCCGTCGCCGGTGCCGCCCTGTACGGCACCGGCGTCGCCACCGCCGGTCAGTCGACGGCGAACTCGACGCACGAGCCTTACAACATCGGCGTCCTCGTCAAGGACATCGACACCTACTACGGCACCACCGCCGACAGCAACGGGGTCTACCAGGCGTCCCCCGACAGCCAGTACGCCAAGGACCTGGCGCGCCTCGACGCGGCCGCGAAGCGGCACATCGACCAGGCGGCCCGCAAGGCTCACCACCGGCACGAGAAGGCCGCGGTCGTCTTCGACATCGACGACACGCTGCTGCTCTCCCTCGACTACGAGAAGAAGACCAACTACACGTACAACTCGGCCTCCTGGGCCGCCTACGTCGCCCAGGCGGACCGTCCGGCCGTCTTCGGCAGCCCCGACCTCGTCGAGTACGCCGCGTCCAAGGGCGTCGAGGTGTTCTACAACTCGGGCCTGAAGGAGTCGCAGCGCGTCTCCGCGGTCGAGAACCTGAAGAAGATCGGCGTCGACGTCAACCTCGACTCCGCGCACATGTTCCTCAAGGACGCGGCCAACCCGCCCGCCTACCTGAGCGACTGCGCCACCGCCGCCGCCTGGAACTGCACGACGGTGCAGTACAAGTCCGGCACCCGCAAGCACATCGAGTCCCTCGGGTACGACATCGTCGCCAACTTCGGCGACCAGTACTCGGATCTCGACGGCGGCTACGCCGACAAGACCTACAAGCTGCCGAACCCCACGTACTTCGTCAGCTGACACACCCCCATGGTCGAACGCCCCCACCGGTCCTCACCGGTGGGGGCGTTCGTCTGCCGGGCGGCTGTACGGGCCTTCGGGCGGCGCATGGCGGCCGGACCCGAATTCCGTAACACGGAGAAAACCTGAAACCGGTTGAACGGGGGAACAATCCAGCCAGCATCCGCACACCGAGCACGCAGGCAACGAGGAGAAACGCCATGTCCGAAGCGCAAAAGGTCGACAACCGGCCAAGTGCCGCACCACCGGCGGCAGGTGGGGTCGACGGCTTCTTCAAGATATCCGCCAGAGGCTCCACCATCGGCCGTGAGATACGTGGCGGATTCGCCACCTTCTTCACCATGGCGTACATCCTCGTCCTGAACCCCATCATCCTCGGCAGCGCCAAGGACAAGTTCGGGCACACCCTCGACACCGGCCAACTGGTCACCGCCACCGCGCTGGTGGCGTGCGTGATGACCGTCATCATGGGCATCGGCGGCAACCTCCCGCTCGCCATCGCCGCGGGCCTCGGCCTCAACGCCGTCGTCGCCTTCCAGCTGGCGCCGTTGATGAGCTGGGACGACGCGATGGGCCTGGTCGTCCTCGAAGGCGTCCTGATCTGCGTCCTGGTGCTCACCGGCCTCCGGGAAGCGATCATGAACGCGATCCCGCGGCAGCTCAAGCAGGCCATCGGCGTGGGTATCGGACTGTTCATCGCCTTCATCGGCTTCGTGGACGCCGGCTTCGTCAGCCGTATCCCGGACGTCGCGAACACCACCGTGCCGGTGCAGCTCGGTGCCGTGGGCCGGCTCACCGGCTGGCCCGTCCTCGTCTTCTGTCTCGGCGTCCTGCTGACCATCGCGCTGCTCGCCCGCAAGGTGAAGGGCGCGATCCTCATCAGCATCGTCACCATGACGGTCGTGGCGATCGTCATCAACTCGATCGCCGACATCAAGAGCTGGGGCCTGACCAGCCCGAAGGTCCCGGACAAGATCCTCGCGAGCCCGGACTTCGGACTCATCGGTCACTTCAGCCTGTTCGGCGGCTTCGCCGAGGCCGGTGTGCTCACCGCGGTCCTGCTGATCTTCACCCTGGTCCTGTCGGACTTCTTCGACGCCATGGGCACCATCGTCGGGATCAGCGCCGAGGCCGGGCTGCTCGACGAGCAGGGGCAGGTACCGGGCATCGGCCGGGTCCTGTTCATCGACGGCGCGGCCGCCGTCGCGGGCGGCCTGGGCTCGGCCTCCTCCAACACCGCCTACATCGAGTCCGCGGCCGGCGTCGGCGAGGGTGCCCGCACCGGCTTCGCCAACCTGGTCACCGGCGGCCTCTTCGGCCTCGCGCTCTTCCTCACCCCGCTGCTGACCATCGTCCCGCTCCAGGCCGCCGCGCCCGCGCTGATCGCGGTCGGGTTCCTGATGATGACCCACGTCAAGCACATCGACTGGGACAAGTACGAGATCGCGATCCCGGCGTTCCTGACCATCGTCGCGATGCCGTTCACGTACTCCATCACCGACGGGATCGGCGCCGGATTCCTGGCCTACGTCGTCATCAAGGCGGTGCTGGGCAAGGCCAAGGAGGTCAACTGGCTGCTGTGGGCCGTCTCGGCGCTGTTCCTCGTGTACTTCGCGATCGACCCGGTGGAGCAGCTGCTCGGAGTGAAGTGACCGGATCCCTACGTGAGGCGGCCCCGCACCCGGTGGGGTGCGGGGCCGCTTCATGTACGGGTCGTTTCACGTACGGGTCGTTTCACGCACGAGCCGCTTCACGTACGAGCCGCCTCACGTACGACCGTGTCACGTTGGGCCGCTTCACGTACGGGCCCGGTGCGCGTCAGCTCTTCAGCGCCGCCCGCATCATCGCCTTGGCGACCGGTGCCGCCAGTCCGTTGCCGCTGACCTCCGAGCGTGCCGCGTCCGACTGCTCGACCATCACCGCGACGGCGACCTCCTTGCCGTTCGAGTCGGACTTCGCGAACGAGGTGAACCAGGCGTACGGGGTCTTGCTGTTCTTCTCGCCGTGCTGGGCCGTGCCGGTCTTGCCGCCCACGGTCGCGCCGGGGATCAGGGCGTTGGTGCCCGTGCCCTGCTCGACGACCGTCTGCATGGCCGACCGGAGCTGCCGGGCGGTCCCGGAGCTCACGATCTCCTTGGTCGCCGTGCTGTCGTCGTAGTTCTTCAGCACATCGCCGCTGGAGTCGCTGGTCTGCGACACCATGTGCGGAGAGACCAGCTTGCCGTCATTGGCGATGGCGGCGGACACCATGGCCATCTGGAGCGGGGTCGCGGTGACGTCGAACTGCCCGATGCCGGTCAGCGCCGTGGACGACTTGTCCATGCCCGTGGGGTAGACACTGGCGAACGCCCGCACCGGCACGTCCTGCTTCGTGTCGTTGAAGCCGAACTTCTCCGCCATCGCCCTGACCTTGTCCTGGCCCAGGTCGACCGCCATCTTCGCGAAGACGTTGTTGCAGGAGTACTGGAGCGCGACCCGGATCGAGGCGTTCTCGCAGGGCGCGGACGCGTTCTCGTTCTTCAGGAGGGTCGTCGTGTTCGGCAGGGTGTACGGGTCCGGGCTGTGCGTCTTCGTGTCCACGTCCGGGTACAGCCCGTTCTCGAGCGCGGCGGCGGCGACGACCAGCTTGAACGTCGAGCCCGGCGGCAGCGGCTGCCGCAGCGCGCGGTTGACCAGCGGCTTGTCGGGGTCCTTGGTCAGCTTGTTCCAGACGCTGGTGTTGCCCGCGCTGATCGACGTCGGGTCGTACGAGGGGGTCGAGACGACCGCGAGGATCTTGCCGGTCTTCGGGTCGATCGCGACGGCGGCGCCCTTGTTGTTCCCGAGCGCCGAGTACGCGGCCCTCTGAACGGCCGGGTCGATCGTCGTGACCACGTCACCCGGGTCGGTGCGCTTGTTGGTGAGCGTGTCCAGCGGGTTCTTCAGCGTGATGTCCGAGCCGTCGAGCAGCTTCTGGTAGATGCCCTCCAGCTGGGTCGCTCCGTAGACCTGCGAGCTGTAGCCGGTGACCGCCGAGTACAGGCTGCCGTCCTTGTACGTCCGCTTGTACTTGAGGTCGCTCCCTGTCGTCCGCGCGGAGCCGGTGATCGCGTCACCGGCCACGATGATGTTCCCGAGCGGGTTCGCGTACAGCGCGATCGCGTTCCGTCGGTTGTCCTTGTCGTCCGCGAGTGCCCGCCCGTCGTAGAACTGCACCCAGGTCGCCCTGACCAGCAGAGAGAGCACGAGCAGCAGAGTGAAGACGGCGGCACGCCTGATCGTCTTGTTCATCCCGCACAGAAGGACGAGCGGTCAGGGGCGAATCGTTCCCGTCCGCCCGGTTTTCTCATCAATCCCTCATGGGCCGCCGGGCCGATCCTCCATGCGCCACCGGGCCCGTCGTCACCCGGGTCCCTCGCCCGTCAGAGCCTGCGGGTGGCCAGCGTGAGCCGGTCGCGGGCGTCGAACAGGGCGTCCTTGACCATCTGCTCGTGCGCGGGGGTGAGCCTGGCCACGGGCACCGAACAGCTGATCGCGTCACGGGCGGGCGTGCGGTACGGGATCGCCACACCGAAGCAGCGCAGCCCCAGCGTGTTCTCCTCGCGGTCCACCGCGAAGCCCTGCTCCCGCACCTGGTGCAGCTCCTCGATGAGCTTCTCCCGGTCGGTGATCGTGTGCTCGGTCAGCGCGGGGAGCGTCTCGGGCAGCATCTTGCGGACCTGCTCGTCGCCGTAGGTGGCCAGCAGCGCCTTGCCGAGCGAGGTGGAGTGGGCGGGCAGCCGCCGGCCGACCCGGGTGAAGGGGCGCAGATAGTGCTGCGACTGCCGGGTGGCCAGGTAGACGACGTTCGTGCCGTCCAGGCGCGCGAGGTGGATCGTCTCGGTGGTGTCGTCGGAGAGACGGTCGAGGGTGGGGCGGGCGGCGGCGACCACCTCGTCGCCGTCGATGTACGAGGTGCCGACCAGCAGGGCCCGTACGCCGATGCCGTACCGCGTGCCGGTCGCGTCGGTCTCGACCCAGCCGAGCTCCACGAGCGTGCGCAGCAGCATGTACAGGCTGGACTTGGGATATCCGACGGCCTCCTGGACCGCGGCGAGGGAGTGCATTCCGGGCCGGCCGGCGAAGTACTCCAGCAATTCAACGGTCCGCACCGCTGACTTGACCTGCGCCCCGCCGCCTGTCTCGCCTGCCGACATCGCCCTTGACCCCTTCGTTGGACGGGAAATAGTCTCCGACAGGAAATTCACCATCAGAGACAGCGTTCAGCATATCGAACACCCCTGGTGAGTGACACAAGAACGTGGCATCACATGTGAAGGGACCCGCGGTGGCAGCAGCACCAGTCTGGAGTGTCGACCCCCGTACCGGGAAGCAGCGGGAACAGGTCGCCGTGGAGGCCACGGGCCAGGAGGTGGACGACTCCGTCCGCGCCGCGCACGCCACGCGCCCCGCCCTCGCCGACCGCGCCGTGCGCGCCGCGTTCCTGCGTACCGCCGCCGACCTGCTCGAAGGCGCCAAGGACCTGCTCGTCGAGGCGGCCGACGCGGAGACCGCGCTCGGCCCGGTCCGGCTCACCGGTGAACTCGCCCGCACCTGCTACCAGTTGCGCGCGTTCGCCGGAATCGTGGACGAGGGTGCCTTCCTCGACGTCGTGATCAACCACCCGGACGGCACGGCCACCCCGCCGATCCCGGACCTGCGCCGCTACAAGGTGCCGCTGGGCGTCGTCGCCGTGTACTCGGCCTCGAACTTCCCCTTCGCCTTCTCGGTGGCCGGCGGAGACACGGCGAGCGCACTGGCCGCGGGCTGCCCGGTCGTCGTCAAGGCCCACCCCGACCACCCGGCGCTCTCCGAGCTGGTCGCGGCCGTGCTGCGCCGCGCGGCCGGCCGGCACGGCATCCCCGACGGCGTCGTCGGCCTGGTGCACGGCTTCGAGGCCGGCGTCGAACTGGTCAGGCACCCGCTGGTCACGGCGGCCGGGTTCACCGGTTCCGTCCGCGGCGGGCGCGCGCTGTTCGACGCGGCCTCCGCGCGTCCGGTGCCGATCCCGTTCCACGGCGAGCTCGGTTCCCTCAACCCCGTCGTCGTCACCGAGGCCGCGGCCGCCGAGCGCGCCGAGGAGATCGGCGCGGGACTCGCCGGCTCGATGACCCTGGGCGTCGGCCAGTTCTGTGTGAAGCCGGGCCTGGTGCTCGCCCCTGCCGGTGCGGCGGGCGACCGCCTGCTGAAGTCGCTGACCGACGCGGTGAGCGACACCGCTTCCGGGGTCCTGCTCGACCACCGTATGCGCGACAACTTCATCGCCGGAGTCGCCGAGCGCGCCGGACTCCCGGACGTCCAGGCCCCGGTGACACCGGGCGCGGGCGGACAGCACACGGTGAGCCCCGGTTTCCTGACCGTGCCCGCGAGCAGGCTCGCGGCCGAGGGCGAGCACGATCTGCTGCTCGAGGAGTGCTTCGGGCCGCTCACGGTCGTGGCGCGCTACGAGGACGAGTCCGAGGCGGGCGCGGTGCTCTCGCGGCTCCCCGGCAACCTCACGGCCACGGTGCAGCTCTCCGCGGAGGAGGCCGCGGGCGAGGGACGCGGTGCGGAGATCCTCGCCGAACTCACCTCCCTCGCGGGGCGGGTCCTGGTGAACGGCTGGCCGACCGGGGTCGCCGTCGCTCCGGCCCAGCACCACGGAGGGCCGTACCCGGCGACGACCTCGACGTCCACCTCGGTCGGCGGCAGCGCCATCGAGCGCTGGATGCGGCCGGTCGCCTACCAGGGGGTGCCGGAGGCACTGCTGCCGCCCGAGCTGCGCGACGACAATCCGCTGGGGCTGCCCCGCCGCTACGACGGACGCCTGGAGCGCTAGCGCCTGCCGCGGCGGGGCCGGCACCGTGACGGAACGAGCGGGCCCGGTGCCGTGACGGCCTGGCCCGGCCCGGTTCCGTGGCGGACCGGCCCGGCCTGGCCCGGTGGCGTGACAGACCGGCCCGGCCCGGTGTTGTGACGGCCCGGTCCGGTGCCGTGGTGGACCAGGACGGTCCCGTGGCGGAACCCGCCCGGTCCCGTCGTGGGCCGGCCCGTTCCGTCGCGGGCCGCGGGTGCCGCGTGGCCGGAGGCGCGACACCCCGTACCCCCCGGTCGAGCCGGACCTGAGAGACTCGGACCCATGGACGTCACACTCCCCGAACTCCCTTTCCCCCTCCGCACCTACGGCCCCGACGGGCACTGGTCGCACGAGGACGGTGTGCTCACCGGATGGGCCGGCCCCCGGCAGGACCGCTTCGTGCCGCCCACCGGCGAAGGCCTCGACCCGGCCTCCGACGCGCCCCGGCTGCTCGGCTCGCCGGAGGGGGACTTCCAGCTCATCGCCCGCGTGACGGTGGGTTTCGGGGCGGCCTTCGACGCGGGCGTGCTCTACGCCCACGTCGGGGAACGGGCCTGGGCCAAGCTGTGTCTCGAGTACTCCCCGGACGTGCCCACCGTCTGCACGGTGGTCACCCGGGAGCACTCCGACGACGCCAACTCCTTCACCGTGGAGGGCAGTTCCGTCTGGCTGCGGATGAGCCGCACCGGGCGGGCCTTCGCCTTCCACGCCTCCCGCGACGGCGAGCGCTGGACCTTCGTCCGCCTCTTCACCCTGGCGGGGGAGAAGGAGACCGGGGCGGCGCTGGTGGGCTTCATGACCCAGTCGCCGATGGGGGAGGGCTGTGTGGTGACCTACGACCACATCGAGTTCAGGCCCGACTGGCCGAGCGACCTGCGAGACGGAAGCTGAGGGCGAACGTCACCGTGAGCAGGGCCGCGCTGACGGCCAGGCTCAGCCGCATGCCGGACTCGAAACCGCCGGCGACCAGCGCCCCGAACACCGCGATCCCGAGGCCCCCGGACACCTGCCGGGCCGCGTTGAGCACACCGGCCGCCAGCCCCGCACGCTCGGCTGGCACGGCGTCCATCATCGCGGCGGTGAGCGGCGGCACCGTCAGCGCGCACCCGAGCGCCAGCGGGATCAGCAGCACGGCCACCAGCAGCGGGGGCGTGCGGGCGTCGACGCTCAGGAGGGCGAGCAGACCGGCGACGGCCACCGGCTGGCCCACCAGCATCGGCAGCCGGGGGCCGTAGCGTCCCGTGAGCTTGCCGGCCACCACGTTCGTCACCGCGATCAGGCCCGTCATCGGCAGGAACAGCAGCCCGGCCTGAAGCGCGGAATGGTGCTGGACCCGCTGGAAGAAGAGCGAGAAGACGAACACCATGCTGTAGAAGGCCACGCTGACGGCCGAGCCCACGGCGACGGTCGTGGCCACGGTCCGGTCGCGGAACAGCCCGAGCGGCACCACCGGATGCGCCTGGCGCGCCTCGACCCACAGGAACGCCGCGCCCGCGACCACGGCCACCGGCAGCGCGGCCCGGCCCGCCGTCCCGCCCTCGATCACCGCGAAGGCCAGCGCCATGAGGGCGACCACCGCGGTCAGCTGGCCGGGCAGGTCCAGCGGGGCCGGGCGGGGCCGCGAGCGCGGGGCGCGCACGAGCAGCAGCAGGATCACCGCGCCCACCGGCACGTTGACGAAGAAGATGCCGCGCCAGTCCCAGGCCGTGGTCAGCGCGCCGCCCGCCACCGGCCCGAGCGCCACCGCCAGCGAACCGCCCGCCGCCCAGGCGGCCACCGCGCGGGCCCGCCGCGCCGGTTCCGGGTACGCCTGCCGCACCAGCGCCAGCGAGGCCGGGAGCACGACCGCCGCCGCCACGCCCTGCACCACCCGGGCGCCGACGAGGGCCGGCAGGCCCGGGGCCAGTCCGCAGGCCACCGAGGCGAGTGTGAACACCGCCGTGCCCAGCGCGTACGCCCGGCTCGCCCCGGCCCGGTCCGAGAAGGCGCCGGTGGACAGCATCAGCGCGGCGAAGGCCAGGGTGTAGGCGTCCACCACCCACTGGAGACCGGACATCCCGGCGCCGAACGAGGTGCCGATCGCGGGCAGGGCCACGTTCACCACGGACGCGTCGAGACAGGTCAGCGCGAAGCCGAGCAACGCGGCGGTGAGGGTGAGCGCCGAGGAGGGCTTCCCGGACCCCGACTCCCCCTGTTCGAGGCCGGGTTCGTGGGCCCTGGACATCTGGTTCGTTGACATGTCCCCATGCTGCGGATCCGTGGCGCCGTACAGTAGTGGCCTGAATGCCATACGTCCGGAGGTTCTGGCCATGTCCGAGCGGCTCGCCCCGCACCGCGTCACCGTCATCGCCCCCTCTCCCGTCGCGCTGTTCAACCTCGCGATGCCGGAGATGCTGTTCGGCAAGGTCGACGTGGCCGGCCGGCCGGGTTACGAGGTGGTCGTCTGCACGGCCGAGCCGGGCCCCGTGCCCACGACGGGCGGACTCGACCTGTACGTCCCGCACGGTCTGGAGGCCGTTCTGGAGGCGGACACGGTGGTCGTCGCCGGCACCGGGGAGCCGTTCGAGCCGGACCCGCGGATCGTGGCCGCCCTCCGCGAGGCGGCCGCCGCCGGCAAGCGCATCGCGTCCATCTGCACCGGCGCCTTCCAGCTCGCCGAGGCGGGCCTGCTCCAGGGCCGCAGGGCCACCACGTACTGGGCGCACGCCGAGGTGATGCGCAGGCGCTATCCGCAGGTCGAGCTGCGCGGTGACGTGCTGTACGTGCAGGACGGGCCGTTCCTCACCTCGTCCGGCTACGCCGCCGGCATCGACCTGTGTCTGCACATCATCCGTACCGACTACGGCGCCGCCGTCGCCAACGAGGTCGCACGCCTCGCCCTCGTCGCCCCCGTACGGCCCGGCGGCCAGACCCAGTTCACCCAGACCCCGCTGCCCCCCGAGCGCGGCAACGCCTGTGCCGACACCCGCGGCTGGGCCATGCGCAACCTCGACAAGCCGCTCACCCTCACCGACCTGGCCCGGCACGCGGGCGTCAGCGTGCGCACCCTCACCCGCCGGTTCCACGCCGAGAGCGGGGTCAGCCCCCTCCAGTGGCTGGTCCACCAGCGCGTGGAACGCGCCAAGGAGCTCCTGGAGACCACGACCCTGTCGATGGATCAGGTGGCCGCGGCCTGCGGGCTGGGCACCGCCGACTCGCTGCGCGCCCACGTGGTCCGCCGGACCGGTCTCACCCCGAGCGCCTACCGGGCCCAGTTCAGCCGGCACGGAACCGTGACCGGAGCCGTGACGTCCTCCGTTGCATGATCAGTGAACGCCTGACCGGCGGGCTGGTGGTGCGCACCGCCCTGCCCACCGAAGCCGAGACCATCGCAGATCTGCACTTCCGGGCCCGTTCGACGTACTACCCGGACGGCGTCCCGCAGGGCGACGTCGACTGGGCCGAGGCCTGGCGCGGCTCCATCGCGCGCCGCGACGGACATGTGCTGTGCGCCGTCGCACAGGGACGGATCGTCGGCATCGCCTCGTTCCGCACCCCGGAGGGCTCATCCGCCGAGACGGTCAAGCTGTTCCAGTTCCACGTCGACCCCGGCCACTGGCGCGTCGGCATCGGTACGGTCCTGCACGCGGCCTGCGTGGAGGAGTGGCAGGCGGACGGGAAGCGCACGGCGACCCTCGACGTGCACACCGGCAATCTGCGCGCGCAGGACTTCTACGCCCGCCTGGGCTGGGCCCCCGACCCGGAGAACCCGCCCGAGGAGGGCGATCACCACCTGTATCTCCGGTACACCGTGCCCGGGCGTGCGGACGGGACCGGGGACGCGGACAGGACCGGGGAAGCGGCTGTGACCGGGGGCGCGGCCGGGGAATGACCCGAGCCGCTTGAACGTTCACCTATCGGCAGCCCCTGGAGGGTGTCCCCCATCCGCACGACCTGGAGAGAGCCGAAGAATGCGCGTCGAGATCTGGTCGGACATCGCATGTCCCTGGTGCTACGTCGGAAAGGCCCGCTTCGAGAAGGCGCTCGACGCGTTCCCGCACCGTGACGAGGTCGAGGTCGTGCACCGCTCGTTCGAGCTGGACCCCGGCCGCGCCAAGGGCGACATCCAGCCCGTCATCACGATGCTGACCAAGAAGTACGGCATGAGCGCGGCGCAGGCACAGGCGGGCGAGGAGAACCTCGGCACCCAGGCCGCCGCCGAGGGCCTCGCGTACCGCACCCGGGACCGCGACCACGGCAACACCTTCGACATGCACCGGCTGCTGCACCTCGCCAAGGCGCGGGGCCGCCAGGACGAGCTGATCGGCCTGTTCTACGAGGCCAACTTCGCCGAGGAGCGGACCGTCTTCGGCGACGACGAGCGGCTCGTGGAGCTGGCCGTAGCCGCCGGGCTCGGCGCCGCCGAGGTCCGTGAGGTGCTCGCCGACGCGGACGCCTACGCCGACGACGTCCGCGCCGACGAGCGCGAGGCCGCCGAGCTGGGCGCGAACGGCGTCCCCTTCTTCGTCCTTGACCGCACCTACGGCGTCTCCGGCGCGCAGCCCGCCGAGGTCTTCGCCCAGGCGCTGGCCCAGGCCTGGGGTGAGCGTCCGCAGCTCACGCTGATCCAGGACGAGGGCGCCGAGGCCTGTGGTCCGGACGGCTGCGCCGTTCCGCAGGGCTGACAGGCCCGGGCGGGGGTCCCGGCAGCGGAAGACGCAGGTCGGGGCCCATTCATAAGCGTCCCTTGGGGAAACCACGTAGAAGTCCGCAATGGACTTGGGCATCGTCCGGGCCCACAGTGGTCCCATGGAGACCTTCGAGACCCTCGTCCGTGCCGAGTTCGCCCCGAAGAACACCTATCTGAACACCGCGAGCACCGGCCTCCTGCCCGCTCGCACGGTGACCGCGATGCGGGTCGCCGTGGAGTCCGTGGCGGCAGGACAGCCCGCCGACATGTTCGCGGACGTCGAGGCGGCACGCTCGTCGTTCGCCCGTCTCGCCGGGGTGTCCGAGCGCCGGGTGGCCACCGGGGCCTCGGTCGCCGTGTTCAGCGGGCTGATCGCGGCCTCGCTGCCGCCGGGCGCCGAAGTCCTCACCGCCGAGGCGGACTTCAGCTCTGTCGTGACCCCCTTCCACACCCGCGGCGACCTCAAGGTCCGCGCAGTACCACTGGAGCGGATCGCCGAATCCGTGCGCCCCGGCACCGCGCTCGTCGCGGTGAGCGCCGCCCAGTCGGCCGACGGCCGGATCGCCGGACTGGAGGCGATCGGGGAGGCCGCGCGGAAGCACGGAGCCCGTACGTACGTCGACGTGTCCCAGTCCGCCGGCTGGCTGCCGCTGCGCGCGGACGCCTTCGACTTCGTGGCCGGCGTCGCCTTCAAATGGCTGGTGTGCCCGCGCGGCGTGGCCTTCCTGGTCGTCCCGGAGGACCTGGGCGGACTCACCCCGGTCTTCGCCGGCTGGGTCGCGGGCGAGGTCCCCTGGGAGAGCTGCTACGGCCCCGTCGGTGAACTCGCCCACTCCGCAAGGCGGTTCGACGAGAGCCCGGGGCTCTTCGCGTACGCGGGTGCCCGGCATTCGCTGGAACTCGTCGAGGAACTGGGCGTGGAGCGAGTACACGCCCACGACCTGGCCCTCGCCGACCGCTTCCGCGCCGGCCTGCTGGAGCGCGGCCACGAGCCGGTACCCGCCCCCGGCTCCGCGATCGTCTCCGTGCCCGGACTCGGCCGTCTCCAGGGCGAGTTGAGCCGGGCGGGGGTCGAAGTCTCCGACCGCGCGGGCCATCTGAGGGCGGCCTTCCACCTGTACAACACCGCGGACGACGTCGACCGGCTGCTCGACGTGCTGCCCGGCTGAGCCTCCGCCGCACGGCCCCGACACGACGGCGAGGTGTCCCGCCTTACGCGGAACACCTCGCCGGGCGTGTGCCCGCGGCCGGTCGGGCGGCCGGCACACGGGGAGAGCGGGTCACCGGACCGGCGTGAAGTCCCGGGACCCGATGAACTCCGGCCTGCGCACGGGCGCCGCGAACGGCTCCACCGCGGCGTTCTCCACGCTGTTGAACACGATGAAGACGTTGCTGCGCGGGAACGGGGTGATGTTGTCCCCCGAGCCGTGCATGCAGTTGCAGTCGAACCAGGTCGCCGAACCGGCCCTGCCCGTGAAGAGCTTGATGCCGTGCTCGCTCGCGAGTCGGGTCAGCGCCTCGTCGGAGGGCGTTCCGGCGTCCTGCATCTGGAGCGACTTCTTGTAGTTGTCCTTCGGCGTGGCCCCCGCGCACCCGAGGAACGTCCGGTGCGACCCCGGCATGATCATGAGGCCGCCGTTGGTGTCGTGGTTCTCGGTCAGCGCGATCGACACGGACACGGTCCGCATGTTCGGCAGACCGTCCTCGGCGTGCCAGGTCTCGAAGTCCGAGTGCCAGTAGAACCCGCCGGCCCCGAAGCCCGGCTTGACGTTGATCCGCGACTGGTGGACGTACACGTCCGAGCCGAGGATCTGCCGGGCACGGCCGACCACGCGCTCGTCGCGCACGAGACGGGCGAAGACCTCGCTGATCCGGTGCACCTCGAAGACGGACCGGATCTCCCGCGTTCCCGGCTCGACGATCGAGCGTTCGTCGGCGCGGACGGCCGGATCGGTGACGAGCCGCTCCAACTCCCGCCGGTAGACCGCGACCTCGTCCTCGGCGATGAGCTGTTCGACGGAGAGGAAGCCGTCGCGCTCGTAGGAGTGGAGGTCCGGCACCGGTATCGGGCCGGGGGTGTCCGGCGCGCCCCAGAGAACCGGGTCCTGGCGGGGCACGGCCACTTCGGTGGCGGCGCGGCTGGGGTACAGATCGGTGAGTGTGGTCATCGGTGTGTCACACCTCCTCGGGTTCGGTGAGCAGCGGGTAGACGCCGTTCTCGTCGTGGTCCTCCCGCCCGGTGACGGGCGGGTTGAAGACACAGACGCACCGGAAGTCGGTCCTCGGACGCAGGGTGTGGCGCTCGTGACCGTTCAGCAGGTACATCGTGCCCGGCTCGATCCAGTGCTTCCGGCCGGTCTCCTCGTCGGTGAGTTCGGCCTCGCCCTCGACGCAGAGCACGGCCTCGATGTGGTTCGCGTACCACATCGACGTCTCCGTGCCCGCGTACAGGATCGTCTCGTGCAGGGAGAAGCCGACCTTCTCCTTGGCGAGGACGATGCGCTTGCTCTCCCAGGTGCCGGTCGCGGCCTTCACATGCCGGTCGGTGCCTTCGACATCCTTGAACGAACGGACTATCACGGTGGTGCGATCCCTCTCTCTCGTGCTTCTCGTGCTTTCCGGCCGGCCTCGCTGCGGCAGGCTCAGACGGTCTCGCGGACGGCGCGGGCGAGAGTGCGCAGGCCATCGTCGAGCTCGTCGGGGGTGATGGTGAGCGCGGGCAGCAGCTTCACGACCTCGCTCTCGGGGCCGGACGTCTCGATGAGCAGCCCGAGTTCGAAGGCGCGATGGGCGACGCGCCCGGCGCGTGTCTTGTCCTTGAACTCGATGCCCCAGACCAGCCCGCGGCCCCGGTACTCCTTGACGTCGGCGAGGTTCTCCTCGGTGATGGCGATCAGCGCCTGCTCGACCTGCTCGCCGCGGGAGCGGGTCTGCTTCTCCATGGCGGACCCGTCGGCCCAGTAGGCCTCCAGGGCGGCGGCGGCCGTGACGAACGCCGGGTTGTTGCCGCGGAAGGTGCCGTTGTGCTCGCCCGGCTCCCAGATGTCCAGCTCCGACTTGAACAGGCACAGCGACATCGGCAGCCCGTAGCCGCTGATGGACTTGGACACGGTCACGATGTCGGGCACGATCCCCGCCTCCTCGAAGGAGAAGAACGCGCCGGTCCGGCCACAGCCCATCTGGATGTCGTCGACGATCAGCAGCATGTCGCGGCGCTCGCACAGTTCGGCGAGCGCGCGCAGCCACTCGGGCCGCGCGACGTTGATGCCGCCCTCGCCCTGCACGGTCTCGACGATCACCGCGGCGGGCTGGTTGAGGCCCGAGCCCTGGTCCTCGAGAAGCCGCTCGAACCACAGGAAGTCCGGGACCTGGCCGTCGAAGTAGTTGTCGAACGGCATCGGGGTGCCGTGCACCAGCGGGATACCCGCGCCGGCCCGCTTGAAGGCGTTGCCGGTCACGGCGAGCGAGCCGAGCGACATCCCGTGGAAGGCGTTGGTGAACGACACGATCGACTCGCGCCCCTTCACCTTCCGCGCGAGCTTGAGCGCCGACTCGACGGCGTTGGTGCCGGTCGGGCCGGGGAACATCACCTTGTACGGCAGGTCGCGCGGCCGCAGCACCAGGTTCTGGAAGGCCTCCAGGAAGCCGCGCTTCGCGGTCGTCGACATGTCGAGACCGTGAGTGACACCGTCGCGCTCCAGGTAGTCGATCAGGGCCCGTTTGAGCACGGGGTTGTTGTGCCCGTAGTTCAGCGACCCGGCGCCGGCGAAGAAGTCGAGGTACTCGTGTCCGTCCTCGTCGTACATCCGGCTGCCCCGGGCCCGGTCGAAGACCGTGGGCCAGTTGCGGCAGTAGCTGCGTACCTCCGACTCCAGGGTCTCGAAGACGCTCAGGTCGGGCTGGGTGATGGTCAAGGCGATTCGCTCCTCGAAGCGTGGGGGGAGGGGAGAAAGAGGGGTTCGGAAGGGGGCCGAAGGAGGGGAGTTGAAGCAGGGGGCTGAAGCAGGGGGGTCAGAAGGAGAACGGGCCGATGCGGTACAGCACTTCGGGGTCGTGCGGCCCGTCGGGGAACTGCTTCGTCTCGAACAGCACCTCGCGCTCGACGGCCGCGCCGTGACGCCGTGCGTACGACGTGAACAGGCGCTCGGAGGCGGTGTTGCCCGGAGTGATGGTGGTCTCGACGACGGACAGCCCGCGCTCGGCAGCCACCCGCGCGGTCAGTCCGTCGAGCAGGCGCGCGGCGAGTCCTCGGCCGCGGTGTGCCTCGTCGACGGCCACCTGCCACACGAGGAGGGTCCGTGGCCGCTCGGGGCGCACGTACGCGGTGACGAAACCGACGGGCAGCCCGTCCGCGTCGCGAGCCACCGCCGAGGTGCCGGCGAAGTCACGGCACCACAGCAGGTAGCTGTACGAGGAGTTCAGGTCGAGGGTTCGGGAGTCCTTGGCGATACGCCAGAGGGCGGCCCCGTCGGCCACCTCAGGACGGTCGAACCGAAGGCCCTCCGGCATTTCCAGGAATTCCGCTGACAGGTCTGCTCGGGCGGCGGTCATGCGGATTGAATTTACCGGCGAAAAGTTGAAATTGCATCGTCGGACGGGGTTACGTACGGCGCTCTCGCGTGTTATCACGCGCCCGTGAATGATCACCGGCAGAGGTGGCTCTATGGGAGGAATTGCCCGGAAAATACCATAGAAAACGGACCCACTGTGGAGCGTGTCACAGGGGGGAAATGTGGAGGAGGTCTCCTCGAATCACACCTGCCCGCGTCCGCGAAACCTTTGCGTTTAGGTGCAGGGAGAACGGGAAGGAGAATGCGGGAAGCTGTATCAAAAGAATTCGGGTACGAATTGACGTCAGGATAGTGGAGGGAAGGGGAATTGCAATTCCCGCCGCGTCGCCGTCCGAGATCCCGGGGACTCCTCGGCCCGGCGGAGGCGCGGACCCCTCCGCCGGTCGCCGACGGGTCAGCCCCAGGCCAGTGCCACGGCCCGGCGCGCCCCCTCCGGGTCCACCTCGAAGCCGGACTCGGCCAGCGCCGCGCCGAGCCCCGCGAGGCTGGAGTGGACCGCGCCGCGGGTGGCGTCGGGGCCGTAGTGGTTCACGCGGATCATCGACTGCGCGAGAGCGCCGCCGCCCGAGGCGAGCGGCAGCGCGGGATCCGCGGCCAGCGCCTTCGCGACCACCGAGGACGCGTCCACGTCCTGCGGCACCCGCAGGGTGGTGGCGACGGGTGCCGCGTCGGAGGCGGCGTCCACGTACGGCGCGAGACCGCTGCCGAGGGCCAGGGCGCCCGCCCGGGTCGCCGCGGCGGCCGAGGCGTGACGGGCCATCACTGCGTCCAGTCCCTCGCCCTCGATCCGCTCGACGCACGCCTCCAGCGCCAGCATCTCCAACTGCGCCGGAGCGTGCAGCAGCGCCTTGCGGCCCCCGTCGACCCACCGCTCCTTCCAGTCCAGCAGCGAGAGGTAGGAACGGCGCGGCGCGGCGGGGTTCGCAGCCATCCGCGCCCACGCCCGCTCGCTCACCGACACCGCGGACACCCCGGCGGGGCCGCCCATCGCCTTCTGCGCCCCGATCACGCACAGGTCGACGCCCCAGGCGTCCGGCAGCACCGGCTCGGCGCCGATCGACGCGACGGCGTCCAGGTAGAAGAGGGCGCCGTGTTCGCGTACGACCTCGCCGATCTCACCCACGGGGTTGGTGTTGCCGGTGGCGGCCTCGGCGTGCACGAGCGAGACGAAGTCGATCGACGGGTGCTCGGCGAAGGCCTCGCGGACCTGCTCGGCGGTGGCCGCGGTGTGGAACGGGACCGCCAGATCGATCACCTTCGCCCCGCAGTCCCTCAGCCAGTTCCCGAACGTCTGGCCGTAGGGGCCGGTGATGACGTTCAGGGCGGTGGTGCCGGGACCGGCCGTCCCCCGGATGGCCCCTTCCAGGGGGAGCAGCGCCTCGCCCTGCATGATCACGACGTTCTGCTCGGTCGAGAGCAGGCGGGCGACGCGGTCCTCGATCGACGCGAAACGGGCGGCGCTCAGCGGGGCGAGGTCCAGGAAGGGGTGTGTCACGACGGTGCTCTCTTCACTCACTGGGGTACAGGTGACGAGATTAACTGTCGCGCCCCCGCCCCCGCCTACTGATGACTTCTTAGGTCGAACGGCCCTGTAGCCATCGGTTTGATTTGAGTACCTCAAACTTCTCCTTATAATCGGAACCCACAGTTCCCTGACAGGAAGGCCCGCCGTGAACACCCTCCCCGGCCGCCGGACCCGAGTCCTGGCCGCCATCACCCTGACGGCCGGGCTGACGCTCGTCGCTGCCTGCACCTCGAGTGGCAGCGGCGGCAGCGGCTCCAAGACCGCCTCCGGCGGGGTCGAGCTCGTCAAGGCGGGCCAGCTCACCACGTGCACCCACCTGCCCTACCCGCCGTTCCAGTCGGAGATCGACGGCAAGGTGCAGGGCTTCGACGTGTCCCTGATCGACCTTGTCGCCAAGAACCTGGGCGTGAAGCAGCAGATCCTCGACACACCGTTCGAGAACTTCAAGACCGGCGCCTTCCTCAACTCCGGCGACTGCGACCTGGCCGCGGCCGGTATGACGATCACGCCCGAGCGTGCGAAGAACGTCGACTTCTCCGACCCCTACTTCGACGCCACCCAGGCCGTCCTGGTCGACAAGGGCGCGGGCGTCACCTCGCTCGCCGACGTGAAGTCCAAGGGCGTCAAGCTCGGCGCCCAGGCCCAGACCACCGGCGAGGACTACGCCAAGAAGCAGGGCTTCGACCCGGTTTCCTTCGAGACCTCCGACGCCGTCCTGAACGGCCTGCGCACCGGCCAGGTCAAGGCCGTCATCATCGACTACCCGGTCGTCCAGGGCTGGCTGAAGAACAAGGCCAACGCCGACGCCTTCAAGGTGGTCGACAACCTCAACACCGGTGAGCAGTACGGCTTCACGGTGAAGAAGGGCAACACGAAGCTGGTCGCCGCGATCAACAAGGCGCTGGCGGACGCGAAGGCCGACGGCACCTACAAGAAGCTGTACGAGAAGTGGATCGGGCCGTACGACGCCTCGGCGGCCTCCCCGTCAGCCTCGGCCTCCTGACCCCATGGCCGGTATCGACCTACAACTCCAGCCAAGCAAAAAGGGCCTGACCCGGCGTCAGAAGCGCCGCCTGTCGCGCGGCGTGCAGTACGTCGTATTCGTCGCCGTCGTGATCGCCCTCGCGGTCACGGCGGACTGGGGCCGGCTGAAGAACCAGTTCGCCCAGTGGACCATCGCCCGGCAGATGTTCCCGGACGTCCTCACGCTGGCGTTGAAGAACACCGTGATCTACACGGTGTCCGGCTTCGTCGTCGGCCTGGTGCTCGGTCTGGTCATCGCGCTGATGCGGCTGTCCTCCGTGGGCCCGTACCGCTGGGTGGCCGGTGTCTACATCGAGATCTTCCGCGGTCTGCCCGCCCTGCTGATCTTCGTCTTCATCGGGGTGGCCGTCCCTCTCGCCTTCCCCGGCACGGAGATCGTCGGCGGCACCTACGGCAAGGCCGCCCTGGGCCTCGGTCTGATCGGCGCCGCGTACATGGCGGAGACGTTCCGCGCGGGCATCCAGGCCGTACCCAAGGGGCAGATGGAGGCGGCCCGTTCACTGGGCTTCTCGCCCGCCCGCGCGATGGTCTCGGTCATCATCCCGCAGGCGTTCCGGATCATCCTCCCGCCCCTCACCAACGAGCTGATCATGCTCTTCAAGGACTCCTCCCTCGTTCTGCTCCTCGGGGTGACGCTGGAGGAGCGCGAACTGTCCAAGTTCGGCCGCGACCTGGCCAGTACGACCGCCAACTCCACGCCGATCCTCGTCGCCGGCCTGTGCTACCTGCTGGTGACCATCCCGCTCGGTTTCGTCGCGCGGCGTCTAGAGGCGAACCGGAAGGGGGCCGCTCAGTGAGCACACCCGAGATCCAGGTCAAGGACCTGCACAAGTCCTTCGGCGACAACGAGGTGCTGAAGGGCATCGACCTGGAGATCGGACAGGGCGAGGTCGTCTGCGTCATCGGCCCGTCCGGCTCCGGCAAGTCGACCCTGCTGCGCTGTGTGAACCTCCTGGAGGAGCCCACCAAGGGGCAGGTGTTCGTCGGAGGGACGGAGATCACGGACCCCGACGTCGACATCGACGCCGTACGCCGCCGCATCGGCATGGTCTTCCAGCAGTTCAACCTCTTCCCCCATCTGTCGGTGACCGGGAATCTCACGCTGCCGCAGCGCCGGGTGCTGAGGCGGAGCAAGGACGAGGCCGCCCGGATCGCCGCCGAGAACCTGCGCCGCGTGGGCCTGTCCGAGAAGGCGGACGCGTTCCCGGCCTCCCTCTCCGGAGGCCAGCAGCAGCGCGTCGCGATCGCCCGCGCGCTCGCCATGGGGCCCGGCGTGATGCTCTTCGACGAGCCGACCTCCGCGCTCGACCCCGAACTCGTCGGGGACGTCCTCGCCGTCATGCGGATGCTCGCCGACGAGGGCATGACGATGATGGTCGTCACCCACGAGATGTCCTTCGCGCGGGAGGTCGCCGACCGGGTCGTCTTCATGGACGGCGGTGTGATCGTCGAGGAGGGCGCCCCGGCGCAGGTCATCGGAAACCCCGCCCACGAGCGGACGCGGCACTTCCTGTCCCGGCTGCTCGACCCGGCGATGGCGGACGTCGAGGAGGGCAAACCGGACCGGACGGACCAGGAGTAGGTCCGGGCGCGGCGAGACGGGGGAGCCGCCTCACTAAGGTGCGGTGCATGAGCGATCACCCGGTACTGCACGTGAAGGGGCGGGTCCTCGTCGGACCCGACGACGTCCGCGACGAGCTGTGGGTCGTCGGCGGCCGGATCTCGTACGAGCGCCCCGGCGGCGCCCGTGACGTCCGCACCGTCGAGGGCTGGGCGCTGCCCGGCCTGGTCGACGCGCACTGCCATGTCGGGCTCGACGCCCACGGCCCGGTACCGGCGGACGTCTCCGAGAAGCAGGCGCTGACCGACCGCGACGCCGGCACCCTCCTCGTCCGGGACGCCGGTTCACCCTCCGACACCCGCTGGATCGACGACCGCGACGACCTCCCGAAGATCATCCGTGCGGGCCGGCACATCGCCCGCACCCGCCGCTACATCCGCAACTACGCCCACGAGATCGAGCCCGAGGACCTCGTCGCGTACGTCGCCCAGGAGGCCCGGCGCGGTGACGGCTGGGTCAAGCTCGTCGGTGACTGGCTCGACCGCGGCACCGGCGACCTGGGCGCCTGCTGGCCGCGTGAGGCCGTGGAGGCGGCGATCGCCGAGGCGCACCGGCTGGGCGCCCGGGTCACCGCGCACTGCTTCGCCGAGGACTCGCTCCGGGACCTGGTCGAGGCGGGCATCGACTGCGTCGAGCACGCCACCGGCCTCACCGAGGACACCGTCCCGCTCTTCGCCGAGCGCGGTGTCGCCATCGTCCCGACCCTCGTGAACATCGCCACCTTCCCGCGGCTCGCGGACGGCGGCGAGGCCAAGTTCCCGCAGTGGTCGGCGCACATGCGACGCCTGCACGAGCGCCGCTACGACACCGTGCGGGCCGCGTACGACGCCGGGATCCCGGTCTACGTGGGCACCGACGCGGGCGGCTCCCTCGCGCACGGCCTCGTCGCGGCCGAGGTCGCCGAGCTCGTCACCGCCGGCATCCCGCCCGTCGAGGCGCTCTCCGCCACCGCCTGGGGCGCCCGGCGCTGGCTCGGGCGGCCGGGGCTCGACGAAGGGGCGCCCGCGGACCTCGTGGTCTACGACGGGGACCCGCGCGACGACGTACGGGTCCTCGCGGATCCGCGCCGTGTGGTCCTGAACGGGCGGATCGTCGGCTGACCGGGCTCACACCTTCCGGGGCGGGCGAAGTGGCCCTGGTTGACGGAGCGTTATGGACGGGGTGGAGCGCTCGTTACCCACCATCGGGCGTGCTCCGGCGCGTCGGCGGTTCACGGCCGGCGCGTCAACCGGCAAGTCGGGCCGGGTGCGTTGAGCGAGTGACGGTGGGGAACAGTCGTGCCCCGAGATTCGAAGGCGTGAGCGGGAAACCCACGATGGAGTGAACTCACGTCAGGTGGCTGACTGTTCACTCTCAGTGCGTAATTCTTTCCGGGTCCCAGGCTTTCTCCTATGGGGGTCCCACCCTTGAACAGCATCAACCACCGCATGCCCGCACGCCGTCTCGCCGTCACCGCGGCCGCCACCGTCCTCGCCGCGGGTCCCACCGCGCTGGCCGGCGCGGGCTCGGCCCGGGCGAGCGACGACCACGGCCGCGCGAGCGCCGTCGTGCTCCGCACCGAGCTCGACGTGTCCCTCCTCAAGAAGACCGTGGACGTCCCGCTCGTGGTCTCCCTGAACGAGGTGCAGGCACCGCGGAGTGCCGAGAAGACCGCGCTCACCGCCCAGTTGGACGGCGTCGACGGCGGGCGTCCGTTCAGCGTGCTGCGCGCGGGCGTCGCCACCGCCGAGGCCACCGTCTCCGCCTCGAAGGCCGAGGCGTCCACCCGTCTGGCGCATGCTCGCGTCCACGTCCCGGGACTGCCGCTGCTGTCACTCATCGAGGTCGAGGACGTGACCTCGAAGGCGACCTGCGAGGCGGGCAGGAAGCCCGTCGCCACCGCGAATCTGCTGGGATCCGTCACCGTTCTCGGCAAGAAGGTCACGCTGACGACGGGCGGACCCACGCGGGTGAAGGTCCCCGGGGTCGGGGAGGTGCGGCTCGATCTCTCCAGGACCGGGACGACCTCCCGGACGGCCGCCGCGTCGGCGCTCGAACTCGACGTGTCCGTCGACCCGTTGAAGCTGGGCGTGGCCGCGGTCGAGGGCACGGTGACACTGGCGAGGGCCACCTGCGAGTCGCCGGCCGCGCCCGCCGCCCAGGGGGCGGCCTCGGCCGGTCCCTCCGAGGAGGCGACCTCGGCCGGTCCGTCCGAGAGCGCCGCCGCCCCGGTGGCCGAGGCGACCCCGCAGGGCGCTCACGCGAAGCAGGGGCTCGCCGAGACCGGGGGCGGCTCCATGACGCCGTACCTGGCCGGCGGCGCGGCGGTGCTGCTCGCCGCGGGCGGCGGAGCGGTCGCCGTCTCCCGCCGACGAAGGGGCTGACGCCCGCGCCGGCCGGTCAGGCCGAGGAGGAGGCGCGTGGTGGCTCCGGGTGCGGGCCGGGCGAGGGCGCCGTGGGCTGCCGGGGCGGAACGATCCCCGTTCCGCGCCCGGCGCCACCACCGGTCCCGCCGCCACCGGTTCCTCCGCCGGCTCCGGCCGCCCCGGTTCCGCCCGCACCGCCACCGGCCTCGGTTCCGCCCCCGCCGACCGAGGTTCCTCCACCGGCTCCGCCGATCCAGGTTCCACCGGCCCCGGTTCCTCCACCGCCTCCGCCGACCCAGGTTCCACCGGCCCCGGCGACCCCCGCCCCGTCCCCGGCGACGGTCATCGCCCGGTCCAGGGCCTGGAGGAACCGGTTGACCGTCGTCCGGTCCCGTACCGCGATACGCAGCCAGTCGGCCCCGAGCCCGGGGAACGTGTCACCGCGCCGCACCGCGAACCCGAGACCGCGGAGGGCGCGGCGCACCCCGGCGGCCCGCGGCAGCCGGACCAGGACGAAGGAGCCCTCCGCGGGTTCCACCACCCGCAGTCCGTCGGTGCAGATGAACTCCCGCAGCCCCGCGACGAGATGGTCCCGGTCCTTGGCGATCCGCCGTGCCGCGTGCGCCGCCTCCGCGAGAGCCTGCGAGGACACGCACGCCTCCGCCGCGGCGAGCGCGGGAGTCGAGACCGGCCAGAGCGGCTGGGCGCGCTCCAGCCGGGTGACCGTCCCGGGCTCGGCGAGCACATAACCGATCCGCAGCCCCGCGAGCCCCCACGTCTTCGTGAGACTGCGCAGTACGACGAGACCGGGGACGTCGGTCCGCCCGGCCAGGGTCTCGCGTTCGCCCGGCACCGCGTCCATGAACGCCTCGTCGACCACCAGTACCCGTCCGGGGCGGGCCAGTTCGGCCAGGGTCCCGGCCCGGTGCAGTACCGATGTCGGGTTCGTCGGATTGCCGATCACGACGAGATCGGCGTTCTCGGGGACGGCGGCCGGGTCGAGCCGGAAGCCGTCCTCCTCGCGCAGCAGGACCCGGCCGACCGTGTGGCCGGCGTCCCGCAGCGCGGCCTCGGGCTCCGTGAACTGGGGATGCACGACGACCGGACGGCGTATCTCCAGCGCCCGCGCGAGCAGCACGAACGCCTCGGCCGCGCCCGCCGTGAGCAGCACCCGTTCCACCGGCAGCCCGTGCCGCGCCGCCACCGCTGCCCGCGCGGCCCGCCCGTCCGGGTAGGCCGCCAGCGACGGCAGGGACGCGGCGATCCGGTCCAGCAGCCACGCGGGCGGGGTGTCGGCCCGGACGTTCACGGCCAGATCGGTCAGCTTGGAACCGTCGTCGCGCACCTCGGCGTCGCCGTGGTGCCGCAGATCGTGCCCGCCCTCGGCGGCCTCTTCAGTGGGCATGGGAATGTGTGTGTCCCCCGTGATGGTGGTGACCGTGTCCGTCGTGCCCGCCGTCGTCGTCCGGGTGGAAGTGCGGCTGCTGGGGGAGTCCCACCTTGTCCTCGAAACCGGGCAGCGCGATCCGGTAGACGCAGGAGTCGCAGTTCATCCGAAGGTCGCCCGCGACGGCCTCCCGGTAGCGCTCCATGACCAGGTCGAGCAGTTCGGGCTCGGGACCGATGACCTCGGCGGAGCCCACCTCGACCCCCGGGTGCGCGGCGGACCAGTCCTCCGTCTGGCGCCGCACCCGTTCCGGGAGGATGCCGGTGAACAGGAAGTAGGGCAGGACCACGATCCTGCGCGCCCCCAGCCTCACGCACCGGTCGAGCCCGGCGGGCACGTCCGGTGCGGCCAGGGACACGAACGCGGTCTCGACGCCCGCGTATCCCCGGCCCTCCCACAGCAGCCGCGCGGCCTTGTGCACCTCGGCGTTGGCGTCCGGGTCGGTCGACCCGCGGCCCACGAGCAGTACGGTCACCTCGGCCCGCTGCTCCGGGGTCGTGACACTGTCGCCGAGGGCCTCGTCCAGCCGCCGCTCCAGCACGGCGAGCAGCGACGGATGCGGGCCCAGCGGACGCCCGTACGTGTAGGAGATCCCGGGGTGCCGCTCCTTCTCGCGGGTCAGCGCCGCCGGGATGTCGCCCTTGGCGTGCCCGGCGGACACCAGCATCAGCGGCACGGCGGCGAAACGCCGTACCCCCTGTTCGACGAGTTCGCTCACGGCGTCGCCCAGCGGCGGCGGCGACAGCTCGATGAACCCGCCGGCGACGGGCAGTTCGGGATGGCGGCGGCCCAGCTCCCGTACGAAGGAACGGAAGGCCTCGGCTCCGGCCTCGTCCCGGGTGCCGTGTCCGGCGATGAGCAGGGCGGGGGGCGGGGTGGTCACGATGTCTCCTCGGCGGCGGGGTGGGCCGCGGTGGTCGTCGGGGCCCGGTCGGCCCCAGCGGTCTTCTTCGAGGCCTGGACGGCCTGCGGGACAGGGGGGTGCGGCGGGGTGCCGGCGCGCTTCCGCCCGCCGGGGTGCGCGGCCCGGGTCACGGGCCGCACCTGGTTCACGGGGCTCACTCGGCCTCCTTCTGCCAGCGGTAGCCGCGCGGTGTCACCATGCGCCCGGCGATCTCGCGGGTCGCCGTGTTGCCCACGGTCACCACGGTCATCATGTCGACGATTCCCGGATCCAGGGACCCCAGCGTCGTGACCCGGCTCGATTCGTCCGGGCGGGAGGCGTTGCGTACGACCCCCACGGGCGTCGCCGGTTCCCGGTGCTCCGCGAGGACCGCGAGCGCCTTGGGGAGCTGCCAGTCCCGGCCCCGGCTGCGCGGGTTGTAGAAGGTCACGACGATGTCGGCCTCGGCCGCCGCGCGCACCCGGCGTTCGATGACCTCCCACGGCGTGTGCAGGTCGGACAGGCTGATCGACACATGGTCGTGGCCGAGCGGCGCGCCGAGGATCGCCCCGGCCGCGAGCGCCGCGGTCACACCCGGCACCCCGACGACGTCGATGTCGTCGGACGCCTCGGCCAGCGCGGGCGACGCCATCGCGTACACGCCCGCGTCGCCGCTGCCGATCAGCGCGACGGCCTGCCCGCGGCGCGCCTCGGCCACCGCCGTGCGCGCCCGCTCCTCCTCGGCGCCGAGTCCCGACTCCAGGATCAGGGTGCCGGGCCGCAGCAGGTCGCGGATCTGGTCGACGTACTGGTCGAGCCCGACGAGCACCGCGGCCCGCCGCAGTTCCGCCGTCGCCCGCGGGGTGAGCAGATCGCGGGCCCCGGGGCCGAGGCCGACGACCGCGAGCCGTCCGCGCGCGGGGCGGCGCACGACCGCGCAGGTCGCCATCGCGGGCTGCCCGTCCGCCCGCGCCGACTTCCGCTTGGGTACGAGGAGTTCGCCTCCGCCGATCAGCGCGGCGGCCTCCGCCACGGACGGCGTCCCCACGGCGGCGAGCGGCGCGCCGGAGGGGTTCGGGACCGTCACCGCGGCCAGTTCCCCGGCGCCGTACGTGACGACCGGGACGCCGAGGCGCTCGGCGGCCCCGACGATGCCGGGCTCCCCGGACTTGGCTTCCACGGTGGTGAGTTCGGCCACCGACCGCACGGAGAGACCGGCCTCGCGCAGGGCGTCCTCGACGAGCCCGAGGACCTCCTCCACGGGCGCGCCCCGGGAGGCGCCGACACCGACGACGAGGGACGGCGGGCGCAGGACGGCCTCGCGCGCGGCGGCCTCCCGGACGCGGTCCGAGACACGCAGGACGGCGGCGCCCGGCTCCGCCGGGCTTCCCACGTTCGGCGGCAGCGCGGGCAGCGGCCAGCCCGACTCCCGCTCCAGCACCACGGGTTCGCCGTCCAGCATGGCCCGTGAGACCCCGGCGACATCCCCCTCGACCGGGAGACCGAGGGTGTCGAGACCGGGCACCCCCACGGCGTCGCTCGCCGTCGTCACCACCGGCTCGGCAGCGAGCAAGTCACCCACTTCGCGGGCGAGTTCGTTCGCGCCGCCCGCGTGGCCGCCGACCAGCGACACGGCGAACCTGCCCGCCTCGTCGACGCACACCACCCCGGGGTCGGTCCTCTTGTCGGCGAGCAGTGGCGCGACGAGCCGTACGACCGCGCCGGTGGCGAGGAAGCACACCAACTGGTCGCACTCCGCGAAGGCCCGCCGTACGGCGTCCGCCACGGGCCCGTCGTACACCCGGGTACGCGTGGGCCAGGCCGTGGCGAGCCGGTCACGGGCCGCCGCGCCCGCCGCCGTGGCGGAAATCAGGCCGATCACTGGGGGACTCCTTCGGTACGGGCCGGGGGCCGGACGCCCCACAGCACGAAGACGGGGTTGGCGGCCGCGAGCCGGGAGACGTCACCTGGCAGCGGGGCGAGCCGCGAGGACTGCAACAGGACGCCGTCGCAGGTGAATCCGGCGGCGGTGAGCGCGTCCCGGGCGGCCGGCACCCGGTCCAGCGAGGCCATCGCGATCACGACGGCCCGCCTGGCCCGCCGCGCGCACACCGAGACGATGGCTGGCAGTTCACGTCCGCCGCCGCCGATGAACACCGCGTCCGGATCGTGGGGGCCGTCGAGGCCGGGCAGCACGGCGGGCGCGGTCCCGTGCACGACCCGCACGTCCACGCCGTGCGCCGCCGCGTTGGCGCGGACACGGCCGCAGCCGTCCGGGGTCTTCTCGACCGCGGTCACCGCGGCGCCGAACCGCGCGCACTCCACGGCGACGGAACCGGAGCCCGCGCCGATGTCCCACACCAGGTCGCCTAGGCGCGGTCCGATCCGGGCCAGCACGAGCGCCCGCACCTCGAACTTGCTGATCATCGAGTCGCGGTGGGCGAACTCGCCCTCGTCCAGGGCCCAGCGGTCCGGTCCTGCCACCGGCCCGGCGACGGTCCGCACGGGCGCCAGGGCCCGCGCCTCGTCCAGGCACAGCACGACACTGACCGCCGGACCCCAGTCGCGGGCGGCGGCCTCGGCGGGCGTGACCCGCTCCACCCGCTCGCGTTCCGGGTCGCCGAGGGCGCTCGCCACCACCAGGACGCGCTCCGCGCCCGCGTGGGCGAGGGCCGCGCCCAGCTCGGCGGGCCCGGACCCGGGAGCGGTCAGCACGGCCACCTTGGGCCGCGACCGGCAGATCATGACGGCCGTCCGCGGATCACGCCCGTGCGCGCTGACCACCACCGCGTCGTCCCAGGGCAGCCCGAGCCGGGCGAAGGCCGCGGCCACGGACGAGACACCGGGGCGCACGTCCAGCCGCCCGGCCCCGAACCGCTCCGCGAGCGCCCGGACGATCCCGAAGAACCCGGGGTCGCCCGAGGCGAGCACCACGACCGGGCCCCCGCGCGCGCCGCCGTCCGCGTACCGTTCGATCCGGTCCAGGGCCGGTGCCAGCGGCCCGAGCGCCACCTGCTCCGCTCGCTCCGGGAGCCGGGCCGCCGCCAGATGCCGCCGGGCACCCACGACCAGCCCGGCCCCCGCGAGCACCTCCTCGGCGTCCGGGAGCAGCGGTGCCCCCGTGCCCGTACCGACGACGGTGATCACCCCGGAGCGCTCCGCCGGACCGGAGGACTCGCGCTCCGCGCCGGCCGGCCGCCCTTCCGCCCCGGCTCTGGAGGTGTCCACGCTCACGACGCGGGTTCCTGCGCACTGCCGGACGGACTGCCCGACGCACCGCCCGCACCGCCGCGGCGCGCGGCACGCAGCTCGGCGCGCGCCGCGGGGTCCGCCTTGCGGAAGCCGTGGAAATGACCGGGGTGGTAGAGGTGCGAGCGGGTGCCGCTCGCGTCGAGCGCCGGGCCGACCAGGAAGAGCGTGTGCTTCCAGAGCTTGTGCTCCTTGACGGTCTCCTCCAGCGTGCCGATCGTGCACTTCACGATCAGCTCCTCCGGCCAGGTCGCCTGGTAGGCGACCACGACCGGCGTGGTCGTCGGATAGCCGCCCTCCAGCAGCTCCCGCACCAGCTGCCCGCTGCGCGCCGCCGACAGGAACAGCGCCATCGTCGTGCCGTGCTTCGCGAACTCCCGCACGTCCTCACCGGGAGGCATCGGTGTCTTGCCGCCGCCGAGCCGGGTGAGGATCACGGACTGGGCGACCTCGGGGATCGTCAGCTCGCGCTGCGCGATCGCGGCCACCGCGGAGAAGGACGAGACACCCGGCACGATCTCGGTCTCGATGCCGAGCCCGGCGCACCGGTCGACCTGCTCCTGCGTACCGCCCCACAGGGCCGGGTCGCCGGAGTGGATCCGCGCCACCCGAAGGCCCTCGGCAAGGGCCCGTTCGTACACGGCGACGACGTCCTCCAGCGACATGGTCGCCGAGTCGAGGATCTCGGCGCCCTCGCGCGCGTGGTCCAGGACCTCGGCCTGCACCAGGCTGGCCGCCCAGATCACGACATCGGCCTCGGCGATGGCGCGTGCGGCGCGGAACGTCAGCAGGTCGGCGGCGCCGGGGCCGGCACCGACGAAGGTCACTTTGCCGGTGGGGGCATCGGCCATGGGAATCGGTCCTCTCCTACGAGAAATCGGGGGTGCTGCGAAGACTTAGGTGGGCCCGGGGCCGGCGTCTGAGGTGCGGACCCGGGGGTGGATCGGATAGCAAGGGCGTATGGCGGTCCTCGTAGCGCTCGGCGCGTTCCTGATGACGCTGGCCGGCGGCTGGACGGCGCAGCGGGTGACAGACCGCCGCCATCTGGTGCTCGGCCTGGCCGGCGGCCTGATGCTCGGCGTGGTCGGCCTCGACCTGCTGCCGGAGGCGCTGGCCGCGGCGGGCACCGAGGTGTTCGGCGTACCGGCGGCGCTGCTCCTGTTCGTGGCGGGCTTCCTGCTGGCCCATCTGGTCGAACGACTGCTCGCCCATCGCCAGGCCGCTCACGGCGGCGGGGAGCACGACGGGCGCGCGCCCGAGGTGGGCCTCACGGCGGCCGCCGCCATGGTCGGCCACAGCGCGATGGACGGTGTCGCGATCGGCGCCGCCTTCCAGGTCGGCGGCGGCATGGGGCTCGCGGTGTCCCTCGCGGTGATCGCCCACGACTTCGCGGACGGCTTCAACACGTACACGATCACGAGCCTGTACGGGAACGCCCGCCGCAAGGCCCTGCTCATGCTGTACGCGGATGCCGCGGCCCCCATGATCGGCGCAGCCTCCACCCTCTTCTTCACCATCCCCGAGCGGCTGCTCGGCGGCTACCTCGGCCTCTTCGGCGGCGTACTCCTCTACCTCGCCGCCGCCGAGATCCTCCCCGAGGCACACCACGACCACCCCGCCCGCTCGACCCTGCTTTTCACGGTCGCGGGCGTGGCCTTCATCTGGCTGGTGGTGGGCCTCGCGGGCTGATCCCGCACGGTCCACCGGGCGCTGCGGGCGCGCGAGCCGCGACCCGCGCGCCGGACGCGGTGCGCGCGCGAGATCCGACCCGCGCGCCGGGTGCGAGAGGGTCACAGCTTTCCGCCGCGGGTCCCGTCGCGGCGCGCGGGCGCGATGAGCGTCGAGAGGTACGGGAGCGGCCCGCCGTCGAGCTCGGCCGCCGCCCGGATCGACTCGTCCTCGAGACCGAGCGCCGACCCCCAGACGGCGTCGTCGAGCCGCCCGCTGTCCCGCAGCGCCTCGGCCACCTCGGCGGCCTGCCGCCCGAACTTGTACGCGACCACCGTGCCGGGCCCGTTCAGCGCGTCCTTGAGCACGGCCGCCCCCGCGGTCACCGGGACGAGCGTGAGCGGCTCGGTCCCCTCCGTGAGCACCGCCCCCGACCGCGCGGCGAGATCCTGCATGGCGGTGATGCCGGGCACGGTCTCCACGACCGTGCCGGGAACCAGCTCGCCGATGGTGTGGGCGAGATACGTGAACGTCGAGTACACATTGGGGTCGCCGATGGTGGCGAAGGCGACCGTGCCGTGCCGGCCGAGCAGACCCGCGACCCGCCGGCCGGCCGCGTCCCAGGCGGCCTCGCGGCGCCCCCGGTCGTTCCGCTCGTTCAGCGCGAACACCACCCGGACGACCTTCTCCTCGGACACGTAGTGCAGGACGGTCGCCTCGGCCCGCCCCCGCTCGCCGCCGTCCTCCCCGCCCGGCGCGGCCATGACGGGGACGACGACGACGTCCGCGGCGCGCAGGGCGTTGACGCCCTTGACGGTCACCAGCTCCGGGTCGCCGGGGCCCACCCCGACTCCGATCAGCTTGCTGCTCATGACGTCAGGCACCTCTCGACGAACCGACGGGCCACACCGGGCTCGGACGCCCAGTGCGTGTGCAGATAACTCGCGTGCACGCCTTGCTGCACGAAACCTTCGACGCGCCGCTCGGGGGAGCGCAGCCCCCAGGCGGGTTCCGCCCCGGCGCCGGGCTCCACGACCGTCCGGTGGAACTCGTGCCCGTGCATCCGGGTGCCGGCCGCGGCGAGCGAGCTGTCGCCGAGGGCCACGGCGTCCCGGTAGCCGAGGGTGAGCCGCGCGTCCATCCGGGCCACGGCGTCGATCACCCCGCACATGGGGCGGCCGTCGAGCTCCCGTGCGAGATACAGCAGTCCGGCGCACTCGGCCGCGACCGGCGCCCCGGCCGACGCCAGCTCCGCGACCGCCTTGCGCAGCGGCTCGTTGGCGGACAACTCGGGTGCGTACACCTCGGGGAACCCGCCGCCGATGACCAATCCGCCGGTCCCGTCGGGCAGTTGCTCGTCCCGGAGCGGGTCGAAGGTGACGACCTCGGCCCCGGCGGCGGTGAGCAGTTCGGCGTGCTCGGCGTAGGAGAAGGTGAAGGCCTCCCCGCCGGCGACGGCCACCACGGGCGCCCGCCGCCCGCCCGAGCGAGTCGGGCGGTCGGTGAACGCCTCCCCACTCGCGACAGCCCTCAGCGGTCCCCGCTTCTCGGCCGAGCGAGTCGGTTGGTCGTGGGTGGGCGGGCCGACGGCCTCGGCCGCGTCCCAGGCCGCGCCCGGCAACGTACCGGCACTCCGCGCCAGCGCCGCCAGCGCGTCCAGGTCGCACCCTTCGGCGACCTGCGCGGCCATCGCCGCAACGGCCGCGACGGCCTCCGCCCGCCGCTCGGCGACCGGGACAAGACCGAGGTGCCGCGACGGCGTGTCCACCCGCGGTGCCCGCCGCAGCACCCCCAGCACCGGAACCCCGGAGGAGTCCAGCGCGTCGCGCAGCAGGTCCTCGTGCCGGTCCGAGGCGACCTTGTTCAGGATCACGCCCGCGATCCGCACCTCGGGGTCCCAGGAGGCGAACCCGTGCACCAGCGCGGCCACGGACCGCGACTGCGAGGACGCGTCGACGACCAGCACCACCGGCGCCCGCAGCAGCTTCGCCACCTGCGCCGTGGACGCGAGCTCCCCCTCGCCCGCCGCCCCGTCGTACAGCCCCATCACGCCTTCGACGACCGCGAGATCGCACCCGCGCGCCCCGTGCGCGAACAGTGGCCCGATCAGCTCCGTGCCGCACAGGTACGCGTCGAGATTGCGTCCCACGCGCCCGGTGGCGAGCGCGTGATACCCGGGGTCGATGTAGTCGGGCCCCACCTTGTGCGGGGACACGGCGAGCCCCCGCGCGGCGAAGGCCGCCATCAGCCCCGTGGCGACGGTCGTCTTGCCGCTGCCCGAGGAGGGCGCGGCGACGACCAGCCGGGGAACGGAGGACATCACCACTCGATGCCCCTCTGGCCCTTCTGGCCGGCGTCCATCGGATGCTTGACCTTGGACATGTCGGTCACCAGATCGGCGAGGTCGACCAGCTTCTGCGGCGCGTTGCGCCCGGTGATCACGACGTGCTGGGTGCCCGGCCGGTCCCGCAGCACCGAGACGACCTCGTCCGTGTCGATCCAGCCCCAGTGCATCGGGTACGCGAACTCGTCGAGCACGTACAGCTTGTACGTCTCGGCGGAGAGGTCGCGCTTGACCTGCTCCCAGCCCTCGCGGGCCTTCTCCTCGTTGTCCATCTGGGAATCCCGCTGGACCCAGGACCAGCCCTCGCCCATCTTGTGCCAGTCGACGGACCCGCCCTCGCCCGAGGCGCCGAGCACCCGCAGCGCGTTCTCCTCGCCGACCTTCCACTTCGCCGACTTGACGAATTGGAACACCCCGATGGGCCACCCCTGGTTCCAGGCGCGCAGCGCGAGCCCGAACGCGGCGGTGGACTTGCCCTTGCCGATCCCCGTGTGCACGACGACCAGCGGCCTGTTACGACGCTGACGAGTCGTCAGTCCGTCGTCCGGTACGACGTCCGGCTGTCCCTGCGGCACTACGCGGCCCTCCTCGAAGTCCCCTGCACATCCCTGACGAGACCGGCGATGGAATCCGCCCGCAGCTCGTCCAACGTCACCGCCGTACCGCCCAGTTCGCCCGCGAGCCGGCCCGCGAGACCGAGCCTGACGGGTCCGCTCTCGCAGTCGACGACCACCGAGGCGACCTGCTCGGCCGCCAGCAGCCGCGCCGCGCGCCCGGCCAGCGCCACCGGCTCGGTCCCGCCCGTGGCACGTCCGTCCGTGACCACCACGACGAGCGCCCGCCGCGCCGGATCCCGCAGCCGCTCCACCCGCAGCACCTCGTGCGCCCGCAGCAGCCCGGCCGCGAGCGGAGTGCGCCCGCCCGTCGGCAGCGACTCCAGCCGGACCGCCGCCGCGTCCACCGAGGAGGTGGGCGGAAGCGCGACCTCGGCGGCCGACCCGCGGAAGGTCACCAGGCCCACCTTGTCCCGCCGCTGGTAGGCGTCGAGCAGCAGCGACAGCACCGCGCCCTTGACCGCGCCCATCCGCTGCCGCGCCGCCATCGACCCGGAGGCGTCCACGACGAACAGCACGAGGTTGCCCTCACGGCCCTCCCGCGTCGCCTGGCGCAGATCGTCCCGCCGTACGACCAGACCCCGGCCCGACCGGCCGCGCGCCAGCTGGTGCGGGGCGGCGGCCTGCACGGTCGCCGCCAGATGCAGCTTGGTGAGCGCCCCGCGGGGCCGCCGCGACCCCGTCGTGCGGCCCTGCTCGGTCCGCGCCCGCGAACGCCGCCCGGCGGCACCCTCGCCCAGTCCGGGCACGCTCAGCGCCTTCGTGCGAAAGGGCTCGGCGGCCCGTACGGGCGACTGCTCGCCGCCCTGTCCGGCCGGCGCCTTCCCGTCGTCCGTGGGCTCGCCCTGCGCGGGCACGTCACCGGCCGGAGTGCCCTCGTCAGGCCCGTCCTGCGGCGGCCGGCCGCCACCGCCCGGACCGTCCGGGTCGGGGTCGGGGTCCGGGTCGTCGTCCCGCTCGCCGTCCGCGCCCCCGAACTCCTCCAGCGTCTCGTCGAGCTTGTCCTCGTCGATCCCGGGAGCGTCGAACGGATTGCGGCGGCGCCGGTGCGGCAGCGCGAGCAGCGCCGCCTGCCGTACGTCCTCGGCGATCACCTCGGTGCGCCCCGCCCAGGCGGCGAGCGCGGTCGCGGTCCGCGCCATCACGATGTCGGCGCGCATGCCGTCCACCTCGAAGGCTGCGCAGGTCGCCGCGATCTGCCGCAGCGGCCCGTCACCGAGGCGCACAGCAGGCAGCAACTTCCTTGCCGCGAGGATGCGTTGACGCACGGCGGCCTCCTCGTCGGCCCAGCGCGCGGCGAAGCCGTCCGGGTCGTCGTCGTACGCGAGGCGCCGCCGTACCACCTCCACCCGCTGGTCGGGTTCGCGCGAGGCGGCGACCTCGACGGTCAGCCCGAACCGGTCGAGGAGCTGGGGCCTGAGCTCGCCCTCCTCCGGGTTCATGGTCCCCACGAGCAGGAACCGCGCCGCGTGCCGTACGGAGACGCCCTCGCGCTCGACGTACGAGGCGCCCATCGCGGCGGCGTCCAGCAGCAGGTCGACGAGATGGTCGTGGAGAAGGTTGACCTCGTCGACGTAGAGGATCCCGCGGTGCGCGTCGGCGAGCAGTCCGGGCTCGAAGGCCTTCACGCCCTCGGCGAGCGCCCGCTCGATGTCGAGGGCGCCCACCAGCCGGTCCTCGGAGGCGCCGACGGGCAGTTCGACCATGCGGGCCTGGCGTTGCGCGCCCGTCCCCGCCTCGTGCGGTCCGTCCGGGCACGCCGGATCGGGACCGGCCGGATCGCACGAGAACCGGCACCCGGGGACGACGGGCACCTCCGGCAGCAGCGCGGAAAGGGCCCGCACCGCGGTGCTCTTGGCGGTGCCCTTCTCGCCGCGCACCAGCACGCCGCCCACGGCGGGCGAGACGGCGTTCAGCAGCAGCGCGAGCCGCAGGTCGTCCTGGCCCACCACCGCCGTGAACGGGAACGGGGTACTCACTGGTCGTCGCCCTCCAAGTCGCCTTCGAGCTCCAGATAGGTGGCGCGCAGCCGCTCCAGGGTCTCGGCGTCCGGCTCCGCCCACAGCCCGCGGTCCGCCGCCTCCAGCAGCCGTTCGGTGATCCCGCGCAGCGCCCAGGGGTTGGACTTCTTCATGAAGTCCTGGTTCTCCGCGTCGAAGACGTACTCGGCGCTGAGCTTCTCGTACATCCAGTCGTCCACCACCCCGGCCGTGGCGTCGTAGCCGAACAGGTAGTCCACGGTCGCCGCCATCTCGAAGGCGCCCTTGTAGCCGTGCCGGCGCATCGCGGCCATCCAGCGCGGGTTGACCACCCGGGCGCGGAACACCCGGTGCGTCTCCTCGCCGAGCGTGCGGGTCTTCACCTGGTCGGGCACGGCCGAGTCACCGACGTAGGCCTCGGGGCTCGCCCCGGTCAGATGCCGGACCATGGCCACCATGCCGCCGTGGTACTGGAAGTAGTCGTCGGCGTCGACGAGGTCGTGCTCACGGGTGTCGACGTTCTTGGCGGCGACGGCGATCCGCCTGAACGCGGTCTCCATGTCCCCGCGCGCGGCCCGCCCGTCGAGCCCGCGCCCGTAGGCGTAGCCGCCCCACACCGCGTACACCTCGGCGAGGTCGGCGTCCGAGCGCCAGTTGCGGGCGTCGATCAGCGGCAGCAGACCCGCGCCGTACGCGCCCGGCTTGGAGCCGAAGATACGGGCGGTCGCGCGCCGCCGGTCGCCGTGTTCGGCGGTGTCCTCGTCGGCGTGCCTGCGCACGTAGTTCCGGTCCGCGGGCTCGTCCAGCTCGGCCACCGCCCGTACGGCGTCGTCGAGGAGACCGACCACGTGCGGGAACGCGTCCCGGAAGAAGCCGGAGATGCGGACCGTGACGTCGATGCGCGGGCGGCCGAGCTCGTCGAGCGGGACGATCTCGAAACCGGTGACCCGGCGCGAGGCGTCGTCCCACACCGGGCGGCAGCCGAGCAGCGCGAGGATCTCCGCGATGTCGTCGCCCTGGGTACGCATGGCGGACGTGCCCCACACCGTCAGTCCGACGGACGTCGGATAGGCGCCGGTGTCCTGGAGATACCGTTGGACCAGGGAGTCGGCCAGGGACTGCCCGACCTCCCAACTCAGCCTGGAGGGAATGGCCTTGGGGTCGACGGAGTAGAAGTTGCGGCCGGTCGGCAGGACGTTGACGAGTCCGCGGGTCGGTGAGCCCGACGGGCCCGCCGGGACGTAACCGCCGTTCAGGGCCTTGAGGATGTGCCCGATCTCGTCCGTCGTACGGGCGAGGCGCGGTACGACCTCGCGGCAGGCGAACTCCAATACGGCCACGGCGTCGGGCAGTTCGGTGCCGAGAACCTCACGCACGAGCGCCGGGACGGCGGCCGGGTCCCAGCCCCGCTCCTCCAGGCCGAGTGCCGCCCGGCGGCACAGCTGCTCCAGCAGGTCGATCGCGTCGGCCGCCGTGCGGGAGGGACCCTCCACGAGGTCCGTCAGCTCGACGGGCGCCTTGACCGGAGCGCCCGGCTCGGCGAGCAGCTCCTTCTCCACCAGGCCGAAGTGCCCGGCGAGAGCGGCGCGCAGACCGGGCAGCGCGTTCGCCGCACCGCCCCACACCTGCGAGGCGCGCAGCACGGCGAGCACCAGGTTCACCCGCGGTTCGGCCTCCGGGCCGCCGCCCAGGATGTGCAGGCCGTCGCGGATCTGCACGTCCTTGATCTCGCACAGATAGCCGTCGATGTGCATCACGAACGCGTCGAAGTCGCCGTCGTCCGGCTGGTCGTCGACATGCAGGTCGTGATGGAGCTCGGCGGCCTTCACGAGCGTCCAGATCTGCGCGCGGACCGCAGGGGCCTTCGTCGGGTCCAGGTCGGAGACCAGCGCGTACTCGTCGAGGAGCTGCTCCAGCTTCGCGAGGTCACCGTAGGTGTCGGCGCGGGCCATCGGCGGTACGAGGTGGTCGACGACGGTGGCGTGCCCGCGGCGCTTGGCCTGCGTGCCCTCACCGGGGTCGTTGACGATGAACGGGTAGACCAGGGGGAGTTCGCCGAGGACCGCGTCGGGTGCGCAGCCGCCGCTGAGCCCGAGTCCCTTGCCCGGCAGCCACTCCATGGTGCCGTGCTTGCCCATGTGCACGACGGCGTCCGCGCCGAAACTGTTCTCCAGCCAGCGGTAGGCGGCCATGTAGTGGTGCGACGGCGGCATGTCGGGGTCGTGGTAGATCGCGATCGGGTTCTCGCCGAAGCCGCGTGGCGGCTGGATCATCACGACGACGTTCCCGAACTCAAGGCAGGCCAGGACGATGTCGTCGCCGTCGATGTAGAGGGAGCCCGGCGGCTCGCCCCACGCCTCCAGCATGCCCGCGCGCAGGCCGGGGTCGAGCGTGTCGAACCAGGCCCGGTAGTCGGCGAGCGGCACGCGCGCCGGGGCGGCGGCGAGCTGCTCCTCGGTCAGCCACTCGACGTCGTGGCCGCCGGCGGCGATCAGCCGGTGGATCAACTCGTCCCCGTTGTCGGGGTATTCGGTCAGGGAGTAACCCGCGTCCCCGAGCGCGTCGAGGACCCGTACCGCGGAAGCGGGGGTGTCGAGGCCGACGGCGTTGCCGACCCGTGAGTGCTTGGTCGGGTAGGCGGTGAAGACGATCCCGAGCTTCTTCTCGGCGTTCGGCTTGTGCTTCAACCGGGCGTGCCGCAGGGCGATTCCGGCGACCCTGGCGGCCCGCTCGGGGTCGGCGACGTACACCGGGACGTCGTCCGGGCCCTGCTCCTTGAAGGAGAACGGCACCGTGATCAGACGGCCGTCGAACTCCGGGATCGCGACCTGCATCGCCGCGTCCATGGGGGACAGGGCCGCGTCGGACGCGTCCCAGGCGCTCTTCGACGAGGTCAGGCAGAGCCCCTGGAGCACCGGGACGTCGAGGTCGGCGAGCGCCCCGATGTCCCAGGCCTCCTCGTCGCCGCCCGCGGACGCCTTGGAGGCGTGGGTGCCGCCCGCCGCGAGGACGGTGGCGACGAGCGCGTCGGCCCGGCCGAGGATGTCGTACAGCGCCGGGTCGGCCCCGCGCAGTGAACCGCAGTACACGGCGAGGGCGTTGGCGCCGCGCGCCTCGATCGCGTCGCACAGCGTGTCCACGAACGCGGTGTTCCCGGACAGTTCGTGGGCCCGGTAGAACAGCACGCCGACGGTCGGCCGGCCTTCGACGAAGGCCCGTTCGCCGTGGACGCCGAACTCCGCGGTCCTGTGCGGCTCCTCGAACCCCTCACCCGTCAGCAGCACGGTGTCGGAGAGGAACCGGGCGAGCTCGGCCAGGTTGGCGGGGCCGCCCTCGACGAGATAGCGCAGCGCCTCCGCGACCACACCCGCGGGCGCCGACGACTCGGCCATCAGCTCGGCGTCCGGGACGGACTCACCGCCCAGCAGCACGGTCGGGATCCCGGACGCCTTCAGGAACGCCAGTCCGTCCTCCCAGGCCCGCTTTCCGCCCAGCAGCCGTACGACGGCAAGGTCCGCGCCCTCGACGAGCGCGGGGAGTTCGCCGGTGACGTCCACCCGGGTCGGATTGCCGATCCGGTAGGCGGCGCCACTGGCGCGGGCCGCCAGCAGATCCGTGTCGGCGGTCGACAACAACAACACAGTGCTCATGCGGGTGCTCCCGGTGGAATGAAGGGCAGTCCTCGTGGCGCGCCGGACTCGATGAGCCGCCACAGCGCGTCGGTGTCCGCGTGTTCCTCGATCAGGTCGCCGAGCCGGTCCAGCTGCTCCTCGCGCAGCGCCGCGAACGACGTGTCGGCCGCCGGCACGAAGCGGCGGCCCGCGGCGGCGGCCACCTCGCGCAGGAAGGCCCGCCGGAAACCGTCCGACTCCAGTGATCCGTGCCAGTGCGTGCCCCAGACGGCGCCGGCCCGGCACCCGTCCAGGCCGTGTCCCTCGCCGTCGGACATGAACGCCTCGCCGCCGGTCACCTCGGCGACCCCGTGGTGGATCTCGTATCCCTCGACGTGCTCGCCGAGGGCCGTGCCCACCGGCCGTGCCAGTGTCTTCTCCCGCGCGAACCGCACGCGTACGGGCAGGAGTCCGAGCCCGTCGACCTGACCGGCGCGGGATTCGACCTCGTCCTCGATGTGCTCCCCGAGGAGCTGGTAGCCGCCGCAGATGCCGAGGACGGGCCGCCCCTCGGCGGCCCGGCGCGCGATGGCGTCCGCGAGACCCCGCTCACGCAGCCACGCCAGCGCCTTCACCGTGCCCCGGGTGCCGGGTACCACGACCAGGTCCGCGTCGGCCAGTTCCTCGGCCCGGTCCACGAACCGCACGACGACGCCCGGTTCGGCGGCCAGCGCGTCCACGTCGGTGAAGTTGGACATCAGCGGTACCCCGCAGACGGCGACCCGCAGGACGTCCGCGCCGACGGGGGAGGAGACCGCCGACTCCCGGACCGCCCCGCGCAGCGAGACCCGCAGGCCGTCCTCCTCGTCGATGCCCAGACCGTGCTGGAAGGGCAGGACGCCGTAGGAGCGGCGCCCGGTGAGGCCGTGCAGCATGTCGAGGCCGGGTTCAAGCAGGCTGACGTCACCCCGGAACTTGTTGACGAGGAACCCGGCGACGAGCGCCTGGTCCTCGGGGGACAGCAGCGCGACCGTCCCGAAGAACGAGGCGAACACCCCGCCCCGGTCGATGTCGCCGACGACGAGCACGGGAAGGCCCGCGTTCCGCGCCACCCCCATGTTCACGATGTCGGTGCGCCGCAGATTGATCTCGGCCGGACTGCCGGCTCCTTCACAGATCACCGCGTCATACGTGCCCCGCAACTGCGCCAGACAGTCGAGGACCGTCGCCAGGAGTGCTTCCCGGTGCCCCCCGCGGAGCCGTTCCCCGGGGGACGCCCCGGCCGACGACGGCCGCTCGGCGGGTCCGGCGGTTCCGAAGAACCCGCGCGCGCTCATCTCGCCCACCGGCCTGCCCATCAGGACGACCTGGCTGGTGCGGTCGCCGCCCGGCTTGAGGAGTACGGGATTCATCAGCGCGGTCGGCTCCACGCGGGCGGCCTGCGCCTGCATGGCCTGCGCCCGCCCGATCTCGGCGCCCTCGCGCGTCACGAACGAGTTCAGCGACATGTTCTGCGCCTTGAACGGCGCGACCTTGACGCCCTGGCGCGCCAGCCACCGGCAGATCCCGGCGGTGACGACGCTCTTGCCCGCGTCGGAGGTGGTCCCTGCGATCAGCAGCCCGCCGCTCATGCGGTGCGCCCCTTCCTGGTGGACAGGGCCCGTCCGGCTCCGGCGAGCAGAACCCGTCCGGCGGCGCTCACCCCGAGCGCGAGCCAGCCGACGCGCCGGGAGAGCCGTACGGCCCGTTCGATGTCGTGGACCTCCACGGCGCGCCCCGGGCCGTTGAGCACGGGCCGGTGCTCGACCCGTCCGGCGTACGAGAGGGTGCCGCCGAGCCGTACCCCGAGCGCGCCCGCGAACGAGGCCTCCACGGGACCGGCGTTGGGGCTCGGGTGCTTTCGGGCGTCCGCCCGCCAGGCGCGTACGGCGCCGCGCGGATCAGGACCGGCCACGGCCGCGAGGACGGCGGTCAGCCGGGCACCCGGCCAGCCGGCGACGTCGTCGAGCCGGGCGGAGGCCCAGCCGTAGCGCCGGTACCTCGGGGACCTGTGGCCGACCATGGCGTCGAGCGTGTTCACGGCGCGGAAGGCGACGAGCCCGGGCACACCGCCGACGGCGCCCCAGACCAGGGCGCCCACGACGGCGTCGGAGGTGTTCTCGGCGACGGACTCGACGACGGCGCGCGCGACACCGTCGGCGTCCAGCGCCTGCGGATCGCGTCCGCACAGATGCGGCAGCCGCTCCCGGGCGACGTCGAGGTCACCGGCCGCGAGCGCGCCGCCGATCGCCCGGGCCTCGCGGCCGAGGGAGGTCCCTCCGACGACGGACCAGGTGGCGGCGGCGGTCAGGGCGACGGAGGCGGTGCGTGAGGTGCGTACGCCATGGCTCGCGAGCGCGGCGAGTCCGGTGGCGCCGCCCACGCAGAGGGCCGTGTGCAGCGCGCCCCACCCGCGGTGGTCCCGCCACAGAGTCCGCTCGACGGCAGCGGCGGCCCGCCCGAACACGGCGACCGGATGCCCACGGCGGGGATCGCCGAGCAGCAGGTCGCCGAGGAGGCCGGCGGCGGCGCCGTACGCGAAGACGCGATCGGCACGCACGGGGTCAGCCGGCCGTGGGGTGGAGCGGAACCTTCGTACTCAGCGAAACGGGCAACGGGCAGCCGCGCATGGCGATATGTCCTCACTCAGGGTGTCCACGCCCTGGTTCGACGAGACCGGCGGTGAGAGTTCCTGGCTCCCGGGGAGTTTCTTCCCCGATGACAGTGGCGGGACCGCGCCGGATTCGCACCGGCTTCCTCTCATGCCGCCGTACTTGGCTCCGGCAGTCCACCACGGGGCGAGAACGGCAGTCAACTGGCTGTTGACCTGCGGAGGGACAGTGTGCGCAGGCCCACATACGCGTGGGGTGCGGGACGGTGATCCGTCCCGCACCCCACGTGCGGTACCGCTCTGCGCAACCCGGTTCCGGGCCGCCGGGACTTTCGTCGTCCGGGCCCCGGTGCCGGGCTACTTGGTGATGATCAGGGAGATGCCGTACGCCACGGCCGCGGCGCAGGCCGCGAAGCAGACGTACGCGCCGGTGGCCGCCGCGACCGCGGAACCGCCCTGGGCCGACTCCTTCTTGGAGAGGCCGGCGACGCCGAGGGTGAAGAGGGCGACGAGGGCCACGGTCACTCCGAGGCTGACCCCGAAGACGGACCCGAGGGCTGACCAGTCGATGTTCATGCTGTTGCTTCCTTTGGGTCTCAGGCCACTCGGGACTGGGCCGACGGGTTCGCCGTGGGCTCGGCCGGAGCCGGGATGGTGGCCGTGAGGCCTTCGGCCACGGGACCTGCCGGGGGCGGGGTGACGGCGGCGATGGCCTGCGTCACCACACCGGCGGGCTCCTCGGAGTCGTTCACGTTGTTGTGGTCGATCACCTCGCGGCGCGAGCGGCGCCAGATCGCGAAGCTGGAGCCCACCAGGAAGACCGCGACGAGGGCGGTGCCCCAGGCGCCGAAACCGGTCACCCATTCGGCGCCCGCGCCGACCAGGGCCGCGGCGGGCAGCGTGAGGACCCAGGCGACGACCATGCGGGTGGCGGTGGACCAGCGGACCACACCGCCCTTGCGGCCGAGGCCCGCGCCCATCACGGAACCGGAGACGGAGTGCGTGGTGGAGAGGGAGAAGCCGATGTGCGAGGAGGCCAGGATGACCGTGGCCGCGCTGGTCTGGGCGGCGAAGCCCTGCTGCGGCTGGAGGTCGGTCAGGCCCTTGCCCATCGTGCGGATGATGCGCCAGCCGCCCAGGAAGGTGCCGAGCGCGATCGCGACACCGGCCGAGAGGATGACCCAGACCGGCGGGTTCGAGTCGGGAGCGACGGCGCCACCGGCGACCAGGGCCAGGGTGATGATGCCCATCGTCTTCTGCGCGTCGTTGGTGCCGTGGGCCAGCGAGACGAGGCCCGCGGAGGCTATCTGGCCGGCGCGGTAACCCTTCTTGGTGGCCTTGGTGTCGGCGTCACCACTGAGCTTGTACGACAGCCGGGTGGCGACCAGGGCGGCCAGACCGGCGACGACCGGGGCCGCGACGGCGGGCAGGAGCACCTTGCCGACCAGGACGTCCCCGTGCACCGCGCCGGTACCGGCGGAGGCGATGGTGGCGCCGACCAGGCCGCCCATGAGGGCGTGAGAGGAGCTGGACGGGAGTCCGACCAGCCACGTCACCAGGTTCCAGAGGATCGCGCCGACGAGCGCGGCGAAGATCACCTCCGGCCGGATGCCTGTCTCGTCGACGAGGCCTTTGGAGATCGTGTTGGCGACCTCGACGGAGAGAAAGGCGCCGACAAGGTTGAGGGCGGCAGACATCGCCACCGCGACCTTGGGCTTGAGCGCGCCGGTCGAGATGGTGGTGGCCATCGCGTTGGCGGTGTCGTGGAAACCGTTCGTGAAATCGAACACGAGAGCGGTGACGATCACGATTCCGAGGAGGAGCGTGATGTGTTCCATTTACCCAGGCTTCTGTTGGACGTCAGTGGCAGGTGGACCGTAGGCAACCTGGGTGAACGGAAGGTGAACTGGGCGGGGCTTCATGGTGTCTCGAACGGTGGACGGTCATTCCGCTTGTGTCGAGGGCCGGTTCGGCGGGTTCGAACGGATGCGGAATTCCGTGCTCCGCTTGGGGTCCGCGCGTCGGGTTCGCGGTTCGGGTCGCGGCGGGTTTGGACGACGAGATCCCCGTCACGCCCAGGCTGTAGCCGTCGTCACGCCGCCCGGGGGCCCGGAAGGGTCGCCCCGTCGGCGGTGCCGGAGCGCCGGCGGGGTCGTGATGGGTCGACCACGGGGTGTGATCCGCGGCAAATGTCCGACCGGGGTGACGTCGGCGCCCCGTCGGTGTGACGTGATGTAAATCACATACAACCGTGGGGTCTTGGGGGCCCGGATCCGTCCCGCACCCCTCCCGAAGCCCGCCCGCACGGGTGCGCGGAGAGCCGCGACTGGCAGGATCGCGTCATGACTGAGCGGCACGGGGACGCACGGGACGGGCACGAACACCCACGGACGACGGGCGAGCACGGGGGGCGGGGCGAGCAGGGTCCGCCGGACGCGCCGGACGCCCCGGACGTCCTTCGCCCGGCCTGGGACGAGTTGGTCTCCACGGCCCGCCGCACGGTCGCCGACGGTCTGGTCGTCGGCACCTCGGGCAACGTCTCCGTCCGTGTCGGCGACACCGTCCTCGTCACGCCCACGGGCGTGCCCTACGACCGGCTGACGCCCGACGACATCGTCGGCGTCGGTCTCGACGGCCGGCAGGTGCTCGGCTCGCTGCGCCCGACCAGCGAACTGCCGATGCACCTCGCCGTGTACGGCGCGACGGAAGCGCGGGCCGTCGTCCACACCCACGCACCGCACGCGACCGCGGTCTCGCTCCTGGTCCCCGAACTCCCGCTCGTCCACTACATGGCGGCGGCCATGGGCGGCCCCGTCCGCGTCGCCCCCTACGCCGCCTACGGCACACCGGAACTGGCCGAGAACACGCTCCGGGCCCTGACCGGCCGCACCGCCTGCCTCCTCCGGAACCACGGCACCATCGCCCACGGGGCCTCTCTGGACCGGGCGTACGACCGCACGGCCCAGCTGGAATGGATGTGCCGCGTCTGGCTCCTGGCCTCCTCGGTCCCGGGCCTCACGCCCGCCCTGCTCTCACCGGAACAGCTGGCGGAAGCGGGGGAGCGGCTGAGGGGGTACGGCCAGCGACGCTGAGGCCCCACCCCACCGTGGCCCCGCCGCGCCCCATCACGCCGCACCATTCCCCACCGAGCGGCGCCCCACCACGCCGCTCCCCGACGTACCGTCCCCGGCCGCATCGCCCCCGCCGAACCGTCTGCCGACCCGCTTTTCGACGTGCCATCCCTTGCCCACGCTCTCTTCGGCGCGGCCGGCAAGTGAGCGTCGGGCGTCACCCTTGGAGGCGCTTCCGCTGGCCGATGGCCGGGTACCCCGGGAAACTGGTCGGGTGCGCACCCTAAGAGCCACGGCAGCGGCCGTCACCGTAGCCATAGCCGCGGGCGCGGCCTCCGTGGCGGCGGGCCGGTTCGCCAGCGACGCCGCGCTGAAGACGAGACCCGGCAAGCCCCTGCCCACCGAGCCCCGGCTCACCGTGCACGCCACGACGGCGGGCGGAATCACTCTCACCAGGGCCCTCGCCTCCCGGCGCCCGGGAACCTACGGCCTCGCCGGCGACGGCTCCCACGCGGTCGTCGGCCCGCTCCAGAACTCCGTGCCCCACACCGCCGACACCGTCGTACGCAGCCTGGAGCGCGTCACGCACGGATCCCTTGAGCCCGGCGACAAGGTGTGGCTCACCCCGAACCTGTACGTCGGCGACCCCGGGTCCGCCCTCGGACTCGAACACGCCGACGTCGACGTGCCCGGCGAGCTCGGCGCCCTGCCCGCCTGGTTCGTGCCCGCGGTCCGCGACACCTGGATCATCACCGTCCACGGCCTGGGTGCCACCAGGGAACACCCCATGAACCTGATGGGGTTCCTGAACGACCGGCGCTTCCCCGTCCTCGACCTCGCCTACCGGGGCGACCTCGGGGCACCCCGCCCGCCGGACGGCCTGAACCACCTCGGCGAGACCGAGTGGCGCGACCTCGACGCGGCCATCCGCTACGCCGTGCGGTTCGGCGCCGAGCGGGTCGTGCTGTACGGCTGGTCCACCGGCGCCACCATGGCCCTGCGCGCCGCCGCCCACTCCGCGCTGCGCGAGCGGATCTCCGGGCTCGTCCTCGACTCCCCGGTCCTCGACTGGGAGACCACGCTGCGCGCCCTCGCCGGCGCCCGCCACACCCCGGGCTTCCTGCTGCCGCTCGCGGTGCGCGCCGCACAGGGCCGCACCGGCGTACGCGGCGACCGCATCGCGCACGCCGCGCACCCCGACCAGGTCAAGGTGCCGACCCTGCTGGTGCACGGCCCGGACGACGGCATCGCCCCCTGGGGCGCGTCCCGCCGCCTCGCCGCCGACCGACCCGACCTCGTGACCCTGCACACCGTCCCGAACGCCCCCCACGGCGCCATGTGGAACGCCGACCCGGCGAGCTACGAAGAAGCCCTGCGCCGCTTCCTCACCCCCCTGATGTGAGCCACGGCGCCCCACACCCCCCGGCGTCCGGCCGGCGCGAAGGGGCACTTCCGGTTCGGTCCGGGGCAACTCCACGCGGCACACTTTCCCGCGTGCCGGGCACCTGGACAGGGGTCCGCTCCAGGTGCCCCCGTGGCCTGCGACGGCATTCCGTTTGGGTTTTCGGACTGTCAACCGCAAGACTGCACCCGTGACGTCCCGTAACCCGCGCGACTCCAGGCTCCGACTCGTCAGCCCGCGGTCCCTCGCGACCGCTCCCCGAGCGGTGACCCAGCGCCGCACCCGCCGCCCCGCACCGCGACCGCCGGAAGGCACACCGCCGCCCGCGGAACTCGCCCGTATGGCGCGCACCGGCCTGTCCGACGCGGCCCGCGTGGCGCGCTGGGCCGACGCCGCGCTGCGCCCGGGGCGCGACGGCCCGAACCCCGACGGCCCGAACCCCGACGGCAAAGGCACCCTCTCCGACGCCACCGCCGAACGGGCCGCCACGGATCTCGGACTGACCCCGGTCCAGGTCCGCGCCGACTGGGACACCGCCCGCCTGGCCGGCCTCATCGAGGTGCACGGCGACGACGCCCGTCCGGGCTGGCGGCTGCGGGCCTGGAGCCGCGACGACAGCGCCGTCCTGCGCGGCTGGGTCGCCCTCTTCGACGCCTGGTCCCTCGCGTACCCCGAGCCTGCGGACCGCGAGCCCGCGGCCGTCGCCGAGGTCGTCTCCGCGATGCCCCAGGTCCTCTCCTTCCTCCAGCTCTCCGCCGGACCCGTCCCGGTGGACCAGCTTCTCGACCTCCTCGGGCAGCGCGTCACGGAACTGCGCACCGAGCGGTGCGAGATCACCTACGGCCCCGAGCCCGGGACCGACCCCGCCCCGCAGCCCGCCGAGGTCCCGGACGCCCCCCTCGCCCCGCTGCTCGAATGGGCCCTGGAGGCCCTCGCCTCCATCGGCGCGCTCACCTGCGGCGAAGGACAGGCCACCCTCACCGCTCTCGGCAGCTGGGCGGTCTGGGTCAAGCTGGAACAGATCTGCGTCGCCGCCCAGAGCCCCGCCGGCAACATCGAGCAGTCCGCCGAGGACATGCTCCGCGGCTGCGCCCAGCTCCGCCCCAACGCAGCCCGCGCCGAGTACCGCGCCTGGCTCGCCGCCCGCCCGGTCGGCGGCGCCGTCATCGAACTGATCGACGCGGCCCGCGGCGAGGACGCCCTCACGCGCGGCCTCGCCTTCGAGGCGCTGCGCGTGGTCGGCGCCCCCGCCGAGCCGGATGTGCGCTCGGTGGTCGAGGAGACCCCGCTGCGCCCCTACGCCCTGCTGTGGCTCGCCGAGCACGACGGCTACGACCCCGAGGACGCCCACGAGGTCCTCACCCGCGCCGAGTCGACCTGGCTGTGGGTCGACACAGCGGCCGCCGTCGCCGACCACGGTGAGGCCCCGCTCCTCGTCCGCCATCTGGAGTCCGCGGTGCAGCCCACCGTGCCCGCGCTCCTCGACGAGGTGCGGTCGGTCGGACACCCGCGCACGGTGCAGGTGCTGGTCGCGCTCGCCGCCGCCCACCCGGACCCGGCGCTCGCCAAGGCCGTACGAAGAGCCGCCTTCCAGGTGCACACCGGAGGGAGCTGACCGGCCCGGGGGGCCGGGACCGCGGCGGGCCTGCGGCCGGGAACCAGGGTGGCGGGCCGGCGGCCGGGACCCCTGCGGGCCGGACGCCGGGAGCGTTCCTACGCGCCTATCTCCGGGGCGTAGGTACCGAAGCTCCAGATGTTGCCCTCGAGGTCGCGGGCCATGTAGTCCCGCGAGCCGTAGTCCTGATCGGTCGGGGCCATCAGGATCTCCGCGCCGTGGTCCACGGCCCGCTGGTGGTGCGCGTCGACGTCGTCCACGACGATGTACACCCCGCACGGGCCCGCGCTCTTCATCGCCTCGTCGAAGCGGCCGCCGCGGCCCTTGGAGCCGAGCATCACCGCGCCGTTGCCCTGCACGAGCTCGGCGTGCATCACCGAGCCGTCCTCACCCTCGTAGACGGCCAGCTCCGTGAAGCCGAACGCCTCCGTGAGCTGCCTGATCGCCGCCTTCGCGTCGGCGTACAGCATCGAGGGGTAGATGCTCGGGCGCGTGCCGTTCCTGCCGGCCATACCGATCACTCCGTCCCGTCACAAACTGCCGGATTCCGATCCGCTGCCCAGTCTGGCACCGGCCACTGACAACGCCCCGCGACCCGCGGCAGACAGTCCGGCGGACCGCCCCGGCGTACCGGCACGGCTCCCGCGGGCTCACCTCACCGGAAGGTGTCGCACTGCGCCATGTCACCGCTGGTGAATCCCTGGTAGAACCACTGCTGCCGCTGCTTGGCCGACCCGTGGGTCCACGTCTCCGGTGTCACGCGGCCCTGGTACCTCGTCTGGATCCGGTCGTCGCCGACGGCCGCGGCCGCGTCGAGGCCGTCGCGGATGTCGGCGTCCGTCAGCGAGGTCAGCAACGGCTTGCCCGTCGAGGAGGACGGTGTGGTGGTCGCGTGCCGCGTCCACACCCCCGCGTAGCAGTCGGCCTGGAGCTCCGCCTTCACCGAGCCGCCGTTCGCGCCGGTCACGCCGTCCTGGGACCGGGCCGGCGTGCCCATCAGGTTCTGCACGTGATGCCCGTACTCGTGCGCCACCACGTACGCCTGCGCGAAGGGTCCGCCGCCGGCGCCGAACTTCGTACGAAGATCGTCGAAGAAGCCGAGGTCCAGATAGACCTTGCGGTCACCAGGACAGTAGAAGGGCCCGACGGACGACGACGCCGTACCGCACGCGGTGCCGACCCGGCCGCCGAAGAACACCGTCGGGGCGCGGGTGTAGGCGCCGCCCCTGCGGGCGAACTCCTGGTTCCAGTAGGCCTGGACGCTGTTGACCACCGCCACGGTCCGGCAGTCCTCCCGGGCGTTGGCGTCGCGCCCGGTCCGGCAGGTCCGCTGCACCTGCGCGAGGGAGGAGGCGCTCGTCCCGGACCGGTCGCCGTCCGAGGTGAGCCCGAGCTGGTCGGGACCCACCCCGAAGAGCAGTCCGAGGACCAGGGCGACCAGACCGGCGAGGCCGCCGCCGATGGTCGCCCTGCCGCCGGGGATCCGGCTGCCGCGCACGTCCTGCACCTCGGAGGTGTCCAGGCCGGCGTCGTCGTCGAACTGCATGGGCACCCGCTTTCGTCGTTCCGTGGCGCCATCCTCGTACGCTCCCGGAGGCCCGGCCCCGGCCCGCGGTCCGAACGGGCGACACCGTCCCGGCCGCCCGGCCGGTGGGATCCGGGCACCCGGCCGGCGCCCCGCAAAGGGGGCGAGCGTCACAGTGCCGGACGCCCGCACACCGGAAAAGTGGTTGCACCGCCCCGTTAGACTCGAACCATGGCCTGTCTCCTCGCGCATTAGACGGCGGGAACGCCCTCAGCCGTCCACCCCGCCAACAATCCGCCCTGGAGTAAGTCCGTGATTTCCGCCTCCGGTATCGAGCTGCGCGCCGGCGCCCGCATGCTCATCGAGTCCGCCACCTTCCGCATCATGAAGGGCGACCGCATCGGCCTCGTCGGCCGTAACGGCGCGGGCAAGACGACCCTCACCAAGGTCCTCGCGGGTGAAGGCCAGCCCGCCGCGGGCACCGTCGCCCGCTCCGGCGAGGTCGGCTACCTGCCTCAGGACCCGCGTACCGGCGACCTCGACATCCTCGCCCGCGACCGCGTCCTGTCCGCCCGCGGCCTCGACAGCCTGATCCGCAAGATGCGCGAGAACGAACAGCGCATCGCCAACGGCTCGGGAGCCACCCGCGACAAGGCCATGCGGCAGTACGAGCGCCAGGAGACGGAGTTCCTCACCAAGGGCGGGTACTCCGCCGAGGCGGAGGCCGCCACCATCGCGGCCGCGCTCAACCTCCCCGACCGGGTGCTCGGCCAGCCCCTGCACACGCTCTCCGGCGGTCAGCGCCGCCGTATCGAGCTGGCCCGCATCCTTTTCTCGGACGCCGACACCCTGCTGCTCGACGAGCCGACGAACCACCTCGACGCCGACTCGATCGTCTGGCTGCGCGACTACCTGAAGACCTACCGGGGCGGCTTCATCGTGATCTCCCACGACGTCGACCTCGTCGAGACGGTCGTCAACAAGGTCTTCTATCTGGACGCCAACCGCGCCCAGATCGATGTCTACAACATGGGCTGGAAGCTCTACCAGCAGCAGCGCGAGGCCGACGAGAAGCGCCGCAAGCGCGAGCGGCAGAACGCAGAGAAGAAGGCCGCGACGCTCAACGCGCAGGCCGACAAGATGCGCGCCAAGGCCACCAAGACGGTCGCCGCGCAGAACATGGCCAAGCGCGCGGACCGACTGCTCGCCGGCCTGGACGCCGTCCGTGTCTCGGACAAGGTCGCCAAGCTGCGCTTCCCGGAGCCCGCGCCCTGCGGCAAGACCCCGCTCATGGCCGAGGGCCTGTCGAAGTCGTACGGCTCCCTGGAGATCTTCACCGACGTCGACCTGGCCATCGACAAGGGCTCCCGCGTCGTCATCCTCGGCCTGAACGGCGCCGGCAAGACGACCCTCCTGCGTCTCCTCGGTGGTGTCGAGAAGCCCGACACCGGCGGCGTCGTCGAGGGCCACGGCCTCAAGCTCGGCTACTACGCGCAGGAGCACGAGACCCTCGACCCCGAGCGCACGGTCCTGGAGAACATGCGCTCCGCCGCCCCCGACCTGGACCTGGTCGAGGTCCGTAAGACGCTCGGCTCGTTCCTGTTCTCCGGCGACGACGTCGACAAGCCCGCCAGCGTGCTCTCCGGTGGCGAGAAGACCCGGCTCGCGCTCGCGACCCTCGTCGTCTCGTCCGCGAACGTCCTGCTGCTCGACGAGCCGACGAACAACCTCGACCCCGCCAGCCGCGAGGAGATCCTCGGGGCGCTGCGCACCTACAAGGGCGCCGTCGTCCTCGTCACTCACGACGAGGGCGCCGTCCACGCGCTCCAGCCGGAGCGGATCATCCTGCTGCCGGACGGCGTCGAGGACCTGTGGGGCGCCGGTTACGCCGACCTGGTGGCGCTCGCCTGATCCCGTGCGCGGCCTCCCGGAGGGGGCCGACGCCGCTTGATCGAATGACTGATCCACTGCGTATGGATCATTCGGCCGATCCGTGATCCATCATCTGTGTGAGATCTCCTCGTACCGAGGTGTGTCGTACACCGATTTCACGGCCGAGTCCTTTGTTCCCAAGGGCTCGGCCGTCCTGCGTCGCTGACCAGGTACTTCGCGGAGGAACCCCGTTCGGCCGCACCGGCGGCACCACCCGGAATCATTGATTCCACTCGTGGGGACGGGCTCCTGTCGTCAAAACCTTGTCTTACGGACCTTGCCGAATGGGTGGCCATGACGCCCGAAAGGGGTGATCATGAGAGTCCAGAGCGCACTTCCCATGAGGAGGACCGGGTGGCCGAGACTCTGAAGAAGGGCAGCCGGGTTACCGGCGCCGCGCGCGACAAGCTCGCGGCAGACCTGAAGAAGAAGTACGACTCCGGTGCGAGCATCCGAGCGCTGGCCGAAGAGACCGGCCGCTCGTATGGCTTCGTGCACCGGATGCTCAGCGAGTCGGGTGTCACGCTCCGAGGGCGTGGCGGTGCGACGCGGGGCAAGAAGGCCGCCTCGGCCTGAGGCCGGGCGTCCCCATCGGCTTCGGTGGTGACCACCCGGTCGGTCGGGTGACCGACCGGGTGGTTACTGTGCAGTCACTTAGGTGCGTTCCTCGTGTCTTCGCGAGGCGCGCGTCTGATCCGACCGCACCCATCGGAGGCACCCATGGCTTCGCTCGACAAGGATCTCGACCCGGTACTCGACCAGGACGGCGTACGGCTCACCGTCGACGGCGCGATCGCCACGGTGACGCTGACCAATCCGGCCAAGCGCAATGCCCAGAGTCCCGCTCTCTGGCGGGCCTTGTCGCAGGCCGGTCGGTCACTGCCGGGCTCCGTCCGCGTGGTCGTCCTGCGTGCCGAGGGCCAGTCCTTCTCCGCTGGGCTCGACCGGCAGGCGTTCACGCCCGAGGGCTTCGACGGGGAACCGTCGTTCATCGACCTCGCGCGCGGCTCCGACGCCGAGCTCGACGCGACCATCGCCGAGTACCAGGAGGCGTTCACCTGGTGGCGGCGCAGCGACATCGTGTCCATCGCCGCCGTCCAGGGGCATGCCATCGGTGCCGGGTTCCAGCTCGCGCTCGCCTGTGACCTGCGCGTCGTCGCCGACGATGTGCAGTTCGCCATGCGCGAGACGAGCCTTGGCCTGGTGCCCGACCTCACGGGGACGCACCCGCTGGTCAGCCTCGTGGGCTACGCCCGCGCGCTCGAAATCTGTGCCACGGGCCGCTTCGTCCTGGCCGAGGAGGCCGAGCGCACCGGGCTCGCCAACCTCGCCGTGCCCGGCGAGCAGCTCGACGCCGCGGTCGGCGACCTGGTCGCGGCGCTCCTCGCCGCACCCCGGGACGCCGTGATCGAGACGAAGGCCCTGCTGCGCGGGGCCCAGGAGCGGTCGTACGAGGAGCAGCGCTCGGCCGAGCGGGCGTCCCAGGCCCGCAGGCTCCGCGACCTCGCGGGCGTGGGCGAATAGGCCTCCGGCCTCGAACCGGGCCTCCGTCCCCTCTGCTCCCTCTCCCTCCGGCTCTTCGCGCCGCGGGCCGTCCCGCGAGCCCGGGCCTGCCGCCGCACGGCCGCCGCGCGCGCCGGCCCGTGGTGGTCACCGTCCCCTGAGCTCGCGGTCGTCACGTTCCCGGAGAGGGGGCGACCCGGCTCACGGCGGTCACCAGTACCGCCACGGACGGGGTGTCCCGGGCGGCATCGGCGATCGCGGCTCTGACCGCCCGTGCCACGTCGACCGCCCGCTCGTCCCCGGAGACCTCCAGCTCGACGCGGATGTGGCGGCGCGGCAGGGCCGGATCCGAGGCGGGCGCGCTCTCCACGTGGACCGGCCGGCCCAGTACGTCCGTCAGACGGGTGACTCCTGGCACGGCCAGCGCGGCCGCCGCGATCCGGACCCCCTCGGGATCCTTCGGCACGGACGCCGTCCGTACGTCGTCGGCCGCCCCGGCGCCGGCCACGTCCCACGCCCCGGTGGCCGCCCCGCCTCCGGGGCTCTCCCGCAGGCCGTCGGCCGGTGCCGTGGCCCGCTCCCGCGCGCCGTCGGCCGTGACGGTCCCTGTCTCCCGCGGGCCGCCGGTCCCGTGATGCCGCACGTCGGCGGCCGGGACCGCCACGGGCGCACCTCGTTCCCCGTCCGCCGGGTCCGTCGCGGTTGCCCCGTCCTCCTCCAGCAGGTCCGTCACCCGCAGGTCCACTTCCGCGACGTCGAGCCCCAGGAGCCGTGTCGCGGCGGACACCACGCTCAGACGCAGCCGGGCCGCGACGGCCGGTAGGGGTTCGCCCCCGGGGGACACGGGATCCGCCGAGGCCCGGAACTCCGCGGTGACGCGCAGCGGACCGGGCGGCAGCGCGCTGGGCGGGGGCGGCACGGCCGGTGTGCCGGCCCGGTCCGGGTCGGCGAGCGCGATCCGCAGCGCCCCGAGCCGTACCCCCTCCAGGGCCGCCGCCTCCCGTCGCAGTACCGACTCGGCCGCCTCCTCCGTGATCCACGCGCCGTCGAGCGCGAGACCCAGCGGCAGGAGCCTGCCGAGCCCGAGCTGATGCCGTACCACCTGCGTCCACCGGTCCGCCGTCATTGCTCCAGCGTGCCGCATCCACGGCGCGCGACCGCGCGACCCGACCTACTGTGAGCAGAAGAGGACGACCGAAAGGGACGTACGGCGATGACCGACATGACCGAGCGGAACCGGACGGACAGCCCCGACACCGAGAAGGAGCCGCAGCAGACCCGTAAGCCCACCAGGCGCGGCGGCGGCGATCCCGCCACACGGGGACGGACCACGATCGCCGACGGTGTCGTGGAGAAGATCGCCGGGCTCGCCGCCCGGGACGTGGTCGGTGTCCACACGATGGGCAGCGGGCTGAGCCGGACCTTCGGAGCGGTCCGCGACCGGGTGCCGGGCGGTTCGACCAAGTCCGTGACGCGGGGTGTGAAGGCCGAGGTCGGAGAGCACCAGACGGCACTCGACCTGGAGATCGTCGTCGACTACGGCGTGTCGATCTCCGACGTGGCCCATGCCGTGCGCGAGAACGTCATCTCCGCCGTCGAGCGGATGACGGGGCTCGAAGTGGTGGAAGTCAACATCGCGGTGAGTGATGTGAAGCTTCCCGAGGAAGAGGACGAGGAGCCGGAGTCACGACTCCAGTGACCCCCGGGCCGGCGGAAGGCCCCGGACACCGAGGCCACCGCACCATGAGTGATCACGCGGCCACCGACTGCTGAGGAGCGCATCATGAGCTTGGCCGTGATCGGCATGATCGCCGGAATGGCGCTGGGCTTCGCCGGGTACTTCGGCGGCTTCGGCGCCTTCCTCCTGGTGGCCGCCCTGGGGGCCGTCGGGTTCGTCGTCGGACGGCTCCTGGAGGGGGACCTGGACATCGGCGACTTCTTCCGCTCCCGCGACGACCGGCGGCGGTGACGCGTGCCAGGTCATGCCGACCCGCCCGGTGAGAGCCGGCCGGGCCTCGCGGCCGTCCCGTCGCCCGAGCGGGGCGCCACCCGGATCGCCGACCGTGTCGTCGCGAAGATCGCGTCGCAGGCGGCGCGCGAGGCACTGCCCCCGCTGCCAGCCGACGCCGTGCCCCCGCACGCGACGGTCGTCGTGCGGCGGCAGGCCTCGGGCTCCGGGGGGACGGACGGCACCCCTACGCACAGTGCCCGGGTCCGGGTCAGTGTCGAACTCGGCTATCCCACCGACATCGGTGCCCGGTGCGGCGAGGTGCGTCGTCATGTCACCGAGCGGGTAGAGACGTTGGCGGGGATGGAAGTGCCCGAGGTGGCCGTCCAGGTGGAGCGGCTCCATCTGACGCACGAGTCCGGCGCGGTAAAGGGGGGGACGCAATGAGCGAGCCCCAGGGCTCCGAGGACACCCGCAAGACGCCCGTACTGGAGAAGGCGGAGGGCGGGGGCGACGCGGGCGCCCTCGGGCAGTCCGCCTCGGCCGCCGCCTACGAACCGCTGGGCACCGCAGGCGACGAGGACGGCCGCCAGGGCAGGTTCTGGTCCGCGCGCCGCGTTCCCGCGGGCATCCTCGCGTTCCTGCTCCTCGTGGCGGCGGGCGCCTTCCTGTACGACGTCGTGGCCGTGCGCGCCGGACGCTCCGCGCTGCGCTGGCGCACCTGGCTGGCCCGGCAGCTCGCCGAACGGCCGCTCGACGACACCGCGGTCCTCGTCGGCGCGGGCATCGCCGCCGCGATCGGACTCTGGCTGATCGTCCTCGCGGCCACACCGGGACTGCGGGACGTGCTGCCGATGCGGCGCACCCACGCCGACGTCCGGGCCGGACTGCACCGGGGCGCCGCCGCGATGGCGCTGCGCGACCGGGCCATGGAGGTCGCCGGGGTGCAGTCGGTCCGCGTGCGCGTGAAGCGACGGAAGGTGGACGTCCGCGCCAGGTCGCACTTCCGGGAACTCGACGATGTGCGCGCCGACCTCGACACCACGCTCGCCGACGGCATCAAGGGACTGGGACTGGCCCGATCGCCCGCCCTGTCGGTGCATGTCGCGCGCCCCGGACGGAAGGGGTGAGGTCCGTGCTGCGGATCGTCAACCGTGTACTGATCGGCTTCGTCGGGCTCGTACTGCTCGTGCTCGGCGGCTCCGTGCTCGCCGTCGGACTCGGCGTACGGCCGCCGTCGTGGTGGATCCACGACGGGCGGCACGACGTGCTGCTCAGCACCGCCGAACGGACCAAGTGGCGGGACCAGGGCTGGTGGTGGCCCGTGGTCATCGCCGCGCTCGCGGTGCTCCTGCTGCTCGCCCTGTGGTGGCTGGTCGCCGTCGTGCGGCGGCGTCGGCTCGCCGACGTGCTCGTCGACACCGGGGACGGCGCCGGCGCGCTGCTGCGCGGACGGGCCCTGGAGAGTGTGCTGGCGACCGAGACGGCCCGGCTGGCCGGCGTCGACCACGCGAACGTCCGGCTGACCGGCCGGCGCAGTCTGCCCGAGGCGCGGGTGCGGCTCCTGCTGGAACCGCATGTGGACCCTGGGCAGGCGCTGCGGCTGCTGACCGTGGAGGCCCTCGCGCACGCACGGGACTCGGCCGGCCTCGCGTCGCTCCCGGCGGAGGTGAGGCTGCGCGGCGTCAAGCACCGGGCCGAGCGCGTCACCTGACGCCGCGGGGCGGACGGGAACTGTCGGACAGGCCCTGGTGCCGCGGCACTTAGAACCCGCTGCGCATCCCGCCGTCCACCGGGAGCATGATGCCCGTGAGGTACGACGCGGCGGGGGAGAGCAGGAACGCGGCCGTGCGGCCGAACTCCTCCGGATGCCCGTAGCGGCGCAGCGGGATGCGGGCCTCGCCCGCGGCGCGAGTGGCCTCGGGGTCGGCGGACAGGCCGTCCAGGTGGCGGACGCGGTCCGTGTCGATGCGGGACGGCAGCAGTCCGACGACGCGGATGCCGCGCGGGCCCAGCTCGTCGGCGAGGGACTTGGCGAACCCCGCGAGGCCCGGACGCAGACCGTTGGAGATGGTGAGCCCGGGGATCGGCTCGTGCACCGAGCCGGAGAGCACGAAGCCGATGACACCGCCCTCGCCGAGTTCCCCGGCGGCCGCGCGGGCCAGGCGCACCGCACCGAGGAAGACCGACTCGAACGCCACCATCCACTGTTCGTCGGTGTTGTCCGCGGCGAACCCGGGCGGCGGTCCGCCGACGCTGATCAGGATGCCGTCGAAGCCGCCGAAGTGCTCACGGGCGCCGGCGATCAGGCGGGCCGGGGTCTCGGCGGCGCCGTTGTCGGCCGCGATCCCGACCGCGTTCGGGCCGAGAGCGGAGGCGGCGCCGACCGCGCTCCGCTCGTCGCGTCCCGTGACGACCACCTTCGCGCCGTCGGCGACGAGTTCGCGCGCGGCGGCGTTGCCGAGGCCCCGGGTGGCTCCCGTGACGACGTACACACGATCCTTCAGTCCAAGATCCATGGCCTCATCCTCCCTCATCCGGGTGGCATGGCCCCGTCCGCTCCGCCGCTCTCGTCGACGCCGAACAGGCTGAGGGCGGACACCACGAGACCGATGTGGCTGAAGGCCTGCGGGAAGTTGCCGAGCTGGCGGCCCGCGACCGGGTCGTACTCCTCGGACAGCAGTCCCAGGTCGTTGGAGAGGCCGACCAGCCGCTCGAACAGCTCGCGCGCCTCCTGTGTACGGCCCGTCAGATGCAGTGCGTCCGCGAGCCAGAACGAGCAGACGACGAAGGTGCCCTCGTCGCCCGGGAGCCCGTCGACGCCGGTCTCGGCGGCGCTGTAGCGGCGCACCAGGAAGCCGTCAGGTGCGAGTTCCGCGCGGACCGCGTCGACCGTGCCGATCACCCGCGGATCGTCGGGGGGCAGGAAGCCCACACGCGGGATGAGCAGCAGGGAGGCGTCGAGTTCGGTCGATCCGTAGGACTGCGTGAAGGTGTTGCGGGCGGGGTCGAAGCCGCGTTCGCACACCTCACGGTGCACCTCGTCGCGCATCGCCCGCCAGGCCTCGATGTCGCCGTCGAGCGTCGGGTCGTCCTCCAGGGTGCGCACCGCGCGGTCGGCGGCCACCCAGGCCATCACCTTGGAGTACACGAAGTGCCGGCGCGGGCCGCGCACCTCCCAGATCCCCTCGTCCGGCTGCCGCCAGGCCACCCGGAGGAAGTCCATCATGGCGCACTCCACCCGCCACATGTGGGGCCGGGACGGCAGGCCCGAGCGCCGGGCGAGCGACAGCGAGTCGATGACCTCGCCGTACACGTCGAGCTGCAACTGTTCCACGGCGCTGTTGCCGACCCGGACGGGCGAGGAGTCCGCGTAGCCGGACAGCCACGGGATCTCGTACTCCGACAGCCGGCGTTCCCCCGAGAGGCCGTACATGATCTGAAGGGCCGCCGGGTCGCCCGCCACCGCGCGCAGCAGCCAGTCGCGCCAGGCCTCGGCCTCCTCGTGGTAGCCCGCCGACAGGAGCGCGCCGAGGGTGAGGGTGGAGTCGCGCAGCCAGCAGTAGCGGTAGTCCCAGTTGCGGACGCCGCCGAGCACCTCGGGCAGCGAGGTGGTGGGGGCGGCCACGATGCCGCCGGTCGGCGCGTAGGTGAGGGCCTTGAGGGTGATCAGGGAGCGGACGACGGCGTCCCGGTGCGGTCCGTCGTAACGGCAGCGCGCCGCCCACGCCCTCCAGTCCTGGACGCTGGTCTCCAGCGCCTCGAAGGGATCGCACAGGGGCGGCCGGGGCCGGTGGGAGGGGTGCCAGGTCAGGACGAAGGCGACCTTCTCGCCCGCTTCCACGGTGAACTCGGAGTGGGTGCGGAAGTCCTTGCCCCAGGTGTGCACGGGCGGTTCGCTGCGCAGCCACACCGAGTCGGGACCCGCGACCGCGACCCGGTGGCCGTCCGAGCGTCGCATCCACGGCACGACCGAGCCGTAGTCGAACCGCAGCCGCAGCAGACTGCGCATCCGGACCCGGCCGCTGAGGCCTTCGACGACGCGTACGACATCGGGGGCGTGCTCGCGCTGCGGCATCAGGTCGGTCACCATGACCGAGCCCTCGGCGGTGTCCCACTCGGTGTCGAGCACCAGGGTGTCCGGGCGGTAGGCGCGCCGGGAGCACACGTCCGCGCCCTCGGGCGCGATCCGCCAGTGGCCGTTGTCCTCGTCGCCCAGCAGGGCCGCGAAGCAGGCCGCGGAGTCGAAGCGGGGCAGGCACAGCCAGTCGACGGAGCCGTCGCGGCTCACCAGCGCGGCGGTCTGTTCGTCCCCGATGAGCGCGTAGTCCTCGATGTGTCGGTGCACGGTGGACGGGTTCCCGAACGGGGCAACGGCCAATCGGGCCGCCAGAGTGGCGTGATGTCCTCGCCGGGCGGGACGGGGCAGTCGCGGCCCGCGCCGTGTCGCCGTGCGCCTGTCGCCGCGGGCCCAGGCCCCCGCTAGACGCCCGCCGGTTCCGCCTCCGGAGAGGTCTCCGCGGCGGCGGCCTCCGCCCGGTCCCGGCGCTCGCGGCGGACCAGGACCACGAAGCCGACGGGGACGCCCGCGGCGAAGAGCCACCACTGGATCGCGTACGCCATGTGCGGGCCGATGTCGCTGTGCTCGGGGTCAGGGATCAGCTCGGGGGAGCCGCCCTTGGGCGCCGGCGCGGTCTGCTCGACGTAGCCGCCGAGCACCTCCTTGCCGAGCCGCCGTGCCTCCTGGCCGCTGCCGATCAGCATGACCTGACGGTCGGGCAGGCCCCGGACGTTCTTGATGCCGCTGGCGGCGGTCGTCTGGTCGGCCATCAGCCGGCCGGTGACGGTGATCTCGCCCTGGGCGGGGGCCGGGATCTTCGGGAAGGCGGTCTGCGCGCCGTCCGCCGGGACCCAGCCCCGGTTGACCATGAGGACCCGGCCGTCGTCCAGGACGAACGGGGTCAGGACGTGGTAGCCGACCTCGCCGTCGGCGTTGGTGCGGCGGCGGACGACCTCTTCGTGCGCGGTGTCGAAGTGGCCCTTCGCGGTCACCCGGCGGAACAGGTCGGCGTCCCGGATCTGCCTGCCAGGCACGGTGACCGTCTCGGCGGGCACCGGATTCGCGGCGAGCGAGTCGGAGATCACCGTGTTCAGGGCGACCTTGTGCTCGTGCCGGTGGAGCTGCCAGAAGCCCAGCTTGATCATCGTCGGGATGAGGGCGAGGGCCACGAGGGTGAGGATCACCCACTGCCGGGACAACAGGAAGCGGTACACCCCATTCACGGTACTCGGCACGATTCGGCCCCCGACGGGAGGGTCCCGCCGAGGGCCGCGCGATGCCCTGTCCGGGCCGGGCCGGGACTCAGACCTTGTCGACGATCCCCGCCCTCCCCTCCGCGCGGGCGCAGTGCGCGCCGCAGTACCAGTGGCCGTCGACCTCGACACCCTGGCCGATGACCTGGACGCGACAGTGCTCGCAGATCGGGGCCATCCGGTGGATGGCGCAGGAGAAGCAGTCGAATACGTGCACGGCACCCTGTGCGTGCACTTCGAAGGTCATTCCGTAGTCATTGCCGCATACTTCGCATCTCGCCATGCGCCACAGGGTGGGGTGCCCGGGCGGCGCGGGCGAGCGGGCGCGGGGCGAGTCGCCCGTCAATCACCCGTACGCCCGTCACCTTTCCGACGCGGGTTCGACGTCACGCAGGAGCTGTCCGAACGCGGCCTCGTCGACCACCGGTGTCCCGAACTGCCGGGCCTTGACCACCTTCGACGTGCCGGAGTCCGGGTCGTTGGTCACCAGCAGGCTGGTGAGCCGGGACAGGCTCGTCGCGACGTGCAGCCCGGCCTCGACCGCCCGGTCCTCCAGCAGTTCACGGTCGACGGACGTGTCCCCGGAGAACGCGATCCGCATACCCTGTTTGAGAGGTTTGTCCGCCGCGTACCGCCCGGGGTTCGGATGGGGGCACGCGGGACGCTTGCGGGAGGGACGCCAACTCCCCGACGGGTAACCGCCGGACCCGTAGCCCGAGGACTGCCGTCCGATCCGCGGAGCCGCGGCGCTGTCCGACCACTCCTTGAGCGGCAGGCACTCCAGGAGCGGCAGGCGCACCCCGCCGTGCGCGGCGGCCCGCAGACTCGGCCGGAACGCCTCGGCCAGCACGCGCGCGTCGTCCAGCGCGTGGTGCGCCCGCTGCTGTACGACACCGAAGTGCGCGGCCAGCGACTCCAGCTTGTGGTTGGGCAGCGGCAGGCCCAGTTCCTTGGAGAGGGCGATGGTGCACAGGCGCTGGCGCACCGGCGCCTCGCGCTCCGCGCGCGCGTACTCGCGGGCGATCATCGACCAGTCGAAGACCGCGTTGTGCGCGACGAGCACCCGGCCGTCGAGCCGGGCGGCGAACTCCTCGGCGACGTCCCGGAAGAGCGGCGCGCCCTCGAGCATGTCGCTCGTCAGGCCGTGGATCCACACCGGGCCCGGGTCCCGCTCCGGATTGACCATCGTGTACCAGTGGTCCTCGACCTCGCCGCGCGCGTCCAGCCGGTAGACGGCCGCGGAGATTATCCGGTCGTCGCGGGCCAGTCCTGTGGTCTCCACGTCGACGACCGCGTATCCCTGCGGATACGCGGCCGGCCAGGAGGCAGGGGACGCTGCGGTCGTGAGGTCTTCGAGCATGGTCAATGAGGATACGGGCCCCGACCGACATCCCGGCCCCCGCCTTCCCGGATCCGGCGCCCTCGAAGGCCCGCCGCCGGACCGCCCCCGCGCGGACGCCGCAACCAGGCGCGGCGGTCCGGGCGTTGACACGCTCAGCCCAGCGCCGTCACCAGGTCCCCGGCCGTCAGGGCGTCCGGACCGCAGCCGTCGACGGGTCCGGGAAGCAGCGGGTGAACGGATCCGCTCGCTCCCTCGGGGTCGACCTCGCCGTGCACCGGCGCCGGCAGCACACGCCTCTTCGCGACCGCCTCGGCGCCGAACCCCGCCGCGTCCTCGGCCGGGCGGGGCAGCGAGCGGAAGCGGCGCAGCTCGATCAGGTCGGCCTCGCCACCCGACCGGACGTGCGGCAGCCGCAGCGCGTCCGTCGCAGTGGTGAGGTGCGCGGCGAGCGGCAGGCGCACGATGTCGCGCGTGCGCCGGTCCAGCAGGAGGCTGCCGAGCCGCCGGTTCTCGGGGCCACCGAATGGTCCTGTGGCCGGGGTGCCCGGGGTGCATGCCGAGTCGCTCTGTCGCCGTGTCACCGGGCCCGGACGTCCCGCCGGATGCGGTCCGGGGCCGTGTCCGGGTGTCCGGGCCGCCCCGGTCCGGGGCCGTATCCGGGTGTCCGGGCCGCGCACGGCTATGGACCTTTCGGCCGTGTGGTGCAAGCGTGCTGGCGCCCCAGCAGGTAGCGCCTACGAAGGGCGGTACGGACATGGCACGAGTGAGGTACGGCGCGCGGACCGAGGCGGAGATCACCGCGTCGCGCACCGCGAGCTCCGAACTCCCCGACATCTGGTCCACCGGTCTGGTGGCCGTCTGGGAGAGCGACCCGGACGCGGTAGCGGCGGTCCTGCCGCCTCCGCTGAAACCCACCGCACGGCCCCTGGTCCGGGTGAGCATCAGCAAGGTGGATCTGCCCGGATACCCGCTGGGCGCGGGCTCGTTCGCCGTCGCGGCCGCACACGGGGACGTCGAGGGCTGGTATCCGCTGGTCATGCCGATGACCCACGAGCGGGCCCTGATCGGCGGCCGTGAGGTGTTCGGGGAGCCCAAGAAGCTCGGCGAGGTGACCGTCGAGCGCGACGGACTCGTCGTGCGGGGCGTGCTCGCGCGGCACGGCATCGCCTTCGTCGAGGTGCGCGGCGCGGTGAGCGGATCCCTGCCGCTGCCCGAGCCCGCGCAGAAGACCGACTTCTACTTCAAGTTCCTTCCCGCGGTGGACGGTTCGGGGTTCGACGCCGATCCGGTCCTCGTGCACTGCCTGCGTGACGAGAAGGTCCGCAGGCTGGAGCGCGTCACCGGGGACGTCGTCCTGCGCGAGTCAATGTACGACCCGGTCGCCGATCTGCCCGTCCGCGGGCTGGTGGAGATCACCTTCGGCGAGAAGACCTCCGGCCAGCGGGGCAGGGTCGCCGAACGTGTCAGCGCGCAGGCCCTGTTGCCGTACATCCACCAGCGCTACGACGATCCGCGGCAGATCCTCGACGGTCCGCCCGAGGGGAGCGTGTGATGGAGCTGCGCGCGGGGCAGGTCGCGGTCGTCACCGGCGCGGCGAGCGGCATCGGGCTCGCGATGGCCCGGCGGTTCGCGGCCGACGGCCTGAAGGTGGTCCTCGCCGACGTCGAGGAGGGCGCGCTGGAGAAGGCGGCCGGACAACTGCGCGAGGACGGCGCCGACGTCCGCGCGCGCGTGGTCGACGTCTCGGAGCGCTCCGAGGTCCTCGCGCTCGCCGAGGACGCGTACGACACGTACGGCGCGGTGCACGTCCTGTGCAACAACGCCGGTGTCGGCTCCGGCGCCGAGGGCCGCATGTGGGAGCACGACCCGAACGACTGGAAGTGGGCCTTCGCCGTCAACGTGTGGGGCGTCTTCCACGGCATCCAGGCGTTCGTGCCCCGGATGCTCGCCGGGGGAGAGCCGGGCCACGTCGTCAACACCTCCTCAGGCGACGGCGGGATCGCCCCGCTGCCCACCGCCTCCGTGTACGCCGTCACCAAGGCGGCCGTGGTCACGCTGACCGAGTCGCTGTACGCGCATCTGAAGGCGGAACACGCGCGCGTGGGCGCCTCCGTGCTGTTCCCCGGGCCCCACATGCTCCGCACCGGCCTGTGGGAGTCGCACCGCAACCGGCCCGAGCGGTACGCGAAGGAGCGGCCCCGCAGGACCCCGTACCGCAGCCTCGCCCAGTGGGAGGCAGCGATGAACGAGGCGGGCCACGAGGTGCGGTTCACCCCCGTCGAGGAGGTCGCCGACCTCGTCGCCGAGGGGATCCGCGAGGGCCGCTTCTGGCTGCTGCCCGAGAGCGAGCACAGCGACCGGCAGATCCGGGCACGGTCGCGCTCGATGCTCGACCGGGCCGATCCGTCGTACCTGGAAAGCTTCATCCTCGACTGAGGGGGCGCGGTGACCGAACAGGACCCGTATCTGATCATCTCCTCCGACTGCCATGCCGGACTTCCCACCGAGGAGTACCGGCCCTACCTGGACCCCCGGTTCCACCGGGACTTCGACGAGTTCCTCGCGGGCCAGGGCCGGCGCCGCGAGGAGATGAACCGCCTCGGCATCCGCAACGAGGCCTTCGCGGACAAGTGGTTCCACGACAACGAGGAGGGCCTGCGCGGCGGTTGGGACTCCGCGCAGCGGCTCAAGGAGCTGGACGGCGACGGAGTGGCGGCCGAGGTCGTCTTCCCCGACGCGGACGCCGTGGACAGCCGCACCGCGGCCCCCTTCGGCGTGGGCCTCGGCCTCTCCGGCGACCAGGACCCGCAGCTCGGCATGGCGGGGGCGCAGGCCCACAACCGCTGGCTCGCCGACTTCGTCTCCGAGCACCCCGAACGGCACTGCGGGGTCGCCCTGTTGCCGGTGACCGGCGAGACCGACCGGGTGGTCGCCGAGGTGTACCGGGCCAAGGAGTCCGGTCTCGGTGCCCTGATGATCCCCTCCATGTGGGTCGACAAGGAGCCCTACCACGACCGCCGCTACGACCCCGTGTGGGCGGCCGCCGCCGAGTGCTCGATGCCCGTGCTCACCCATTCCGGCGCGGCCCCGCGCCACGAGTACGGCGACCACCTGGGGATCTACGTCTCCGAGGTCACCTGGTGGCCCGCGCGTCCCCTGTGGTTCCTGCTCTGGTCGGGGGTCTTCGAGCGGCACCCCGGACTCCGGTTCGGTGTCGCGGAGTCGGGCTGCTGGTGGCTCCCCAACCTGCTGTGGTTCATGGACCGGCTCTACCTCGGCGCCCACGGCGGCAAGAAGCTGTCGCCCTTCGCCGAGCTGAAACGGCCCCCGCACGAGTACCTGGACCGCCAGGTCTTCGTCTGCGCGACCAACACCAAGCGCCGCGAACTCGCCCAGCGTTACGAGATCGGCGTCGACAACATCCTCTGGGGCAGCGACTTCCCGCACCCCGAGGGCACCTGGCCCGACACCCGGACGTGGCTGGCGAAGACCTTCCACGACATCCCGGTGGCGGAGACCCGCCGCATGCTCGGTCTGGCGGCGGCCGAGGTGTTCGGCTTCGATGTCACCGAACTCGCCCCGCTCGCCCGGAGGATCGGCCCGACCCCGGCCGAACTGGGCCAGGACGAGGACCAGTCGGCGGTCGAGGCGTCCTGGGCGCGCTCGCGAGAGGTGGGCCGCCACTGGCTGACGGACCACGACTTCCCCGTGCTGGGAGTGAGCCCGTGACCGCCGCCGGTGCCGGGGACCGCTACACCGTCATCTCCGCCGACTGCCACGCGGGCGCCGATCTCCTCGACTACAAGCCGTACCTGGAGCGCCGGTACCACGACGACTTCGACGCCTGGGCGGCCGGCTACGTCAACCCGTACGAGGACCTGCTCGCCGACACCGCCGACCGGAACTGGAACTCCGCGCGGCGGATCGCGGAGCTGGAGGAGGACGGCATCGTCGCGGAGGTGGTCTTCCCGAACACCATCCCGCCGTTCTTCCCGTCAGGCTCCCTCATGGCACCGGCCCCGACGGCGGCGGAGTTCGAACACCGCTGGGCGGGGCTGCGGGCCCACAACCGCTGGCTCGCCGACTTCTGCGCGGCGGCGCCCGGCCGACGCGCGGGTGTCTTCCAGATCCTCCTGAACGACGTCGACGCGGCGGTCGAGGAGATCCACCGGGCGGCGGGCGCGGGCCTGAGGGGCGGGCTGCTGCTGCCCGGCACACCCCCCGGCTCGGGTCTGCCCGAGCTGCACGCACGGGCGTACGACCCGATCTGGGCGGCCTGCGCCGAACTGGGCGTCCCGGTGAACCATCACGCGGGCTCCGCCTCGCCGCCGCTCGGGGACGAACCGGCCGCCCGCGCGGTCTACATGGTGGAGACGACCTGGTTCTCGCACCGGGCGCTGTGGCACCTGGTGTTCGGCGGCGCATTCCGCCGGCACCCCGGCCTGAGGCTGGTGCTGACCGAGCAGGGCTCGGGCTGGATCCCCGGGGTGCTCGACATGCTGGACTACTACCACGGCCGGCTGGTCGCGGCGGCGGGCAGGGCGTCGACGGCCGAGTCGAAGTTCGGCGCGGGGCTGGCCGCGACGATGGGCGAACGCCCCTCCGAGGTCTGGCGCGAGCACTGCTTCGTCGGCGCCAGTTTCATGCGCCCCCACGAGGTGCCGCTCCGCGGACGCATCGGCCTCGACAAGATCATGTGGGGCAGCGACTACCCGCACGACGAAGGCACGCACCCCTACACCCGCGAGGGACTGCGGTTCGCCTACGCGGGGCTGCCGCGCGACGAGATCGCCGCCATGGTCGGCGGCAACGCGGCCCGCGTCTACGGCTTCGACCCGGCGTACCTCGACGGGATCGCCGCCAAGGCCGGTCCCACGGTGGCCGAGATCGCCGAACCCCTGGAGACCCCGCCCGCCGACGCGACGAGCCCGGTGTTCGCGAGAGGAGGCTCGGTGCGCGTGTGGTGAGGGGCGCGGGCCGCCTCCGGGATGCGATCCTCCCCGTGTGACGGAACCGACGCACGACGAGGCGGACGGCGAGGCGGACGGCGACGAGGAGAGCGACGCGCACCGCGAAGCCCACGGCGGCGCCCTCGGCTCGCGGCTGAACTGGCTGCGGGCCGCCGTCCTGGGCGCCAACGACGGCATCGTCTCCACCGCGGGCCTCGTCGTCGGCGTGGCCGGCGCCACGGGCGAGCGCACGGCGCTGTTCACCGCGGGCATCGCGGGACTGCTCGCCGGGTCGATGTCCATGGCGGCCGGCGAGTACGTCTCGGTCTCCACCCAGCGGGACTCGGAACTGGCGGCCCTCGCCACCGAGAAGCGGGAACTCAAGGAGCAGCCGGAAGCCGAACTGGAGGAGCTGACCGAACTCCTGGAGCAGCGCGGCCTGTCCCGGGAGGTGGCCCGCGAGGCGGCCGGGCAGCTCACCGAACGCGACGCGCTGCGGGCCCACGCCTCGGTGGAACTCGGCATCAACCCCGACGACCTGACCAACCCGTGGCACGCGGCCTGGGCGAGCTTCCTCGCCTTCACCGCCGGAGCCCTGCTGCCCCTGCTGGCCATCGTGCTGCCGCCCGAGAAGTGGCGGCTCGGCGTCACCGTGGTCTCGGTCCTGGCCGCGCTCGCCCTCACCGGCTGGAGCAGCGCACGGCTGGGCGCGGCGGACCCGAGGCGCGCGGTGCTGCGCAACACGGCCGGGGGAGCGCTCGCCATGGCGGTGACCTACGCGGCCGGAGCCCTGCTCGGAGCCGCCGGCCTCTGACCGTACGGCCCGGACGGGCGGCGGTTCCTGTCGGAGTTCACCAAGAAGCAAGCGCGTACCCCCGGTAATACTTAGTGGTGACAGCCTCTGTACGCGGCCGACCAGCGCATCTACGGTTCACCCATGCCGAACCTGCCCGACGTCGTGCTCCTGTCGATACCCGCCTTCGTCCTCCTCGCCGTGATCGAGATGGTGAGCGTCCGGATCCATCCGGACGACGACGCGGCGGGATACGAGCCGAAGGACGCCGCGACGAGTCTCGGCATGGGACTGGGCAGTCTGCTCTTCGACGCCCTGTGGAAGATCCCGATCGTCCTGGTCTACACGGCGGTCTATTCGCTGACGCCGCTGCGGGTGCCCGTCCTGTGGTGGACGATCCCGCTGATGCTGCTCGCGCAGGACTTCTTCTACTACTGGTCCCACCGCGGCCACCACGTGATCCGCCTCCTGTGGGCCTGTCACGTCGTGCACCACTCCAGCAGGAAGTTCAACCTCACCACCGCGCTGCGCCAGCCCTGGACCGGCTGGACGTCGTGGCCGTTCTACCTGCCGATGGTCGCCCTCGGGGTGCACCCGGCGGCGCTCGCCTTCTGTTCGTCGGTGAGCCTCGTCTACCAGTTCTGGATCCACACCGAGCGCATCGACAAGCTGCCCCGCTGGTTCGAGTTCGCCTTCAACACGCCCTCGCACCACCGTGTCCACCACGCCTCCCAGGGCGGCTATCTGGACCGCAACTTCGGCGGCATCCTCATCGTCTGGGACCGGCTCTTCGGATCGTTCGTCGCGGAGACCGAACGGCCCGTCTACGGGCTCACCAAGAACATCACGACGTACAACCCGCTGCGCGTGGCCACCCACGAGTACACCGCCATCGCCCGGGACCTGCGGGCGGCGGCGAACTGGCGCGAACGAGCCGGGCGGGTCCTCGCCGGCCCCGGCTGGCAGCCCACGCCGACGGACGGCGCGCGGAGCCCGGCCGCGGAGCCCGCCGCGCAGGGCCCCGTCACGGAGCCCGTCGCGCAGACCCCGGTCACGGAGTCCGTCGCGTGAGCCCGCGTTCAGCGCGCGTCCTGCTCGTCTGCTTCGCGCTGGCGGCGGCCGTCGACCTCATCTCGCTGCTCGCCGGAATCGACCCCGCGCACCGGATCGCCAAGGCGCTCCTGATGCCGCTGCTCGCCGCGTACGCCGGTGTGCGCGGCGCACCCCGGCTGCTCCTCGCGGCCCTGCTGCTCGGCTGGTGCGGTGACCTGGCGCTCCTCTCCGACGCCGACCCGGCCTTCCTCGTCGGCATGGCCTGCTTCGCGGCCGGGCACGTGTGCTACCTCATGCTCTTCCGCCGGACGGCACGCGTACGGGACGCACGGCTCGTCCTCGTGTACGCCACGGCCCTCGTCGCGCTCGTCGTCCTGCTGTGGCCCGGACTGCCGGCCGGCCTGCGGATCCCGGTCGCCGGCTACAGCCTGCTCCTGACCGCGATGGCGTACGGGGCCACGCGCCTCGGGCCCGTCGCGGCGCTCGGCGGCGCTCTCTTCATGCTCTCGGACACGCTGATCGCCACCGGCGTCGCCGACTGGCCGCAGCTGCCGAAGGCGGCCTTCTGGATCATGCTCACGTACATCGCGGCCCAGTTTCTGCTGGTCCGAGGTGTGCTCGGCCCCCTCGGCGCGCGACGCGCGCCCGTGGCGGCGTACGGTGAGATGCGCTCAACCACCCCCTGAGCGCATCTCACCCACGCCCCCCACGAGAGGGACCTCGCCATGCGCGCCACCACCATCCACGCTCCGTTCGACATGCGCGTGGAGGACGTTCCCGAGCCCATGGTGCAACTGCCCACCGACGCGATCGTGCGTGTGCTGCGCTCCTGCATCTGCGGCAGCGACCTGTGGGCGTACCGCGGCGAGGCGGCCCGGCAGCCGGGCCAGCGGATCGGGCACGAGTTCCTCGGCATCGTCGAGGAGACGGGCTCCGAGGTGACCGGCGTGCGGCGCGGCGACCTGGTCGTGGCGCCCTTCATGTGGTCCGACGGCGTCTGTGACTACTGCCGGGACGGGCTCACCACGTCCTGCCGCCACGGCGGCTTCTGGGGTGCGGTCGGCTACGACGGCGGCCAGGGCGAGGCCGTCCGCGTCCCCTTCGCCGACGGCACCCTCGTACAGCTGCCCAAGGAGGCGGCCTCCGACGACCACCTGCTGTCGGCGCTGCTGACCCTTTCCGACGTCCTCGGCACCGGCCACCACGCGGCCCTCGGCGCCGGCGTCCGCAAGGGCTCGACCGTCGCCGTCGTGGGCGACGGGGCCGTCGGCCTGTGTGCCGTTCTCGCGGCCAAGCGGCTCGGCGCCGAGCGGATCATCGCGCTCGGCCGCCACCAGGTCCGCACCGACATCGCGCTCCGCTTCGGCGCCACGGACGTCGTCGCCGAGCGCGGCGAAGCGGCCGTCGAGGCCGTCCGCGAGCTGACCGGCGGCCAGGGCGCGCACTGCGTCGTCGAGGCGGTCGGCACCGAGCAGTCCATGAGCACGGCGGTGAACATCACCCGAGACGGCGGTGCCATCGGCTTCGTGGGCGTGCCCCACGGCAGCGGTACGGGCCTCGACCTCGGCGTCATGTTCGACCGGAACATCGCCCTGCGCGGCGGGGTCGCCCCGGTGCGTTCGTACATCCCCGAGCTGCTGCCCGACGTCCTCGACGGCACCATCGACCCGTCGCCGGTCTTCGACATGACCGTCGGCCTGGAGGGCGTGCCCGAGGGCTACAAGGCGATGGACGAGCGAACCGCCCTGAAGGTCCTGGTCACCGGCTGACACGAACTCCGCCCGGCGGCACGGGGAGAGGATCCCCGGGCCGCCGGGCGCCTCGGCCTCTCAGGCCCACCGCGCGGGGTCCGTTCCCCAGCGGCCAGGCGGGCGGGACCAGTCGGTGGGGCCGCCCGCGAAGGAGACCGGGGGCAGGGCGTGGCCGAGGCGGCCGAGAGGGCCGGCCCGCTCGGAAAGCCAGGCGTCGGCGCGGTCGTACGGTTCCCCCGCCGAGGGGTCAGGTACGCCACCAGGTTGGCCCGCCGATGGGGTCGGCACGCTGCCGGGTTGCCTCGCCGAGAGGTCCGGTGCGCCACCGGGTTGCCCCGCGGAGGGGGTCGGCGCGCCGCCAGGTCGGCCCGCCGAGGGATCCGGCGCCGTACGGGGTGAGGTGGTCGGCGCCGCGCCGGGTTCAGCCTTCGAGGGGTCCGGCGTCGCGCCGGGTCCGCCCTTCGAGAGATACGACGTCGCGTCGGGTGCCTTCTGTCGCTCGATACCGGTCGTCAGCCACATAGCCGTGCGCGCCAGCGCCAGCCGTACGACGCGGCCTCGGCCCGACTCCGCCCGCTCGGTCAGTGCCCGCAGGACGGCCGCCGCCAGCAGATACCCGGTGCCGTGGTCGAGCGCCTGTGCCGGCAGGGCGCCCGGCCGCCCGGGCGATCCCTCCGTCACGGCGATCCCGGTGGCCACCTGCACCAGGCTGTCGAAGCCCCGCCGCCCGCCCCAGGGCCCGTACGTCCCCCACGCCGACACCTGGGCCACCACGAGGCCCGGATCACGCTCGGCCAGCGCCTCGGGGGAGAGCCCGAACCGGTCCAGTGCGCCGGGCCGGTAGCCAGTGACGACCACGTCGGCAGACGCCAGCAGTTCGTCGAAGGCGCGCCGGTCGGCCGTCAGGTCCAGCACGGTCGACCGTTTGCCGAAGCCCGTGTCTGCGTGCGCGTCCGGGTCCTCGGGCAGCAGCGGCCCGTCCACCCGCAGCACGTCGGCGCCCAGCAGGGCGAGCGTGCGGGTGGCCACCGGGCCCGCGATGACCCGGGTCAGATCCAGGACGCGTACCCCGGCGGCGGGCAGCAGCGGAGCGCCGGCGGGCAGCGGGGAGAGGACACGAGGGCGCGCACCGGACCCTCCGGCCGGCCCGTCCCACTCGATCAGCGGCCGCCGCGCCAGGGCGAGCCCCTGCTCGTGCGCCGCCCACTCCTGCGGTGTGCGCAGCGCCACGGCGAGCCCGCCTGCGCTGTACACGGTCTCCTCGACCTCCCGCGCGGACCGCCCGGCGAGCAGGGAGGCCACGTCCTCGGCGCTCGCGTCGTCCGCCGCCCCCAGCGCGTCCAGCAGCCTGGACCGGTGATGCGGATAGTTCGCGTGCGTCCGCACCCAGCCGTCCGCCGTCCGCCAGAACCGCGACAGCGGAGCGAAGCCGACCGGCGCGCGCCCGTCGATCCGCAGATGCCGTTCGCTGACGAAGGCCGTGGCGACGGCACCGTCGTCCACGCTCACCCGCGGCGAGCGCGCGAGCCCGGCCCGCCGGGCCCCCAGCTCGGCGGCGGCCAGGGCGCAGGCGCCCACGCAGGCGCGCGCCAGCTCCCGTACGGGCAGGGCGGCTTCCAGCGCGCCCGCCCGCGCCACGGTCGAAACCCCGGGAAGCAGCGCCGGGTCTCCCCCCAGCTCGTCCCACACAGCGGCCATCGGTGCATGCGTCATACCGGCACTATGCAGCGTGGACGCGATCAACATACGAGGCGGCCCGCGGCGGCGTGGCCCCGGCCGTCGCACAGGACGGCCGGGGCCACGAGCCAACAGGACTGCGGTGAGTGTTACTTGACCGCCCGCAAGGCGTTGACGATGCCGAATCCGTAGAAGCCGTTCACGTGCTTGCCGCCCGCGCAGGTCGCGTCGACGACGCCGTCGCCGTTCCCGTCGTAGGGCGCCGTCGGGCAACCCGGGTTGTCGGCCTGGGCCTTGAGGAAGAGCTGGAGCTGAGCGGGCGTCGCCCAGGGGTACTTGGACTTCAGCAGCGCGGCGACGCCCGCGACGTGCGGTGTCGCCATCGAGGTGCCCTGGAGGAAGCCGTACGTGTTGTTCGGCAGCGTGGAGAGGATGCGGCCGTTCTGCGAGGGCGTGTCCGGGATCTGGTAGCGGTCGCCGCCGGGTGCCGCGACGTCGATGACGCCGTCGCCGTAGCTGGAGAAGTAGGACTTGCCGCCCTTGACGCCGGTCGAGGCGACCGTGACGACACCGGGCAACTGGGTCGGGATGTCGAAGCACTTGTGCGGGTCGACGGTCCGGGTGGTGGCGGTCGAGTCGTCGGGGCTGGACGCGTCGGTCAGCGCGTTCGAGTCGAGGTCGTCGTTGGAGTTGCCCGCCGCGGCGACGTTCAGCGTGCCCTTCCGCTGGGCGTACAGCTGGGCGCGGTTGACGGCGTCGACGATGGCCTTCTGGTCCGGGTCGTCGAGGCAGTTGTACAGCCACGGGTCCACGTAGTAGCTGTTGTTGGTGATCTCGACGCCGTGGTCGGCGGCGAACACGAAGGCGCACACGACGCTCTCCGGGTAGAACAGCTGCGTGGAGTCGGGCTCGGCCACCGTGATGCCCGAGACCTTCACACCGGGGGCGACCCCCGCGACGCCGATTCCGTTGCGGGCCGCCGCGATCTCGCCCGCGACGTGCGTGCCGTGGTAGTGGTCGGCGTCCACCGGACGCCAGGAGCCGTACGTCGTGTCGGGCTTGCCGCCCACACAGTTCGCGGACTGCGAGGCGGAGAAGTTCGGCGCGATGTCGGGGTGCGTGTCGTCGACGCCGACGTCGATCACCGCGACGGTCACCTTCTTGCTGCCGGGGTTGATCGCGGCCGCCTTGTCGGCGCCTATCGCGCGCAGATCCCACTGGTCGGCCTCGAGAGGCTCCTGGCCCGCGTCGGCGGTCTTCGCGACCTTGGCGGCCTCGGCCGCGGACAGCACCTGCACCGCGCCCTCGTCCGTCGTGCCCGCGGCCTTCAGCGGCGAGGTGCGGGTGGCACCGGCCGACTGCACCCCGCGTACCGTCCGGATCTGCCGGCCGAAGTCCGGGTTCGCCGAGTGGACGACGATCACGCCGATCTGCTCGTACGCGATCACGACACTGCCGCCGGCCGACGCGATCGCCTTCTTCACCGACGCGATCGTCCGGTGGTCCGTCGTCGTGTTGACCACGTACGAGAGGTTCGGCCCGTCCGCGCTCGTCGCGGCGGGCGCGGCGAGAGGTGTGGCCGACGCGGCGCCCGGCAGGAAGCCGAGCGAGGCGGTGAGCGAGAGAACGACCGGCACGGCGAGCGCGAGACGGTGTCTGGAACGCAGATGAGCCATGGGATCTCCACATCATCCGGAAAACGGAGCTGCCCGAACACGGATGGTGCTCGGGCAGGTACATGACGGAATGGTGCAGGCCGAAGCTATCCCGCCGCCGACCGGGCCAGCAATGACTTGCGGCGACGACTTCCGAAAGAAGCCCGGGACTCGCGACGGCGACTTGCGAAAGAAGCAGGCCGGGTTGAACCGGTCCACGCGTGGCGCCGTGACCTGGGGCAGGGAGCCCGTGGACGATCGAGCCCCCAGTTCGAATCACGGAACGGATGCAATCGATCGCATTCCGTCACGTGACGCACGTCGATGTGAGGCCGAAGTCCCATGCCCGTACCCGAACCGTCCCCGTCCGCGGGCCCCGACCCGCTCCCGTCCACCGTCGCAACCGCACCAGCAACGCGAGGAGACACCGTGGCCACCGACGCACCACCACCCGCGCAAACCGGAGCCCAGCTCCCGTCCACCGAGAAGTTCGTCGAGATGCAGGAGAGTGCCGAGTTCGGTGAACTCCGCAGCTCCCACCGCTCCTTCGCCTTTCCGCTGACCGTCGGATTCATCCTCTGGTACCTGCTGTACGTGCTGCTCTCGAACTACGCGGGCGGCTTCATGGGCACCAAGCTGTTCGGCAACGTCAACGTCGCCCTGGTTCTCGGCCTCGGCCAGTTCCTCACCACCTTCCTCATCGCCTGGTGGTACTCGCGGCACGCGGCCGCTCACCTCGACCCCAAGGCCGACGCCATCAAGTCCCGGATGGAGGGCGGCGCATGAGCCCCGCACGGACCACCGCGCACCAGGCAGTACTGGCCGCGGGCGAGGCGAGCCAGCACCGCCCGCTGATCATCACCCTGTTCGCGGTGTTCGTCGCCGCGACCCTCGTCATCACCGTCTGGGCCGGCCGCCAGACCAAGGACGCCGCCGACTTCTACGCGGGCGGCCGCCAGTTCACCGGCTTCCAGAACGGACTCGCCGTCTCCGGCGACTACATGTCCGCCGCCTCCTTCCTCGGTATCGCCGGCGCGATCGCCCTCTTCGGCTACGACGGCTTCCTCTACTCCATCGGCTTCCTGGTCGCCTGGCTGGTGGCCCTGCTCCTGGTCGCCGAACCGCTGCGCAACTCCGGCCGGTACACGATGGGCGACGTCCTCGCCTACCGCATGCGCCAGCGCCCGGTCCGTACCGCCGCCGGCACCTCCACCATCGTCGTGTCGATCTTCTACCTGCTGGCCCAGATGGCGGGCGCGGGCGTCCTCGTCTCGCTGCTGCTGGGCATCACCAGCGACGGCGGCAAGGTCGGCATCGTCGCGCTCGTCGGCGTCCTGATGATCGTGTACGTCACCATCGGCGGGATGAAGGGCACCACCTGGGTGCAGATGGTCAAGGCGGTCCTGCTCATCGCGGGAGCCGTGCTGCTCACCTTCCTGGTCCTGCTGAAGTTCCACTTCAACATCTCCGACCTGCTCGGCAAGGCGGCCGAGAACAGCGGCAAGGGCTCGCCCTTCCTGGAACCAGGGCTCAAGTACGGCGCCACCTCGACCACCAAGCTGGACTTCATCTCTCTCGGCATGGCACTGGTCCTCGGCACTGCGGGCCTGCCGCACATCCTGATCCGTTTCTACACCGTGCCCACCGCCAGGACCGCGCGGAAGTCCGTCAACTGGGCGATCGGGCTCATCGGCGTCTTCTACCTGATGACCCTCGCCCTCGGCTTCGGCGCCGCCGCGCTCATCAAGCCGGACGAGATCATCGCCTCCAACAAGGCGGGCAACACGGCGGCACCCCTGCTCGCCCTGCACCTCGGCGGAGTGGACTCCAGCTGGGGAGCGATCCTGCTCGCCACCATCTCCGCCGTCGCCTTCGCCACGATCCTCGCGGTCGTCGCGGGACTGACGCTCGCCTCGTCCTCCTCCTTCGCGCACGACATCTATGCGAACGTCATCAAGAGGGGGCAGGCGTCGGAGAAGCAGGAGATGAAGGCCGCCCGGTACGCGACGGTCGGCATCGGCGCCGTGTCCATCCTGCTCGGAGCCCTCGCCCGCGACCTCAACGTCGCCGGTCTGGTCGCCCTCGCCTTCGCGGTCGCGGCCTCCGCCAACCTGCCGACGATCCTCTACAGCCTGTTCTGGAAGAGGTTCACCACCGCGGGCGCGCTCTGGTCGATCTACGGCGGCCTGGTCACGGCGGTCGGACTGGTGCTGTTCTCCCCGGTCGTCTCCGGCAAGCCGTCCTCGATGTTCCCCGACGTCGACTTCCACTGGTTCCCGCTGGAGAACCCGGGCCTCATCTCCATCCCGGTCGGCTTCCTGCTGGGCTGGCTCGGCACCGTCCTCTCCAAGGAGGAACCGGACGCCGGCAAGTACGCAGAGCTGGAGGTCCGCTCCCTGACCGGCACCGGAGCGCATTAGGGCAGGCCCGGAGCCCCGGCATCGCGCGGGCCCGTCGCAGGCCGCCGGTGGATCACCACTGGTAGGTCCCTACGACGGGCCCGCGCCGCGTCTCGTGTGATCGGGCCGCTGTTGTTGTCCGTCCCGTCACGTAGGCTCGCAGGTATCCGGACAACGAGATCGGCGACGAGGGAGGGGGCCCACGTGCTCATCGACACCTACGGCCGAGTGGCCACCGACCTGCGTGTGTCACTGACGGACCGGTGCAACCTCCGCTGCACGTACTGCATGCCCGAAGAGGGCCTGAGCTGGCTCGCCAAGCCCGATCTGCTCACCGACGACGAGATCGTCCGCCTGATAGGGATCGCGGTCACCCGCCTCGGCATCGAGGAGGTCCGCTTCACGGGCGGCGAGCCCCTGCTGCGACCGGGCCTGCCCGGCATCGTCGAGCGGGTCGCGGCCCTCGCCCCCCGCCCCCGGATGTCCCTCACGACCAACGGCATCGGCCTCAAGCGCACCGCGGCCGCCCTGAAGGCCGCCGGACTCGACCGGGTGAACGTCTCCCTCGACACCCTGCGGCCCGACGTCTTCAAGACGCTCACCCGCCGCGACCGGCACAAGGACGTCATCGAGGGCCTCGAAGCCGCCCACGCCGCCGGCCTGACCCCCGTCAAGATCAACTCGGTCCTGATGCCGGGCCTGAACGCCGACGAAGCCCCGGACCTGCTGGCCTGGTCCATGGAGCACGAGTACGAACTCCGCTTCATCGAGCAGATGCCCCTGGACGCCCAGCACGGCTGGAAGCGCGACGGCATGGTCACCGCCGGCGACATCCTCGCCTCGCTGCGCACCCGCTTCAGGCTCACCGGGGAAGGCGCCGACGAGCGGGGTTCCGCCCCCGCCGAGCGCTGGATCGTCGACGACGGCCCGCACCGCGTCGGCGTCATCGCCTCGGTCACCCGCCCGTTCTGCGCGGCCTGCGACCGCACCCGGCTCACCGCCGACGGCCAGATACGCACCTGTCTGTTCGCCACCGAGGAGACCGATCTTCGCGGCGCACTGCGCTCGGGCGCGCCCGACGAGGAGATCGCCGACGCCTGGCGCGCCGCGATGTGGGGCAAGAAGGCGGGGGCGGGCCTGGACGACCCGTCGTTCGTGCAGCCCGACCGCCCGATGTCGGCGATCGGCGGCTGACGGGGGCTGTTCCCCGCCGGACGACGGGACGGTCGTGCGGCCGCTATTCCCCGCCGCGCTCCGCGGGGGACGCCTGATCCGCGGGCCGGGCGGCCTCCCACTCGTCGAGGGTCACGACGTCCTTGAGGAACCCGCGCACCCCGAGGAACTGCGACAGGTGCTCACGGTGTTCGTCGCACGCGAGCCAGGTCTTGCGGCGCTCGGGCGTGTGCAGCTTGGGGTTGTTCCAGGCGAGCACCCACACGGCGGCCGCACGGCAGGCCTTGGCCGAGCAGACGGGGGAGGCGGGTTCGGAGCCGGGGGCGTTCACAATCACTCTGCCGACCCTAGCCGAGGCTTCTCGGCACGCGCTCCGCGCGGTGGACGGACCGTTCGCGGGCCGGGCTCCGAGTGCGCACAAAGGCGACGCCGAGCAGCCACGGGGGGAGCTGCCCGGCGTCGGTCCGTCGCTCCGACGGGGGATGCGGAGCGCGTACGAAGTATGTCACGGGTAACCCGCCGCCCGGCACTGGAACAACATGATTGATCTGAGCTTTTCTTGAGCTTGCCGGCGCGCCGATATTCCGTTTCCGGCGAGGCCGAAGGCGTCCGTCCGGAGCTGAACGGGCCATGTCCCGGGGCGAGTTCGCGAGCGGATCGGCTCCGGTCCGGCCTCAGTCCGAGTCGTGCGGCTCGGCCCCCGGACGCGTCCCGGGACCACTCGCGGCGTCCTCGGGGGACGGCTCCGGCGAGCCGTCCTGCCGGGGCCCCGTGATCATCGGACGCAGCGGGGCGGTGACGAATGTGGAGGGAAGGGAAGGCGCGTTCTCACGTCCGGCGTTGGCGATGACCACGGCGACGTACGGGAGGAGAATCCCGAGGACCAGAGCGACCAGAGCGACGGGCCGTTCGACGTTCCACAGGGTGGCTGCAAGGATCACCGACACCGTGCGGACGGACATCGAGATGACATAGCGGCGCTGCCGGCCGCGCACGTCGTCGTCCAGACTCTGTCTGGCTCCGGTGATCCGGAAGACCTGGACGTTGCTCTGCTTCCTGATCACACTCCACCACCCGCCTGCGTCGGACACTCCCGGCCCGTACCCGGCCCGTACCCGTCGAGGAAGCGGGCCCGGACTGCTTCCACGTTACGCCGCGTCTGCGCCGCCTTCGAGACCGGGGCACATCCGGTCCGGGTGGACATGGTGCGCCGTAGCGCGTACGGCCGCGCCCGACATGCGCCGTATGGCGGACAGCCAGAGACTGGCGGTACCGCTCACGGGGAGCGGTACGAGGAGGCGGACATGGGCTGGCTTTGGGCGATCATCGTCGGGTTCGTGCTGGGCCTGATCGCCAAGGCGATCATTCCGGGCAAGCAGCACAGCCCGCTGTGGCTGACCACCATCTTCGGCATCCTCGGAGCGATCGTCGGCAACGCGATCGCCCGGGGCTTCGGCATCGCCGAGACGAGGGGCATCGACTGGGGACGGCACGCGCTTCAGCTGGCCGCCGCCATCGTCATCGTCTTCCTCGGCGACATGCTCTACATGGCCCTGCGGGGCGACAAGGTGAAGACCTGAGACCGAGAGCCGGCCGCCCGGCCTCCCCGGCAGCGGCGGCACGACGAAGGGGCGGCTCCGTCGCGGAGCCGCCCCTTCGTTCGCGCGTCCGGTGACGCGGGAGGCCTCAGCCGCCCGTGACCTCGACCGCGGCCAGGCTCTTCTTGCCCCTGCGCAGCACCAGCCAGCGCCCGTGCAGCAGGTCCTCCGCGGCCGGCACCGCGTCCTCGGCGGCGACCTTCACGTTGTTCACGTACGCGCCGCCCTCCTTGACCGTGCGGCGTGCGGCGGACTTGCTGGCCACCAGGCCGACCTCCGCGAAGAGGTCCACGACCAGGCCCGCCTCGGCGACCTGGATGTGCGGCACCTCGGACAGGGCCGCGGCGAGCGTCCGCTCGTCGAGCTCGCCCAGCTCGCCCTGCCCGAAGAGGGCCTTGGACGCGGCGATCACGGCGGCCGTCTGGTCGGCGCCGTGCACCAGCGTCGTCAGCTCCTCGGCCAGCGCGCGCTGGGCGGCACGGGCCTGCGGACGCTCCTCGGTCTGCTTCTCCAGCTCCTCCAGCTCCTCGGGGGACCTGAAGGACAGGATGCGCAGGTACGTCGAGACGTCCCGGTCGTCCACGTTCAGCCAGAACTGGTAGAACGCGTACGGCGTCGTCATCTCGGGGTCGAGCCAGACGGCACCGCCCTCGGTCTTGCCGAACTTGGTGCCGTCCGCCTTGACCATCAGCGGCGTCGCCAGCGCGTGCACCTGGGCCCCGGGCTCGAGGCGGTGGATCAGGTCCAGGCCCGCCGTGAGGTTGCCCCACTGGTCGCTGCCGCCCTGCTGGAGGGTGCAGCCGTGGCGTCGGTACAGCTCCAGGAAGTCCATGCCCTGGAGCAGCTGGTAGCTGAACTCCGTGTAGCTGATGCCCTCCTCGGACTCGAGGCGGCGGGCCACGGAGTCCTTGGTGAGCATCTTGTTGACGCGGAAGTGCTTGCCGATGTCCCGCAGGAACTCGATGGCCGACAGTCCGGCCGTCCAGTCGAGGTTGTTCACCATGAGCGCGGCGTTCTCGCCCTCGAAGGACAGGAACGGCTCGATCTGTGAACGCAGGCGCGTCACCCAGTTCGCGACCGTCTCCGGGTCGTTCAGGGTGCGCTCGGCCGTCGGGCGGGGGTCACCGATCTGGCCCGTCGCCCCGCCCACCAGGGCGAGCGGCCGCAGCCCCGCCCGCTGGAGCCGGCGCATCGTGAGCACCTGCACCAGGTGACCGACGTGCAGGCTCGGCGCGGTCGGGTCGAAGCCGCAATAGAACGTGACGGGACCGTCCGCGAGCGCCTTGCGCAAAGCATCTTCGTCGGTGGACAGGGAGAACAGGCCCCGCCACTTCAGCTCGTCGACGATGTCCGTCACGGTTCTCGTATCTCCTTGGGTGGTCTCGTGAATCAGGTACGAGGTTATACGCCCTGGCTGACAGAGCTCATATTGAAGTCCGGTACGCGCAGCGCGGGCATCGCGGCCCGGGTGAACCAGTCGCTCCACTCCCGGGGCAGCGTCTTCTCCGTCCGCCCCGCCTCCGTGACCCGTCCCAGCAGGCCCACCGGCGACTCGTTGAACCGGAAGTTGTTCACCTCGCCCACGACCTCGCCGCCCTCCACGAGGTAGACGCCGTCCCGGGTGAGCCCGGTCAGCAGCAGCGTCGCCGGGTCGACCTCGCGGATATACCACAGGCAGGTCAGCAGCAGACCGCGCTCCGTGGCGGCGACCATCTCCTCCAGGGAGCGGTCCTCACCGCCGTCGAGGACGAGGTTCCCGATCGACGGCGTCACCGGCAGCCCGGTCAGCCCGGCGCTGTGCCGGGTGGTGGACAGATGCCGCAGCTCGCCCTCCCGGATCCAGTCGGTGGCCCCCAGCGGCAGCCCGTTGTCGAACACCGAGGCGTCGTCGCCCGAGGAGTGCGCGAGGACGAAGGGAGCGCACTCCAGGCCCGGCTCGTTCGGGTCGCTGCGCAGCGTCAGCGGCAGTTCGCTGAGGCGCTCACCGATGCGGGTGCCGCCCCCGGGCTTGCTGAAGACGGTCCGGCCCTCGGCCGCGTCCCGGGCGGCCGCCGACCACAGCTGGTAGATCAGCAGGTCCGCGACCGCGGTCGGCGGCAACAGCGTCTCGTAGCGCCCGGCGGGCAGTTCGACACGCCGCTGGGCCCAGCCCAGCCGCACCGCCAGCTCCGCGTCCATCGCGGCCGGGTCGACGTCCTTGAAGTCCCGCGTCGAGCGTCCCGCCCAGGCCGAACGCGTACGGTCCGGTGACTTGGCGTTGAGCTCCAGCGTGCCGTTCGGCTGGTCGTGCCGCAGCCGCAGCCCCGTCGACGTACCGAGGTAGCTGGAGACGAGCTCGTGGTTGGCGAATCCGTACAGCTCGCGGCCGCCCGTACGCGCGCGGGCGAACGACTCTCCGAGCGTCGGCGCGAAGTCGGCGAAGACGGCGGAGGAGGTCTCGGTGGGCGCGTCCGTGAAGTCCGGCGACTCCGGCACGCCCGTCACCAGGGGCCGGCCGTCCTCGGCGGGGCCGGCGCCCCGTGCCGCGGCCTCGGCCGCCCGCACCAGGGGCTCCAGCTCGTCGGCGGTCACGGCCGAGCGCGAGACGACACCGGACGAGGTGCCCTCGCGGCCGTCGACGGTGGCGATCACGGTGAGCGTGCGCCCGCGCGTGACCCCGTTCGTGGTGAGTGCGTTGCCCGCCCAGCGGAGGTTCGCGCTGGACCGCTCGTCGGCGATCACCACACAGCCGTCGGCCCGCGACAGGGCGAGGGCGCGCTCGACGACCTCGTGCGGCTTGCTCGTACGGGCGCTCATCGACCGGCCTCCGACGTGGTGTTGAGGATGTTGACACCCTTGAAGAGGGCGGAAGGACAGCCGTGCGACACCGCCGCGACCTGGCCCGGCTGGGCCTTGCCGCAGTTGAAGGCACCGCCGAGGACGTACGTCTGGGGGCCGCCGACGGCGGCCATCGAACCCCAGAAGTCGGTGGTCGTCGCCTGGTACGCGACATCACGGAGCTGGCCCGTGATCCGGCCGTTCTCGATCCTGAAGAAGCGCTGGCCGGTGAACTGGAAGTTGTAGCGCTGCATGTCGATGGACCAGGACCGGTCGCCGACGACATAGATCCCGCGGTCGACACCCCCGATCAGGTCCTCGGTGGACAGCCCGCCGGGGTCGGGCCTGAGCGAGACGTTGGCCATCCGCTGCACGGGCACATGCCGGGGGGAGTCGGCGTAGGCGCAGCCGTTGGAGCGCTCGAAGCCGGTCAGGTTCGCGATCCGCCGGTCCAGCTGGTAGCCGACGAGCGTGCCCTCCTTCACGAGGTCCCAGGACTGGCCCTCGACGCCCTCGTCGTCGTACCCGATGGTCGCCAGACCGTGCTCGGCGGTGCGGTCACCGGTCACGTTCATCAGATCGGAGCCGTACCTGAGCTTGCCGAGCTGGTCGAAGGTGGCGAACGAGGTCCCGGCGTACGCGGCCTCGTAACCGAGCGCGCGGTCCAGCTCGGTGGCGTGCCCGATGGACTCGTGGATCGTCAGCCAGAGATTGGACGGGTCGACGACGAGGTCGTACACCCCCGCCTCCACGCTCGGCGCCCGCATCTTCTCCGCGAGCAGCCCGGGAATCCGCTCCAGCTCGGCGTCCCAGTCCCAGCCGGTGCCCAGCAGGTACTCCCAGCCGCGCCCGGCCGGCGGCGCGATCGTCCGCATCGAGTCGAACTCGCCGCTGGAATCGTCGACGGCCACCGCGGTGAGCTGCGGGTGCAGCCGAACCCGCTGCTGCGTGGTCACGGTCCCGGCGGTGTCCGCGTAGAACTTGTTCTCGTGCACGGTCAGCAGGGACGCGTCGACGTGGTTGACGCCGTCGGCCGCCAGCAGCCGCGCGCTCCAGTCGGCCAGCAGCCCCGCCTTCTCCTCGTCCGGCACGGAGAAGGGATCGATCTCGTACGACGAGACCCACGTCTTCTCCGCGTGCACCGGCTCGGAGGTCAGCTCGACCCTCTCGTCGGACCCGGCCGCCTTGATGACCTGGGCCGACAGCTTCGCCATCGCCACGGCCTGCGAGGCCACTTTCGCGGCCGCGTCCATCGTCAGGTCGACGCCCGACGCGAACCCCCAGGTCCCGCCGTGCACGACCCGTACCGCGTACCCCAGGTCCGTGGTGTCCGACGATCCGGCAGGCTTGGCGTCGCGCAGCCGCCAGGACGCGCTGCGCACCCGCTCGAACCGGAAGTCCGCGTGATCGGCGCCCAGCGCCCGCGCCCGCGCGAGCGCGGCGTCGGCGAGTGCGCGCAGCGGTAGCGCCGTGAAGGCTTCGTCGATGGAATGAGGCACCGAGGTCTCCCTGCTGTCGTGGCCCGTCGGGTCCGATCATGTCGCGCGGGCGGGTCCGGCGGCCACGCCTTTCCCGTCACCGGGCGCGTCTTTCGGCCGCGGCAGGTCCGCCTTCCGGACGTACGGCCTCGCCTTTCTGTAGGGATCCGACAGCAGTCACCCGAACCCACTGTCGGTGCCCGATTCCCTGGGAGGCCGGGCGGACCGATAGGTTTTCGAGGAAGGCGCCTGTATTGCAGGGGTTTCAGTCCGCTAACGAAAGGGTGATCCGTTGAGCCGCTCGGTTCTCGTCACCGGAGGCAACCGGGGCATCGGCCTCGCCATCGCCCGCGCATTCGCCGACGCAGGCGACAAGGTCGCGATCACGTACCGGTCCGGTGAGCCACCGGCTGGCTTCCTGGCGGTCAAGTGCGACATCACCGACAGCGAGCAGGTGGAGCAGGCCTACAAGGAGATCGAGGCCGAGCACGGCCCGGTCGAGGTCCTGATCGCCAACGCGGGCGTCACCAAGGACCAGCTGCTGATGCGCATGTCCGAGGAGGACTTCACCTCGGTCATCGACACGAACCTCACGGGCACCTTCCGCGTGGTCAAGCGTGCCAACCGCGGCATGCTGCGGGCCAAGAAGGGCCGCGTCGTGCTGATCTCCTCGGTCGTCGGGCTGCTCGGCTCGGCGGGGCAGGCGAACTACGCCGCGTCGAAGGCCGCCCTCGTCGGCTTCGCGCGTTCGCTGGCCCGCGAGCTGGGCTCACGCAACCTCACCTTCAACGTCGTCGCGCCCGGCTTCGTCGACACCGACATGACGCAGGCGCTCACCGACGAGCAGCGCGCGAAGATCGTGTCGCAGGTACCGCTGGGCCGTTACGCGAAGCCCGAGGAGATCGCCGCGACGGTGCGGTTCCTCGCCTCGGACGAAGCCTCGTACATCACTGGAGCCGTCATCCCGGTTGACGGCGGACTGGGAATGGGTCACTGATCACCATGAGTGGAATTCTTGAGGGCAAGCGCGTCCTGATCACCGGTGTGCTGATGGAGTCCTCCATCGCCTTCCACACCGCCAAGCTGGCCCAGGAGCAGGGTGCCGAGATCATCCTGACGGCGTTCCCGCGGCCCACGCTGACCGAGCGCATCGCCAGGAAGCTGCCGAAGCCCACCAAGGTCATCGAGCTCGACGTCACCAACGAGGAGCACCTGGCCCGTCTCGCCGATATCGTCGGCGAGGAGCTGGGCGGCCTCGACGGCGTCGTGCACTCCATCGGGTTCGCGCCGCAGGACGCCCTCGGCGGCAACTTCCTGAACACGCCGTTCGAGTCGGTGGCCACGGCCATGCACGTCTCGGCGTTCTCCCTGAAGTCGCTGACCACGGCCTGCCTGCCGCTGATGCAGAACGGCGGGTCCGTCGTGGGCCTCACCTTCGACGCGCAGTACGCCTGGCCGCAGTACGACTGGATGGGTCCGGCCAAGGCCGCCCTGGAGGCCACCAGCCGCTACATGGCGCGTGACCTCGGCAAGCAGAACATCCGCTGCAACCTCATCTCGGCGGGCCCGATCGGCTCCATGGCCGCCAAGTCCATCCCGGGCTTCAGCGACCTGGCCGCCGTCTGGGACAGCCGTTCTCCGCTGGAGTGGGACCTCAAGGACCCGGAGCCGGCGGGCAAGGGCGTCGTCGCCCTCCTGAGCGACTGGTTCCCGAAGACCACGGGCGAGATCATCCACGTCGACGGTGGCCTGCACGCCATCGGCGCGTAAACGCTTACGCCCGGTTCCGACGCCCCGTTCCCCGCAGCGCGCGGGGAGCGGGGCGTCGCCCGTTCGGCCCAGTCGGCCGGGCGGCCGGGCCCTCGTGACCGGCACGCTGGAAGCACGCACCGCCCGCCCCGCAGCCGTACGGCCGAGGAGGTCCCCTTGTGCGCCTGTCCCGCCGCTTTGCTCCAGTGTTCGCCGCTGTCGCCCTGGTGACGGCCGTTCCGTACGACGCGATGTCCCACCCGCGCGCGGAGAGTGCGAACGCGACACCCCGGCCGGCCGCCGGGAGCGAGGCGGCACGGCGGCCCGCCGTACCCCAGCCGTTCGGCGCCGACTGCCGGACCACCGTCACCGGCTCCCATGCCGTCGCGTACTGCCACAACCCCTATGTGGGCACCGACCGTGTCGCTCTGCACGTCGAATGTGCCCGCTGGTGGGACATCGACAGTGACAGCGCCCCGGTCGACGTCGGGCCCGCGATGACGGTCCGGCTGACCGGCCGCTGCTGGAAGGAGATCCGCAGGGTCTGGATCACCCACGAGGACTGACGCCCCGCGCCCCGAACCGACGGGCCCGGAGGGCACCCGTGGCTACTGCCGGCCACCCTGCGGGCCGGGCCGGCACTGGAAGGGATAGCCGGCGGCCTCCGTGGCCGCCGCCTCCGCGTCGCCCGTCCTGATCGCGTCGACGAGCCGGGCGTGGTCCATGTACGTCTCCGGCGTCAGCTCCTTGCCGACGTCCTCGCGCAGCCAGTCGCGCAGCACCTCGCCCAGATCCGCGTACATCGCCGTCATGACGTCGTTGCGGGACGCGGCCACCACCGCCATGTGGAAGGTCGCGTCGGCGGTCACGAAGGCCTCCGCGTCACCCGACTCCCAGGCCTCCTCCCGGCGTACGAGGAGCGCCTCCAGCTGCTTGAGATCGCGCTCGGAGCGCCGCTCGGCGGCCAGCCTCGCGGCGCTCGACTCCAGCGTGGACCGCAGTTCGGCGATGTGCCGCGGGTCGGCGTCCGCGAACCGGCGGTGCATCACGCCCGCCAGCTCGCTCGTCGCCACGACGTACGTCCCCGATCCCTGCCGGATGTCGAGCAGCCCGTTGTGGGCGAGCGCCCGGACCGCCTCGCGCACGGTGTTGCGGGCCACACCCAGCTGGTCGACGAGCTCCGGCTCGGTGGGGATACGGGAGCCCACCGGCCACTCGCCCGAGGTGATCTGGTTCCGCAGCTCGGCGATGACCTGCTCGGACAGGGCCGAACGGCGGGGATGGCTCAGCGGCATGACGGTCCTTCGTACGGGCCCGGGTGTGATCGTTCGCGCGGGGCCGGAGGCTCCGGAGATTAACGCAGCGGGATTGGACAGCCAATCATCCCATGATTCTATGATGGGGAGCATGGCCCCCGAGGAATCCCGGACGACGATGACGTCCCCAGAGATACGCCGCCCCACCGAGAGCACGGCACCCGAGACGCCCGCCACGCGCGCGTGGGCGACGCGGCTCGTGGTCGCCGGCATCGTCCTCGCCGCCCTCAACCTGCGCCCCGCCATCACCAGCCTCGGAGCGCTCCTCGAAGAGGTGCGCGACGGCCTCGGCATGAGCGGCAGCGTCGCCGGACTGCTCACTTCCGTGCCGCCCCTGTGCTTCGCCGTCTTCGGCGTGACGGCCCCGCGGCTCGCCCGCCGTTTCGGGCCCGCGGCCGTCGTGTGCGCCGGCATGGTCGCCATCACCGCGGGCCTGGCTATGCGCCCGTACATCGGCGGCACGGCCGGCTTCCTGGCCGCGAGCGCGCTCGCCCTCATGGGCATCGCCGTCAGCAACGTCCTGATGCCGGTGATCGTCAAGCGCTGGTTCCCCGACAGGGTCGGCTCCATGACGGGCCTGTACTCGATGGCCCTGGCACTCGGCACCTCCGTCGCCGCCGCCGCGACCGTCCCCATGACCGACGCCCTCGGCGGCGACTGGCGCTCAGGCCTCGTGGTGTGGGCCGGCCTCGCGGCGGCGGCCGTCCTGCCGTGGATCCTGCTGGCACGGGCGCGGGGCGCCGGTCCCGGTACCGGCGACCGCGAACCGTCGGCATCGGGCACGGCCCGCGCCGCCGGCCGTACAGCTGCCGCCGCCACAGGCCCCGCAGCCACCTCGTTCCGCACCGGCAGTCCGAAGTCGGCCGCCGCCACCGAGGCCCTCACCGGCACCTCGGAGCCCCCCGCCACGACAGCCGCCGCCCGCCACGAGCCCGACGGCGACGGCCTGCGCATCACCCGCAGCCGTACCGCCTGGGCCCTCGCCGTCTTCTTCGGCCTCCAGGCCACCGCCGCCTACATCACGATGGGCTGGATGGCGCAGATCTTCCGGGACGCGGGCGTCGCCGCGGGCACCGCGGGACTGCTCCTCGCCGTCACGATGGTGATGGGCGTACCGCTGGCCTTCGTGATCCCGCGCCTCGCCACCCGCCTGCCCCGGCAGGGGCCCATCGTGGTCGTCCTCGGCCTCTGCGGCCTCGCCGGATACACGGGCCTCTATCTGGCCCCGGCGGCGGGTGCCTGGGCCTGGGCCCTGCTGCTGGGTGTCTCCAACTGCGCCTTCCCGCTGGCACTGACCATGGTCGGCATGCGCGCCCGGACCGGCGCCGGGGTGGTCAAGCTGTCCGCGTTCGCCCAGAGCGCCGGCTATCTGATCTCGATCCCGGGCCCGCTGCTCGTGGGCGTGCTCTACCAGCAGAGCGGCGGCTGGGGCCTGCCGCTCGCGCTGATGGCCGGGCTGATGATCCCGCAGATCGGGGTCGGCATCCTGGCGGGCCGCGACCGCACGGTGGAGGACGAGGCCGCCGGCTGACCCCGGCTCCGGAAACCGGGCCCCGGCCGAGTCACGGCGGACGAAGGGTGCGAGACTGAGCCCATGCCTGTGCTCGACCCGAACCCCCAGAACGGCCAGAAGAAGCTGCTCATCGTGCTCGGCGCGATGCTGGCCATCACGGTGATCATCGGCATCATCGCGTCCATCGCCTCCCCGTGACCGACCGGGCCCCGAGCCCGCCGTCGTCACGCCGACCGTCGCCGCCCGTGCACCGGGGGTGGGGATAACCCCCCGACCCCTAGGGGGTGAGTGTCAGGGTCAAGTGGGTGGATCACCGGATGGGCCGGAGACGGCGGATTCCGTAGCTTCGAATCGTGACCGCGAACCGCGGCACGGGGACACTCGAAGACTCACGGAGGCGGCATGTCGGCCCCTACGCACACCCGGCTCCACCCGGCGACCACGGGCCGCGTCGACATCCGGCTGCCCTGGTGGGCCCTCGCCCTTCCCGCACTCGCCTTCGTCACCCTGCTGCTCATGATCCTCAACCCGGTGGACGCGCACGCCGCGACCGGCGACCCGGCGATCGCCCACCTGTTCGAGCGAGTCCAACAGGCGGTCCAGCACAACGCCCCGTGAGCCGATGCCCCCGGCCTGCCACCGCAAGCCCGGGAGCCGGGCCCCCGCACCCCCGAGAGGGCACCATCACCCCTGACGGGGCAGGGCGTCACCCTCGCCGGGGGACCACATCAACTCCCTGCGCCCCATGGCATGTTTCGTGCGAAGCTGGGACGCATGAGCGTCGCAGAACCCCGCAGGATCGTCCTCTTCCGGCATGCGAAAGCCGACTGGCCGCAGATGTCCGACCATGAGCGGCCGCTCGCCGACCGGGGCCGCATGGACGCGGCCGTCGCCGGACGCAGGCTGGCCGACAGCGGCATCCCCCTGGACCTTGCCCTGTGCTCCACCGCGATCCGGACCCGCGAGACATGGAAGCACGCCGTCCAGGAGCTTCCGCACCGGCCGAAAACGGTCTATGAGGAGCGGATCTACGATGCCTCCCCCGGCGAGCTGATCGCCGTCCTCAACGAGATCCCGGACGACGCGCACAACGTGATCCTGATCGGTCACAACCCGGGTGTCCACGGGCTGACCGAGGTTCTGGCGGGCCGGGCCGAGGGCGACACCCGCGCACGCATGAACGCCCACGGCTTCCACACCGCCGCCTTTGCGGTGCTCTCCTTCGACGGCCCCTGGAAGTCCCTGGAGCCCGGATCGGGCGGCCTGACCGAATACTGGGCTCCGACGGAGTAGACCTGCCAGGGCGACGGAAGGGGGTCCGGCACCGTGGCGGTGCCGGACCCCCTTCCGTCGCGGAAGCGAACCCTCAGTGAGCGATGTCGTCCTCGTTCATGTCCGCCGCCTCGACCTCTTCACGGGTGACACCCAGCAGGTAGAGGACCGTGTCGAGGAACGGGAAGTTCACCGCGGTGTGCGCGGCCTGCCGTACGACGGGCTTGGCGTTGAACGCGACCCCGAGGCCGGCGGCGTTGAGCATGTCGAGGTCGTTGGCACCGTCGCCGATCGCCACGGTCTGGGCCAGCGGAACCCCGGCCTCGGCCGCGAACCGGCGCAGCAGCCGGGCCTTGCCCGCCCGGTCCACGATCTCGCCCGTGACCCGGCCGGTCAGTTTCCCGTCGACGATCTCCAACGTGTTGGCCTGGGCGAAGTCGAGCCCGAGCCGCTCCTTCAGATCGTCGGTGACCTGGGTGAACCCGCCGGACACGACACCGACTTGGAAGCCGAGCCGCTTCAGCGTACGGATCAGGGTCCGCGCGCCCGGCGTCAGCCGCACCTCCTCGCGCACCTTCTGCACCACCGAGGCGTCCAGCCCTTCGAGGAGCGCCACGCGCGCGTGCAGGGACTGCTCGAAGTCCAGCTCACCGCGCATCGCGGCCGCGGTGACCTCCGCGACCTCGTCCTCGCACCCGGCGTGCGCGGCGAAGAGCTCGATCACCTCGTCCTGGATGAGCGTGGAGTCCACGTCCATCACGACAAGACGCTGGGCCCGCCGGTGCAGGCCCGCGGCCACGACCGCGATGTCGACACCGAGTGCCGAGGCCTCGGTCACCAGCGCGGTGCGCAGCTCCTCGGTCTCCGTGCCGGACACCGCGAACTCGACCGCGGTCACCGGGTACTTGGCCAGGCGGAAGATGCGGTCGATGTTGCCGCCGGTCTTCGTGATCCGCGCGGCGATGGAGGCCGTCGACTCCGCGGTGAGGGGATGTCCGAGCACCGTGACCAGCGAACGTCCCAGGCCGCGCGGGCGGTTGTCGCCGAGGCCGGAGATGATCTCCGCCTGCATCTTCATCGACTCCGCCCAGCTGTGGACGGTCGACCGAAGATCGCCTTCGAGGCCTGCGGGCGGCTCGGTCACGAGCGCGCACAGCACGATCCGGCCCCGGGTGACGACCTGCTCGATGTCGACCACGTCGACGGAGTAGGCGGCGAGGGTGTCGAAGAGTCCGGCGGTGATGCCCGGCCGGTCCTTGCCGAAGATCTTGACAAGAAGAGTGGGCACATCAGGGGTATGTGAAGCGCTCATGGTATTTCCCACCGTATCCGGCACCCAGTGCCTCCCGCCCGCCCGGTCCGCCTAGCGGACACGGAACACTGGGTGACACCCCGGCGCCCCACGAGTGACGAACACCCACCAACCCGCCCGAGCCCCTCCGCCGCACCTCCGCACCCTCCGGTTCGGCCCCCGCACCGTCCGCTTCTGCCCCCGGCACCCTCTGTCGCGCGCCTCCGCACCTTCCGGTTCTGCCTCCGGCACCCTCTGTCGCGCGCGCCCCCGTACTTCTCCGGTTCTGCCCCCACTTCGGGTGCTGCGGCCCTCCCACCTTCCTTTCGCCCCCTCCGCCCCTACCCTTCCCACCCCTGGGGCTCCGCCCCAGACCCCCGCTCCTCAAACGCCGGAGGGGCTGAAACTCACCCCGCAGTCGAAAGGCGGCCCAGAGGGGCCGAATCTCACGCCTGTGAGGCGCCGCACCCAAGCCGGCATCCACCCGCACCCGGGATCCTGCGGGAGGGGCCGTGCCGGTACATCGCATGCCCGTCGCTTACGCCCGGATCGAGCAGCGGCTCGCCATCTCACTAACGTCTGATCCAACGGCGACGGGCGGATGTACCGGCACGGCCCCGACCCACCCACCGGAGCGGAACCCGCGACGCCGGCGCGAGCGACCCCGCACGGCCCCGACCCACCCACCGGCCGAAACCGCTATCGCCGACGCGGAGCCGGCGGCGGCCCCTCGCCCGGTGGCGGAACCGACGGCGGAACCGGCGCCGGAGGTGGAGGCAGCGGCTGCGGCCCGTCCGGCCTCCGCTTCGGCGACGGTCCGGGTCCGATCGGCCCCACCATGGTGGGAGCCCCGTACACATCACCCGGCGCCCGATCCTCCGGTTCCCGCAACGCGTCCGGCACCTTCAGATACGGATTGGTGTCCGGGTTCGGCGCCCGGTACGACCCCCGAGGCCGATAAGGCCCGGCCCCCACACCACCAGGACCCGCACCCACACCCGCCTGCGAACCCGCACCCACACCCACACCGCCAGGCCCCCCGGCCCCCCCACCCCCCAAGTCACCCCGTGCCACCCCGGCAAGCCCCGCCACCCTCCGCCCCGCAGCGCCGCAAGCCCAGGCGAGCAACGCCCCCACACCCCCGGCCCCCGCTCCCCAGAGCGCACCCAGCACCAGTGCCACCCCCTGACGCCCCCGCAACTCGATCCCGGCGCCGAACGCGTCGAACCCGAACACGGACAGGGAGGCGTCCACGGAGACCTCCGTCAGCCGCGCGAGCAGCGGCAGAGCCAGCGCCGTCACGACCCCCAGCCGAAGTGCGCAGCGTCCGGCGAACCGCAGCGCGCTGTCGCCCCGTACGTCCGGCTCACCCGCCGCACCCCCGACCGCCGCACTCCCGCCCCGTACGAATGGCGTACGCGCGGCAGTCAGGACGCCCGCGTACAGCATCATCAGGGCGGCGGCGAGCGCCAGCAGCCATACGCGCCCGTCGAGTTCGGCGAGACGCCCGAGGGTGACGGGCCGGGACGTGTCGGCGGTCAGCAGCTTGTCGAGGGGGTCGGGCAGCAGCTTGGCGAGCTCACCCGTGGCCTTGCCGTCCCAGGGGACGAAGAGTCCGAGGGGGACACCGAGCCACACCCCGTTGGGCGCGCCGAGCAGCGCCGCCCCCGCGATCCGCTTCGGGTGGGCGTCGCCGATCGCGGCGTACGCGGCCGCCGCGAGCCCGGCGAGGACGGCGACCAGCAGGACGGCAACGAGTGAGGAGACGGCCGGCCGCACCGCGCGGTGCACGGCGTTCCAGCCGTGCGGCAGCGGCGTACGCCGGGAGGCCAGCAGCGCGATCAGCAGCACCGAGGCGGCCCACGCGGCCCCGCCGAGCAGGGTCGGAACGGTGTCGACGGAGAAGCCCACGGCCGCCTTCGCCCGCACGAGGTCGCCGATCTTGCCGGGCAGCAGACCGCCGAGGTCCCCGAGCCCGCCCGGGAGCTTGTCCGTGATCCTGCCGAGCCCGCCGCCACCGCCGGTGACCTTGTCGAGCCCGAGCTTGTCGCCGTTGATCGTGATGACGTCGTGTCCGGCCCAGGCGAGCCCGCCCAGGGTCGCGACGAACAGGGCGATCACCGAGCCCGCCCGCGCCAGGAGTTCGGCCGGCGTGACGACAACTCCCGCTCCGCGCAAGGAGCGCAGGAAGAACCACGACAGCAGCAGGGCGCCGGCCAGCCCGACACCCAGGGGCGTGATCTGGATGGCGGTGTGCGCCTGCGCTCCCTTCAGCCCGAAGGCGGAGACGTTCCCGGACGGCGTCACGGTGCCGCCGGCTCCGAGAGCCACCATCGCTGCGGTCATGGGGCCGAGCGAGGCCGCCGTGTCCGCCCCGAGCAGGTGCAGACCGAGCGCGGCGGTGCCCGCCATGCCGATCAGCGCCCAGCTCACGGAGGCGATCGCGGACAACAGCACGTCCCCCCACGGCACGCCTTCGCCGCTTCCGCCGTGGTGCGTGGTCCCGTTGCTCATCGCCAGACCCCCCGATCAGCGCCGCGGTGATCCCGCGCATGTCCCCCTCGTGTGGGATTACCACTCTCCGGGCCGTTTTCAACCCCGTCAACGGATGCGGACAACCCGCCCGTTGCCATCGTTCACAAGGCCCGACTTTCGGTCAGGGGGCCTGAACTGAAATAGTTCCCCACGATGTTCGACATCCCTAGACTCCCTGTGACGGGGGTAACTCGGGGGACAACTCAGTGGGGCTGGAGTGCCGGAACTCGTACTGGAATTGAATGGACGGACCTGGACGCTTGACGCGTCCAGGCCTCACACCCTCGGACGTGATCCGCAGGGAGACATCGTGCTCGATGACGCCAGGGTCTCCTGGCGGCACGCCACGATCAGCTGGAACGGCCGTAGTTGGGTCATCGACGACCACGGGAGCACCAACGGCACGTTCGTACAGGGTCAGCGGATCCACCAGTTGGAGATCGGTCCCGGTTCGGCCGTGCACCTGGGCAACGCGACCGACGGTCCGCGCCTGAGCGTGGCCGGAGCCGCGGCCCCGGTGGCGCAGCCGCAGCAGCAGCCGTTCGCGGCGCAGGGCGCCGGCCCCGGCTGGGCCCAGCCGGCGCCGGCGCCTCCGCAGAACGCGCAGCAGGCGGGGGGCATTCCGCAGCAGCAGGGAGCCGGTGGTGGCGCGGGGGCACCGCCGGTCTACGGCGACCGCAGCCCGACGACGTTCCACCAGTTCTCGCTGGGCCGCGTGATGCGCATCGGTCGTGCGCTGGAGAACGAACTGGTGGTCTCCGACCTCCAGGTCTCCCGCCACCACGCGGAGTTCCACGCGACGCCGGACGGCCGCTTCGAGATCCGTGATCAGGGCTCGCACAACGGCACGTACGTCAACGGTATGCCGATCGCCAAGGGCGGCTCCGCGCTGCTCGGCCCGCACGACATCGTCGGCGTCGGCCACTCGACGTTCCGCCTGGTCGGGGACCGGCTCGAGGAGTTCGTCGACACCGGTGAGGTCTCGTTCTCGGCCCGCCATCTGACGGTCACCGTCGAAGGCGGCAAGCAGATCCTCAAGGACGTCTCCTTCGGCGTACCCGAGAAGTCGCTCGTCGCGGTCATCGGCCCGTCGGGTTCCGGCAAGTCGACGCTCCTGAAGGCGCTCACGGGCTACCGCCCCGCCAACCAGGGCGACGTGCTCTACGACAACCGGAACCTGTACAAGCAGTTCGCCGAGCTGCGCCAGCGCATCGGTCTGGTCCCGCAGGACGACATCCTGCACAAGGAACTGACCGTCAAGAAGGCCCTCAAGTACGCGGCCAAGCTGCGCTTCCCCGCCGACACCACGGGCGCGGAGCGCGACGCGCGCATAGACGAGGTGCTGCGCGAGCTGAAGCTGGACATCCACAAGGAGAAGAAGGTCACCTCCCTCTCCGGTGGCCAGCGCAAGCGCGTCTCGGTGGCTCTGGAGCTGCTCACCAAGCCGTCGCTGATCTTCCTGGACGAGCCGACCTCCGGTCTCGACCCGGGCATGGACCGCGATGTCATGCAGTTGCTGCGCGGCCTCGCCGACGACGGCCGTACGGTCCTCGTCGTCACGCACTCGGTGGCGGAGCTCGCGATCTGCGACAAGCTCCTCGTGATGGCGCCCGGCGGTTCCGTCGCCTACTTCGGTCCGCCGGAGGAGGCGCTGAACTTCTTCGGCTACGAGACCTGGGCCGATGTGTTCTCCGCGTTCGAGAACTACCGCGACTACGACTGGGCGGGCCGCTGGAAGGGCTCGCAGCACTACCAGATGTACGCGGCGGACATCGACGCGGTGGCTCCGCAGTCGACGCAGATGCCGCCGCCGCAGGCGATGAAGCCGCCGAAGCCGCAGGGCTGGGGTTCCCAGCTGATGACGCTGATGCGCCGCTATGTCTCGGTGATCGTGTCGGACAAGGGCTTCCTGGCGCTGACGGTGATCCTGCCGGCGGTCCTGGGCTCGGTCAGCCTGCTCATCGACAACGGCAAGACACTGCTCGTCAACGCGAAAATACTGCCGTCGGGCGCCCATGTCGCGAACGGCACGGCCACGACGGTGCTGCTGATCCTCGCGGTAGGAGCCTGTTTCGCGGGCGCAGCCAACTCGGTCCGTGAGCTGATCAAGGAACGGGTGATCTACGAGCGGGAGCGGGCGACGGGTCTGTCGCGCTCGGCGTACCTGATGTCCAAGGTGATCGTCCTCGGGGTGATCACCATGCTGCAAGGTGCGCTGGTCGGTGCCATCGGCTTCGGCAGCCGAGAGGTTCCGGCCCAGGGTCTGATCCTCAAGAGCCTGCCCAAGGTCGAGCTCACGCTGCCGATCATGGCTCTGGGCTTCGTGTCGATGATGTTCGGCCTGATCATCTCTTCGCTGGTGAAGACCGCGGAGAAGACCATGCCGCTCCTGGTCATGTTCGCGATCGTCCAGGTGGTCTTCACCGGCTGCCTGTTCATCCTGAACGGCACGGTGGGTGTCAACCAGTTCTCGTATCTGATGCCGGCCCGCTGGGCGGTGGCCGCGTCCGGGGCCACGCTGGACCTGAACAACATCTTCCCGAACCAGGACGATCCGACGAGCACGGACCCGCTGTGGAACCACACGGCCGGGGCCTGGACCGTGGACATGATCGCGCTGGTCGTCCTCGGTGTGGTCTGCGGATTCTTCGTGGCCCGCTTCCTGCGCCGCCACGAGCCCGAGGTCATGCGCAAGTAGACGCCCGGGAACAGCGCGAGGGCGGCACCCCGGATCGGGGTGCCGCCCTTCGGCGTCTGTGTGAGCGCTCCGCGCTGAACCCTCAGTAGGCGCTGTTGACGTTGTCCATCGAGCCGTACTTGTCGGCCGCGTAGTTGGCGGCGGCGGTGATGTTGGCGACCGGGTCGTAGATGTTCCACGAGGTACCGGCCACGTGGTACGCCTTGAACGTCGGCGGGATGACCTGGAGCAGGCCCTTCGACGGGATGCCGTTGATGGCGTTGATGTCCCAGTCGTTGATGGCCAGCGGGTTGCCCGAGGACTCCCGCATGATGTTCTTGTGCAGCCCGTGGTACGAACCCGGGATGCCCTTCGACTTCATGATGTCGAGGGACTGGCGGATCCAGCCGTCGAGGTTGTTGGCGTACGTCTTCGCGGCGACCGTCTGCATCTTGATGCGCTGCGTGGAGCGGCTCGCGGTGGCGGCCTTGGCACGCGACGCGGCGGCCTTCTTCTTCGCGGCGGCCTGGGCGGCGGCCTTCTTCTTGGCGGCGGCCGCGGCGGCGGCCTTCTTCTTCGCCGCGGTCGCGGAGTCCGCCGCCGCCTTGTGCTTGGCGGCTATCGACTCCGCCTTCAGGGCGGCGCCGCTCGTGCCGGCGACGCCGGCCTCGACGCCCTTGATCTGCTGACCGGTGTAGGCGACCGGCGCCGTGGGGGCGGCGGCGTCGGTGGTGGTGTGGGAGCCGCTCGGCGCCAGCGAGAACGCGAGGGTGGCGGCACCGAGGGTGGCCACACCGGCGACTGTGAGCTTGTGGAGCTTCGTCAGCTTCGGACTATGACCACGAGCGGCAATGTTCTTGGACATAACTGAGACCTCTTCGAATAGCGCGGAGGTCGCTCATTCGTCCCGGTAGGGGACTGTGTTTCCGGAACAAACGCCCCGGGGGAGAACCCGAGGCGCTGAGCGACATGAGCAATTCTTAGCGGCCGCAAAATGCCCTGGCAAAGGTGTGACCTACGAAGCCAGGTAGTGGAGACGGATGGGGCAAATCGGGGCATAGTGGCACGTCTTCCCTGTTCACCTTGTCCCTTTTATCTCCTATGCTCCTTCGTACGTGACCTGGACCCTATGCGCGGGCTCACAGGGGTCCTCGATCAATCTGACGTGGAGTTGCGAGAGCAATGCTCAGAGTGAGGCTCTGTCGGCGGAGAGGAGGAGGTGCACGTCGCCGAACTCGTGCCAGAGATAGCGCCTGCGCAGCGCCTCGGCGTAGCCACGGTCGATCGCCGCTTCCCCCGCGATCGCCTCCAGCATCAGCAGATGCGAGGCCTCCGGCTCGTGCAGCCCGGTCAGCAGCCCGTCGACGGCCCGCACGCCCCGCTCCGGAGTCACCACGAGACCGGTCCACCCCTTCGCCGCCCGCACCAGCCCGTCCTCACCGGCCGCCGACTCCACGGCCCGCACCGCCGTCGTACCGACCGCGATGATCCGGCCTCCGCCGGCCCGGGCCGCGTTGATCAGCCGGGCCGACACCGCCGGAACCTCGTACCGCTCCGGATACGGCGGCTCGTGCGCCTCCGCCGAGGCGACCCCCGTGTGCAGCGTGACCGGCGCGAACTGCACACCCCGGCTCACCAGCTCCGTCACCAGCCGTGAGGTGAAGGGGCGCGCGGCGCTCGGCATCTCCGCGCTTCCCGCCCCGTCGTCCGACGGCAGCGCGAACACCGTCTGGTACACGGACAGCGGCTGGTCCCGGTCCGTGTAGGAGTAGCGGATGGGCCGCCCGTACCGCCGCAGCAGCCCCAGCACGTCCAGGTCCGCGACACGCCCCCACCACAGCCGCCGCCCCCGCGCGGTCAGCGGCTCCTCCAGAACGAGGCGCGCATCCCCGGGCAGGCACACCACTGTTCCCGTGGGCCCGCCCGCACGCGCGCGTGTGGTCCCCCGTCCGTCGGGCTCCCGCAGCTCGACCGCCCACCGCCCGTCGTCGCCGCGCGTGGAGAAGTGCACCACCACGCGCGCGTGCCCGATCCGCCCGTCCACGGCCGCCGCCAGCGTGGCCGAGGTGTTGACGATCAGCAGATCCCCGGCCTTCAGCTGCCGGGGCAGCTCCGTGAACGCGTGATGCGACACCTCGGTACCGCGCGACACCAGCAGCCGTACGGAATCCCGGTCACGGCCGGGACCGCGCTGTTCCGCGGGCACCCGCGCCGACAGCTCCTCCGGAACGCTTCCCCACTCCCGGCCGCGCCCAGCGCGGCTGACCCCCATCGCCGTCGTCACCGCTCCTCCAGCAGATCCGAAGCCGCGTAGCGCCCGCTGGCCGGCCGTTCGTCGAGCAGCCGCAGGAAGGCCGGAACCACACTCTCCGGCGCCGGTCGCGGACCGTCGTCCCCGGGTACGGCCGCCGCGTACAGGTCCGTGCCCATGTCCCCCGGGTCCACCGCCCACACCCGCAGACCGGGCTCCTCCTCTCCGAGCACCGCCGACAGCCGGTCGAGCGCGGCCTTCGAGGCCCCGTAGCCGCCCCAGGTCTCGTACGCCTCGGCCGCGGCGTCCGAACTGACGCCGACGACCGCGCCCGCCCCGGCCGCCCTCAGCAGCGGCAGCGCCTCCTGGACCAGGCCCAGCGCGGCGACCACGTTGACCTCCAGAGCCCGCCGCAGTCCCTCCAGAGCCAGGGCCTCCAGCCGCACCAGAGGCTCGGCGCCCAACGCGCTCGCGTTGTTCACGAGCAGATCGACACCGCCCAGTTTCCGGGCCGCGGCCACCAGGCCCGCACGGTGACCGGCGTCCGTCACGTCCCCGGGCAGGGCCTCCACACGTGTCCCGTACACGGAGAGCGCCCGCGCGGTCTCCTCCAGCGCCCCCGCCGTCCTGGCGTCGAGCACCAGATCCCAGCCGCGCTCGGCCAGAGCCGCGCCGAGCGCCCTCCCCAGCCCCTTCGATGCCCCCGTGATGATCGCTACCGGCATGACATCCGTCCCCTCGCTCAGACCGCCTTCCCGGCGGGTGCCCTCACGGTAGGAACGCGGCCCGTCCGGCCGCCTCGTGCGCGGGCCGCAATGATCAGGGGCCCTTCGTCCTAGGCCCAATGGCCCGGTGGGCGAGGCCACCGGTCCGATACGCGGTGTCACACCCCGCCGGTAGTTTGGGGTCATGAATCACGGACCCCGGTCGGGCCTGTACGCGGTGAGCTCCGCACTGCTGGCCATGAGCAGGCATCTCGAAGTGCGCGACGTCCTCAAGACGATCGTCGCTTCGGCCCGCGAGCTGCTCGACGCGCAGTACGCGGCCCTCGGGGTGCCCGACGACCACGGCGGCTTCGCCCAGTTCGTCGTCGACGGGGTCAGCGACGCGCAGTGGAAGGCCATCGGACCGCTCCCGCGCCAGCACGGCATCCTCGCCGCGATGCTGCGCGAGGCCCGTCCCGAGCGCCTGGCCGACGTGCGCAAGGACCCCCGCTTCGAGGGCTGGCCGGCGGCCCACCCCGACATGTCCGATTTCCTGGGCCTGCCCATCCGCGACGGCGACGAGATCATCGGCGCGCTCTTCCTCGCGAACAAGATGCGGCCCGAGGGAGCGCCGCCGTGTACCGAGCCGGACGGCCGCTGCGGCTTCACCGAGGACGACGAGGAACTCCTCACCATCCTCGCCCAGCACGCGGCGATCGCCCTGACCAACGCCCGGCTCTACGAACGCAGCCGCGAGCTCACCATCGCCGAGGAGCGCTCCCGGCTCGCGCACGAACTGCACGACGCCGTCAGCCAGAAGCTGTTCTCCCTGCGTCTGACCGCGCAGGCCGCGGCCACCCTGGTCGACCGCGACCCCTCCCGCGCCAAGGGCGAACTCCAGCACGTGGCGGCGCTTGCCGCGGAGGCCGCCGAGGAACTGCGCGCCGCCGTCGTCGAGTTGCGCCCCGCCGCCCTCGACGAGGACGGCCTCGTCGCCACCCTGCGCACCCAGATCCAGGTCCTCGACCGCGCCCATTCCGCGCGCGTGACCTTCTCCGGCCACGGTGTACGAGCACTTCCCGCCTCCCAGGAGGAGGCCGTGCTGAGGGTCTCCCAGGAGGCCCTGCACAACGCGCTGCGGCACTCGGGCGCCACCCGCGTCGACGTCACCCTGGACCGGCGCGGCCCCGGCGCCGTCCTGCACGTCCGTGACGACGGCAGCGGCTTCGACCCCACCGCGATACGCAGCGCCGGCCGCCATCTCGGCCTGGTGTCGATGCGGGACCGGGCGAGCGGGGTCGGCGGCACACTCACCGTGGAATCGGCGCCCGGGAAGGGCACCGTGATCGAGATGGAGGTTCCTGGTGGCTGACGCAATCAAGGTGCTGCTCGTCGACGACCATCAGGTCGTCCGCCGGGGGCTGCGCACCTTCCTCGAAGTGCAGGACGACATCGAGGTCGTCGGAGAGGCGTCCGACGGAGCCGAAGGCGTCGCGCGGGCCGAGGAGCTGAAACCGGACGTCGTCCTCATGGACGTCAAGATGCCGGGAATGGACGGCGTCGACGCGCTGCGCAAGCTCCGCGAACTCGCCAACCCCGCGCGCGTGCTGATCGTCACCAGTTTCACCGAGCAGCGCACGGTGGTGCCGGCGCTGCGCGCGGGCGCCGCCGGGTACGTCTTCAAGGACGTGGACCCCGACGCGCTGGCCGGAGCGATCCGCTCGGTCCACGCGGGCCATGTCGTCCTGCAACCCGAGGTCGCGAACGCCCTGTTGTCCCAGGAAGAGGTCAACTCGGTCCAGGGGAGAGGTGTCTCGCTCACCGAACGGGAGCGGGAGGTGCTCGGTCTGATCGCTGACGGCCGGTCCAACAGGGAGATCGCCCGTGCCCTCGTCCTCTCCGAGAAGACGGTGAAGACCCACGTCTCGAACATCCTGATGAAACTCGACGTCGCCGACCGCACCCAGGCCGCGCTCTGGGCCGTACGGCGCGGGATCGCGGACTGACCGTCAACTCGGAGGGTCCCGCTCCGGGATGAGATTCATACCGTCGTGTGTATGTCACCCGGATGGCGCATCCTCCGTGGGTCCCGGCCGTTCTCCAGTGCGCCGCGGCTGTCCGCCGCGGTGTTCACCAGGAGGGGTTTCGCAAGTGAAGAACCTGAAGAAGTTCACGGCTGTCGCGATGGTGGCGGGCGGCCTGGTCGCCGCCGGTGCGGGTATGGCCTCGGCGGCGGACGGCGCGTCGGCGGGCGGCAAGGCCGTGGGCTCCCCGGGCGTCGTCTCCGGCAACCTCGTCCAGGCCCCGGTCGACGTACCGGTGAACGTCGTCGGGAACAGCGTGAACGTCATCGGCGCCCTGAACCCGGCTTTCGGCAACCTAGGCCTCAACCGCTGAGGTTCCCCGCGACGACGACCACGACCACCGGCCTTCCAGGGAGTCCCTGGGGGCCGGTCGGCTTGTCGGCTCATCCGCGGACTGAACCGGACGGGGCAATCCGTACGGCCTCCCCGTGCCGTCCCAGGCTCCCCGGCGTTGCTCAGCGTACGACCCGCGGCAGGGTCGGATCCATGAACGCAGGAGGAACGCTTCCCATGAACATCGCCAAGAAGGCCGCCCTGGCCGTCACCGTCGCCGGTATCGCCGCGGGCGCCTGTGCCGGTGCCGCTGTCGCCGACTCGGGTGCCGAGGGCGCGGCCGCGCAGTCACCGGGCGTCGCCTCGGGCAACGTCGTACAGCTCCCCGTCCACGTCCCCGTCAACGTCGTGGGCAACTCCGTCAACGTCGTCGGCCTCCTGAACCCGGCGTTCGGCAACACGGGCGTCAACGGCTGAGCCGGTCCCACCTGAAGGGGCCCCGCGAACGGAAACGTTTCGCGGGGCCCTTCCGCATGCCATCCCCGGTACTACGCACGAGCTACGAAAGCCCCCGAGACCGAAATCCCCCCGGCGCTTCGGCCGTAGCGAGGCTTTCGCCCCCCCGCCCCTGCCCTTCCCACCCCTGGGGCTCCCGCCCCGGACCCCGCTCCTCAAACGCCGGAGGGGCTGAAAAATCCCCCGCAGCCGAAAGGCGGGCTGGGGGCGGCCACCACGATGCACTCGCAGCCGAAGGCGGCTAGCGGTGAGGGTCACCACGATGCACCCGCGGCCGGGATCCGGCGTGAGGGGACGGGCCGGTACATCAAATGCCCGCAGGCCGGACGGATCGTCACCCACCCGCGCTCCACGACCCCGCTGGGATCCGTCCGGATGCGGGCGGATGTACCGGCGCGGCCCCGCCCCCCACCGGAGCCGAACCGCGACCGCGACCGCGACCGGAGCCGCACCGCGACCGCGACCGCGACCGGAGCCGAACCGCGACCGCGACCGGAGCCGAACCGCGACCACGAACCGCCAGAGGCGAGCTCAACGCTCGCGTTCCTCCACGAAGGCGTTGTACGCCGCCACCTGCGCCCGCCGCGCAGTCCGCTCCACCGGCCGCAGCGCCTCCGCCCGAGCGGCGATCTCCGACGCGCTCACCGCGCCGCCGTGCCCGCTCTCGTACGCCACGGAGATCAGCATCCCGACCCGCTGCGCCAGCTCCAGCACGCGTACCGCACGCGGCGGGTACCCGGGGGCCAGCACCTCCCGCCCCCGCTCGGAGCGCGCCCGGTACGCGTCGATCGCCGCCGCCGCGACCGGCCCCGACCCGGCCACGTCCAGCCGCGACAACACCTCCGTCGCCTCGCGCAGCGCCTCCGCCAGCTCCCGCTCGGCCTCCCCGAGCGAGGGCACGTCGGCGGGCGGCGCCTCGCGTACGGCGAGACAGTTCCAGACGACCTCGACGTGCACATCGCCGGCGGGCCCGGCCTCGTACACCTCGGGCACGAGCCCCAGCGCCGCTCCGTGGCAGACCACGGCCTCCTCGGCGTCGAGGGCGCGCGCGTTGAACGCGGGCGGCCCGCTGAGCCCGAGCGGATGCCCCGGCGCGGGCAGCGCGACCCGCAGTCCCGTCACCCCGAGCGTGCGCAGCCGGCCGAGGGCGAGCGTGAGCCCGACGGGCCCCGACTCGCCGGGCAGCCCCTCGACCCGGTGCACCGCGTCGTCCCCGACGATGGAGAGCACGGCGTCATCCGGAGAAACAAGTCCGGCCAATAGGGCATTTCCCCAAGCGGCCAACTGTCCTGAGCGTGGTTCCGAGAGCATGCCCCCACCCTAAGGACCGGGCGATGGATCGGTGCGGCCGACCGGTGGCGTAGGTTTTCCCCGGGGGCTTCGTCCACAGACGCAAGCGACGGCCGAGACTGCAATGGGAGACAACGCGCTCATGAGCGATGTACTGGAACTGGTGGACGTATCCGTGGTCCGCGAGGGCCGGGCTCTGGTGGACCAGGTCTCCTGGTCGGTCAAGGAGGGGGAGCGCTGGGTCATCCTCGGCCCCAACGGCGCCGGGAAGACGACCCTCCTGAACGTCGCTTCCAGCTACCTCTTCCCCAGCGCGGGCACCGCCACGATCCTCGGTGAGACCCTCGGCCAGGTCGACGTCTTCGAGCTGCGTCCGCGCATCGGTATCGCCGGTATCGCGATGGCCGAGAAGCTCCCCAAGCGCCAGACGGTCCTCCAGACCGTCCTCACCGCCGCGTACGGCATGACCGCCGGCTGGCACGAGAACTACGAGGACATCGACGAGCGGCGCGCCCGCGCCTTCCTCGACCGACTCGGCATGAGCGAGTACCTGGACCGCAGGTTCGGCACCCTCTCCGAGGGCGAGCGCAAGCGCACCCTGATCGCCCGCGCCCTGATGACCGACCCCGAGCTGCTGCTCCTCGACGAGCCCGCGGCCGGCCTGGACCTCGGCGGCCGCGAGGACCTCGTACGCCGTCTCGGCCGGCTCGCCCGCGACCCGATCGCCCCCTCCATGATCATGGTCACGCACCATGTCGAGGAGATCGCCCCCGGCTTCACCCACGTCCTGATGATCCGTCAGGGCAAGGTGCTCGCAGCCGGCCCGCTGGAGCTCGAACTCACCTCGCGCAATCTCTCCCTCTGCTTCGGTCTCCCCCTCGTCGTCGAGCAGGTCGGCGAGCGCTGGACCGCGCACGGACTGCCGATGGGCTGAGTCCCCCTGGACTCCGCGGTGGCCTGATCCGTCGCGACGCGCGGACGCGTGCCCGTCACCCGGCGTACCCGACTTGATCGCGCGCTCTGTCCGCCGGGGGAGCGCGGTCCTACCATGACCATGTGAACGACATCAACGCATGGGTGTGGTGGCTGGTCGGGGCGGCCGGGCTCGGCATCCCGCTCGTGGTGACCGCGATGCCGGAGTTCGGCATGCTCTCCGTGGGCGCCGTCGCCGCGGCGGGCGCCGCCGGTCTCGGAGCCGGTGTCGTCCTCCAGGTGCTCGTCTTCGTGGCCGTGTCGGTCGCGCTCATCGCCGTCGTCCGCCCCATCGCCGCCCGGCACAGCGCCCAGCGTCCTCAACTCGCCACCGGCATAGAGGCGTTGAAGGGCAAACAGGCCATCGTCCTTGAACGCGTGGACAGTTCGGGCGGCGGCCGCATCAAGCTCGCCGGAGAGATCTGGTCGGCGCGCTCCCTCGACGGCGGACAGGCCTACGAGGTGGGCCAGGAAGTGGATGTCGTCGACATCGACGGAGCCACGGCGATCGTCATGTGACCTCGTACAACGCAAGTGAACCGAACGCCCCACGTGGCAGACGACGTTCTGTCAGACTCGTCCAGCAAGATCTTCAACACCCATGAGATCTTTCGGAATTGCCGAGCGGAGAAGGGTACGGGGAGCATCGATGGAACCGATCATCATCGTCCTGATCATTCTGGTGGTGTTGGTCTTCATCGCCCTGATCAAGACCATCCAGGTCATCCCACAGGCCAGCGCGGCCATCGTCGAGCGCTTCGGCCGCTACACGCGGACACTGAACGCCGGACTCAACATCGTCGTCCCGTTCATAGACTCGATCCGCAACCGCATCGACCTGCGTGAACAGGTGGTCCCCTTCCCGCCGCAACCGGTGATCACCCAGGACAACCTGGTCGTGAACATCGACACGGTCATCTACTACCAGGTCACCGACGCGCGAGCCGCGACGTACGAGGTCGCCAGCTACATCCAGGCGATCGAGCAGCTCACCGTCACCACGCTGCGCAACATCATCGGCGGCATGGACCTGGAGCGGACCCTGACCTCCCGCGAGGAGATCAACGCGGCCCTGCGCGGCGTCCTCGACGAGGCCACCGGCAAGTGGGGCATCCGCGTCAACCGCGTCGAACTGAAGGCGATCGAACCGCCCACCTCCATCCAGGACTCGATGGAGAAGCAGATGCGCGCCGACCGCGACAAGCGCGCCGCGATCCTCACCGCGGAAGGCATCCGCCAGTCGCAGATCCTCACCGCCGAGGGCGAGAAGCAGTCCTCGATCCTGCGCGCCGAAGGTGAGGCCAAGGCCGCGGCCCTGCGCGCCGAGGGCGAGGCCCAGGCCGTCCGTACGGTCTTCGAGGCCATCCACGCCGGAGACCCGGACCAGAAACTCCTCTCGTACCAGTACCTCCAGATGCTCCCGAAGATCGCCCAGGGCGACGCCAACAAGCTCTGGATCGTGCCGAGCGAGATCGGCGACGCGCTCAAGGGCCTCAGCGGCGCCATGGGCAACTTCGGCGGACCGAGTGCCGGTTCGGGCAACGGAAGCTCCTCAGGAGGCTCCGGCGGCGGCAGCGAACGCCGCGAGAAGCCGTCCATCACGGACTGACGCGTACGGCACTACGAGGATGGGGCCCACCTCCCGCGGGAGGTGGGCCCCATCCTCGTAGTGCCGTACGGGCTACGCGGCCGGCTGGACCAGCCACTCCGGCAGCGCGTCGAAGTCGTCCTGACCGAGCGCCAGAAGCATGGCGTCCGCGGGCGTCGGCTCGAACGGCTGCCGCAGCAAGGGCATCTGGGCCTGCTCCGGCGTACGGGCGGCCTTGCGGTGATTGTCCTCGGCGCAGGAGGCCACGGTGTTCAGCCAGGAGTCCTGACCACCCTGTGCCCGCGGCACGACGTGGTCCACGGTCGTGGCCCGGCGCCCGCAGTACGCGCACCTGTGCCGGTCACGTACCAGCACACCACGCCTCGACCACGGCGCTTGTCTTCGGAAAGGCACCCGGACGTAGCGGCAGAGCCGGATCACCCGGGGCACGGGTATGTCCAGCGCCGCTCCGCGCATACGCAGTTCGGGGTGGGCCTGCTCGACGACGGCCTTGTCCTGAAGCACCAGAACGACGGCTCGGTTCATCGTCACCGTCGAGAGCGGCTCAAAGCTCGCGTTCAGTACCAGTGTGTCCCGCATCCAGCCCACCTCCTCCGCGCACCGGCCCACCCCACGGTGGCGGGCTGGGATCAACTCTCGCCGGGCACGCCGAGATGGACAACGCAATAAAAAGTGCCCGCCTCTGATCACTTCCATGACCAGAGGCGGGCAAACGTTCGGTGAACGTCAGTCTGCGGCGGGAGCGGCGTACTCACCGATCAACTGGGCGCGCGCCAGCGTGTGGAACCGCAGATTGAAGCCCACCACGGCGGGCGACACCTCCGCGTCGGGCCCGAGCTTCTCCTGATCCACGGCGTACACCGTGAAGACGTACCGGTGCGCGGGGTCCCCGGCCGGCGGCGCGGCGCCGCCGAAGTCCCGGGACCCGTAGTCGTTGCGCACCTGCACGGCACCCTCGGGAAGGCCCTCGAACTTGCCGCTGCCCGCACCCGTGGGCAGCTCCGTCACCGAGGCCGGGACGTCGAACACCACCCAGTGCCAGAACCCGCTCCCCGTAGGGGCGTCCGGGTCGAAGCACGTCACGGCGAAGCTCTTGGTCTCCGGCGGAAAGCCTTCCCAGCTCAGCTGCGGCGAGGTGTTCCCGGCCGCGTGGACCTGCGCGTCCTTCAGCGCCGCACCCGGCTCGACATCCTCACTGGTGAGGGTGAACGCCGGCACCGGCGGATGGAAGTCGTGCGGAAGCGGCGGCCTCTTGGACTCGGTCACGTCAGTACCTCCTGAACGGCGGATTCCGTGCGTCGAGCCTAGAACCAGCTGCGCTTGCTGCCGACCTCCGACAGCCAGTGGTTCAGGTATCCGGCCCAGTCGGTGCCGTGGAAGTCGTGCAGACCCACCTCGAAGGAGCGGTAGGAGTCGCTGCCCTCACTGAAGATGCCCGGCTTCTTGTCCATCTCCAGGATGACGTCCATCGCGCGGTCGTCCGCGACGAAGCTCAGCTCGACCTGGTTCAGCCCGCGGTACTGCGACGGCGGGTAGAACTCGATCTCCTGGTAGAAGGGCAGCCGCTGACGGGTGTTCCGGATGTGGCCGCGCTCCATGTCCGCGTTCTTGAAGCGGAAGCCCAGCTGGATGAAGGCGTCGAGAATCGCCTGCTGCGCCGGCAGCGGGTGCACGTTGATCGGGTCGAGGTCACTCGAGTCGATGGCGCGTGCGATGTCCAGCTCGGTGGTCACACCGATGTGCATCCCGCGCAGGCTCTGCCCGTCGATCATGGTGACCGGCGTCTCCCACGGAATCTCCAGCCCGAACGGGACCGTGTGCACGCCACCGGCCTGAAGGTGGAAGGCCCCGCCGAGCCGCAGCTTCGTGAACTCGATGTTCTGCTTGTACTCCTGGTCGTCGTGGCCCTCGACCTCGACCCGGGCCTGGAGACCGACCGACAGTCCCTCGATGGCCTGGTCGACGGAACCACCCTGGATCCGCACCTCACCCTGGACGACGCCTCCCGGAACGGTGTTGGCCTCGGTCAGCACCGTCTCGACCGAAGCCCCACCGGCCCCCAGGCTCGCAAGCAGCCGCTTGAACCCCATGTCGCACTTCCTCCCCAGGCGATGCCTGTTCGTCCTCTGTCTGTATGGATCCCTTGATCCCTACAAACGCGATCCGGCCCCGACCGGTTCCGCGCCCTCACCCTTGCAAGGGAGAGGAGTCCTGACCACCCCGCGGGCAGGCATCCGTGCGGACCGCTCCGGACTCCGCCGCGCTCGCGGGACCGAGGTACTAAGCTCGTACGCCATGATCGCGGCCCCTGACCGTACGCCCCTGACGCGGGACTTCTTCGACCGCCCTGTCCTGGACGTCGCCCCCGACCTGCTGGGGCGTGCCCTCGTACGCGTCACCCCGGACGGTCCGATCGAGCTGCGCCTCACCGAGGTCGAGGCCTATGACGGCCCGAACGACCCCGGCTCGCACGCCTACCGCGGCCGCACGGCCCGCAACGGCGTGATGTTCGGCCCGCCCGGTCATGTGTACGTGTACTTCACCTATGGCATGTGGCACTGCATGAACCTGGTGTGCGGTCCGGAGGGCAGACCCAGTGGGGTGCTGCTTCGGGCCGGCGAGGTCACCAGGGGTGCCGATCTCGCGCGCAAACGTCGACTCTCGGCCCGATACGACAAGGAACTGGCCAAAGGGCCGGCGCGCCTCGCGACGGCCCTGGGGGTGGACCGGTCTCTCGACGGAGCGGACGCCTGTGGCCCCGAGGGCTCGCCCCTTACTCTGCTGTCGGGGACTCCCGCCCACGCCGACCAGGTACGCAACGGTCCGCGCACGGGAGTCTCCGGCGACGGAGGCGTCCATCCCTGGCGTTTCTGGATCGCCGACGACCCGACGGTGAGTCCTTACAGAGCCCATGCGCCACGCCGCCGTTCAACTTGACGCGCCCCATGGGGATCCGTAATGTAGCCCGAGCCGCTTGAACCGGTTACGGCGTTCAGCCAGCAGCCGAGAGCGGCCAATCCACTACCTACGACTTCCCCGCAGCGGGGGCTTATTCGGCGTGCTCGCACGTCTGAATTTCGAACCTGCGGAACTCGATTATGAGTCACCGAGGGAATCGGCTAGCGTAGTGAAAGTCGAAAGGCCACGAAACGCGAAAGCGCTGAAAGGCTTGAAGACAACCCCGCTGACTGGGAGTCAGGCCCGAAAGGATCTGATAGAGTCGGACTCGCCGGAAAGGGAAACGCGAAAGCGAAAACCTGGAAAGCGCCGAGGAAGTCGGATACGGAAACGGTCTGATAGAGTCGGAAACGCAAGACCGAAGGGAAGCGCCCGGAGGAAAGCCCGAGAGGGTGAGTACAAAGGAAGCGTCC